>CAZSOQ010000063.1:0-9655 GCA_964608495.1 uncultured Armatimonadia bacterium | reverse complement strand
CGCGTCCGGGGCCGTGGACCTGAGCCGCGCGCGGTGCGGCTGGGTCAGGGCCGTCGGCGACGGCACCGGCGCGGGGCTGGCGCCGGACGTGGCCGAGGTGCGGCTCCTTCCCGTGCCCTGGCGCAGGGATACCTGGGGCGCCAGGGAGCTGCTGGACCTGACCGTGCCCGAGGCCGTCTGGCGGCAGGGGTGGTACCGCGAGACCGGGGCGCCGGACAGGTCCTGGGTCCCCCAGCACGGCTCCGAAGGCTGGCTGTGGGACACGGGCAGGGGCGGCACGCTGGTCGCCAAGCTCAACGAGACCTTCATGGAGTGGACGCTGCTCGATCGGGTGGCGCGAGGCGGCGAGCCGGCCCTGCGCCTGGGCGGGTGCGGCGTCTGGCACGGCGACCCCGCGAGGTGGCAGAGCGTCGAGCCGGGCCAGACGGTCAGCGGCGGCTGGACCTATTACGTGCACTACGAGGGGGACTGGCGCGAGGGCTTCTATGCCTTCCGCGACCTCCTGGCCCGGCACGGCCACGGCTGCCCCTTCGACTTCAATCCCCCCATGCACTGGAACGAGCTCTACGACAACCCCCTGTGGTGGGGGCCCGACACGCCCGAACGCCGCAAGAAGTACTACGCCCTGCGGGATATGCTCGGCGAGGCCGAGAAGGCCCGCGACGCCGGCTGCCAGGCCCTGTACCTGGACCCCGGCTGGGATACCGTCTTCGGCTCGCACCTGTGGGACGAGGAGCGGCTGGGGCCGGTGGAGGACTTCGTGCGGCGGATGGGGGAGGAGTTCGGGCTGAAGGTCTCGCTGCACACGCCCGTGGCCGACTGGGCCAGCGCCGGGGGCGGTGGGGCCACCTATCCGCGCGAGGCCTGGCGCGTGACCGAGGAGGGGGGCGTGATCGGCGGATCGCTGTGCAGCGGCTCGCGGGCCTACCTCCAGGAGGAGGCGCGGCGGCTGGTACGGCTCGCCGACGCGGGCGTGGCCTACTTCATGTTCGACGGCTCGCGGTACACCGGCCCGTGCTTCAGCCGCGACCACGGGCACCCAGTACCCTACACCCGCGACGATCACGTGGCGGCCCTCCGGCACCTGGCCCGCGCTATCCATGAGCGGCATCCGGGGGTCATCATCGAGCAGCACGACCAGGTGGTGGCGGGCGTCCACTCGGTCTACGTGCCGGCCTACCTCGGGCACGGCGATGGGGGCTGGGATGAGCGGTGGGCCAATGAGTACATGTGGCGGCCGCTGCAGGACATAAAGGAGCAGCGGGCGCTGAGCCTTTACTACTACAATTTAGCCTATCATCTGCCACAATATATCCACATAGACCTGCGGGACGACAACGAGCACTGCCTGGCCCTGTGGTGGTATGCGTCCACCTGCCGGCACCTGGGGATCGGCGGCACGCGGCCGGACGGGGCGAACTGGCTGAACGTGCAGCGGCACATGGCCGAGTACCTGCGGCTGCAGGAGTACTACAAGCGGGGCGTGTTCTACGGCATTGACGAGGAGACCCACGTGCACGTGCTGCCGGAGCGCGGCGCGGTGGTCAACGTCTTCAACCTGAGCGACGAGCCCGCGAGAAGGCAGTTCTTCGTGGACCTGGCCAGGATGGGGCTGCGGCCCGACGGGCGGGTGTACGTGCGGGGCGCCGGGCACGTGCGGCTCGGGGACGGCGTGGATCTGGCGGTGGAGCTACCGGCGTGGGGGGCGAAGGTGATCGAGGTGATGGTGGGGCGGTAGGCCGAGCCGCGCGTGGGCGTGTAATAGCCCTTATGTCAATTCCCACGGCGATCACGCGCCCTGCCATGGGCCCCGTCAGAGATCCGATATCCTCGCGGCGAGGGTTTCCAGTCCGAGGAACTCCAAGGGCAATCCGTCCTCAGTGCTGCGGAAGGGCCTCGTCACGTCCGCGGCCACAATCCAGTTCTCGCCCTCCGGGTAACGGTAACGGAAGGATCGTAGGTTCTGCGGATCAAAGCCGTTAGCCGACCACTTGCACTCGATGGCAACCGATGCCAGACCAGGCCACGCCAGCACGAAGTCCACCTCGTGCCCCCGCTTGTCGCGCCAGTAGTGAAGCCGCGGGCTCTGCGTGTGAGCGTGGATCTCATTGAGGATGTAGTGCTCCCACAAGTCGCCCAGGTTCTCCGGCCGCAGGTCGGTCCAGCCACGCTGGTGGCAGACGAATCCTGTGTCGAAGCCATAGACCTTGGGGGCCGACACGATCTCCGTGGCGGGGTGGGTCGAGAAGGGACGGAGCACGTGCACGACCCGCGTGGCCTCCAGCACCTCGAGGTAGTTGGCCACCGTCGTGCGGCTGATCTCGCAGGGCGCCGCGAACTTGGCTGCTTCGAACATGCCGCCGCTCTGTGCCAGCAGAAGCTCGAGGAACCGACGGAAGCCCCAGCGGCGCTCCAGACGGAACAGCTCCTGGATGTCCCTGGCCCAGTAGGAGTCCATCCACTCCTCGTACTCGCGCTGCAGCGGGTCGCGCCTGAGGAAGAAGGGCGGCAGTCCGCCGTGGCGCAGCCGGTGGCGCAGATCGGCTTGCGGCGCTCCCCCGCCTACCACGGACGGTTCCCCCCCGGCGTCGGCGAAGTCCACGAGGTCCACGCTCATCATGGGCGTGAGCCACAGCTCGGCCTTGCGGCCGGTGAGGGTGTCCCGGAACCGGGTCGAGGCCTGGAGGGTAGAAGACCCGGTCGCCACGATCCTGACGTCGGGGTAGTGGTCGGCCGCGATCTTCAGCGCTTCGGAAGGGGCGTCGAGGCGCTGGACCTCATCGAGGACGATGCGCTTGCCACGCAGGCCCTCGAGGAAGGCTTCGGGATCTGCCAGCAGGCGCCTGACGCGCGGGAGCTCGCAGTCGAAGTACTCGACGTCGTCCAGACTCTGGCACAGGACGGTCTTGCCAACGCGGCGCACGCCCGAGAGCCAGACAACGGATTTCGAGGACCAGGCCTGCTCGACCTTCTCTATCCAGTAGGTTCGGTGCTTCATGCAATCAGTATTGCATATAGTGGCACTAAATGCAATACAACTTGCATATGGTAGCGGGCACGGCGGCTCGCGCTGCCGGGACCCCCGGCGCGCGATTACAGGGACAACCTACCCCGTCCCCTGCGTGGGACCGGCGCCGTTCTGCTGCCGAGCGGGAGGGCTGGCGCAGTTTGTGCGCCAGCGCGACTATAGCCTGTGCACCACGACCCGCACCGCCGTCGCCGAGATCCCCAAACCAGGTCGCTCGCCTCCCACTATAGCCTTTACGACACGAGTCGCATCGCGGTCGTCGGGAGTCGGCCCGGATCCGCCCTCCGGCTCGCCCGGGGCCAGCTCGCCCCAGACTGCGCGGCTCGCCTCCCACCAGGGCCTTCGCGGTACGAGTCCGCCTGTCGGACTGCCCGCCGCTCCGCCGCCTCGAGCCTGCTTCGCAGCCTCCCCGTGTCGCCAGCAATCGCTCGCCCCTACGGGAACGCCGGCGCCCACCGGTTGCTATGACCTGGGGGGATGGGTATAATCGCTGCCACTGGCCCATCCTCGCATCACACCGGAGCAGGAGCCGCCGCCCTCGTCGTAGCAGTCGCCGCTCGCCCGATACGGGAAGGATGACATCATGCTGCGATCCATAGGGGACTTCCAGGGCAAGCTGTTTGTCGTGGAGGGCATAGACGGGTCGGGCAAGAGCACACAGGTACGCCTGCTGTACCGGTGGCTGCTGGCGCAGGGTTACAGCGTCTTCTTCTCGGAGTGGAACTCGTCGTCGCTCGTCAAGAGGACGACGAAGCGGGGCAAGAACCAGCGGCTGCTCACCCCTCTGACCTTCAGCCTTATCCACGCGACCGACTTCGCCGACCGCCACCAGCGCAACATCATCCCGCCGCTACGGGCCGGGGCCGCGGTGCTGGCGGATCGCTACGTCTACACGGCCTTCGCGCGGGACGTGGCGCGTGGGTGCTCGCCCGAGTGGGTGCGCGAGGTCTACTCCTTCGCGGCACGGCCGACGGTGGCGCTGTACTTCAGCGTGCCGCTGGAGGTGGCCGTGGACCGGATCCTCTCCGGCAGGCCCGAGATGAAGTGGTACGAGGCCGGGATGGATCTGGGGCTGGCGGACGACGTGTACCGCAGCTTCGAGCTATTCCAGGCGCGGATCCTCGAGCAGTACGACCGATTGGTGGAGGAGTTCGGGCTGACAGTGGTAGACGGCACGCTGCCCATCGCCGAGCAGCAACGGCAGGTGAGGGCTCTGGTGGAGCCCTGCCTGGACGGCCTGCTCAGACGGCCTGACGACGCCTGGACACCCTCGCTGACCGAGGCGGGTGAGTAGGCCATGCCCCCCCGCTACTACTGGGTGCCGCTACCGGGGCAGAAGCTCAACGGCGACCTGCCGGGCAAGCTGATCGTCCTCGAGGGCACGGACGGCGTCGGGCGGAGCACGCAGACGCAATTGCTGCTGAATTGGCTCGAAAGCTCGGGCCTGGCTGTGTATGACACGGGCCTGACGCGCGGGCGGCTGGCGGGCCGGCACATCCAGGATGCCAAGGAAGGGCATACGATGAGCCCGCGTACCCAGTGCCTGTTCTACGCCACCGACTTCGCCGACCGGCTCGAGAGGGAGATCGTCCCGGCACTGCGGGCGGGTTACGTCGTGCTCACGGACCGGTACATCTACTCGCTGATGGCCCGGGCGATCGTGCGCGGGACGGACCGCGAGTGGGTACGCAAGCTTTACGGCTTCGCGATCGAGCCCGACCTGGTGCTGTACCTGAAGATCTCGGTGCCCAAGCTGCTGCCGCGCGTGCTGGCGAGCGGCGGGTTCGACTACTGGGAATCGGGCGCCGACTTCCTGCCCGACACCGACCTGCACGACGCCTTCATCAAGTACCAGGGCATGCTGCTCGAGCAGTTCGACGCCATGGCGAAGGAGTACAGCTTCACCGTCGTGGACGCCGACCGGCCCATCCGGGCGGTCTTCTCCGACCTGCAGCGGCACGTGCAGTCGGTGGTGCAGGAGATGACGCCGGGCCAGGCGCTTCAGACCGACTTGGTGGGGCCGCTGCTGCCGCGCGAGCTTCACGTCGAGGACGAGCCGACGCGGTCGGTGGCGGACACGCTGCGCGACTTCTTCTCGTCCCTGCTTGAGGACAGCTAGCCCCCGCAGCCGGGCCGCGCCGCGCCCCTCGGGCAGGAACGGGCGGCGCGGGGGCCGAAGGTAGCACGGGGGGCCGGTGGGCTCCCGGGCTGCGCCGTCCCCGCATCAAGGCTGATGAGGCAGGTTAAGCGACATGAGCGGCAAGGACCAGGCCTTTGCTGGCGTGGATGTCGGCGGGACGAAGGTCTTCGCCGTGGTGGTGACGGGCGAGGGCGAGGTGATCGGGCGCGCCAAGGAGCCGACCCGTCAGGACGGCACGCCGCTGGCGGAGCAGATCGCGGTGGTGGTGGAGGGCGCCGTGGCCGACGCGGGGCTGAAGCTGGCGGAGGTGGCGGGGATTGGCGTGGGCGTCCCGGGCGTGGTGGACAGCCGGACGGGGAGGTTCGTGAAGGCGCCCAACCTCGAGATTGACGACCACGATCTGATCCTGCGTCTGCGGGAGAAGTACGACATACCGGTGCACATCGGCAACGACGTGAACCTGGGCACGCTGGCCGAGGTGTGGTTGGGGGCCGGGCGCGGCGCGCAGACGGTGGTGGGGATCTTCGTCGGGACGGGGATCGGCGGCGGCGTGGTGGTGGACGGCAAGCTGCTGGCCGGCCCCGAGGACCTGGCGGGCGAGATCGGGCACCTGGTGCTCATGGTGGACGGCCCCGTGTGTGGCTGCGGCAACCTGGGGTGCTTCGAGGCCCTGGCCAGCCGCACGGCCATCGAGCGCGACCTGCGCCAGGCCCTGGCGGAGGGCCGCGAGTCGCGCATCATGGAGTTCGCCAGGGACGGGCAGATCAAGAGCGGGGCGCTCCAGAACGCCCTCGAGGCCGGGGACGAGCTGGTGACCGAAGTCCTGCGGCGCGCCGGCCACTACCTGGGCCAGGGCGTGCTTACCATCCGCCACTTGCTGGACCCCGAGCTGATCATCCTCGGCGGCGGCGTCGTCGAGGCCTGTGGCGACTTCCTCATGCCCCTCATCGAAGCCGAGGTGCGGGGCGACAACATGAAGGGCTCGCGCGACGAGCTGCGGCTGGTGCGGTCGGCGCTGCGCGACGATGCCGTGGCGCTGGGCGCGGCGGCGCTGGCCCGCGCGCAGGTGACGGGCACGGGCCCGGCGCAGATCGCGGGCGCGCCCGCCGAGGCCCAGGCTGAGACGCCGGCCGAGGCGCCGGCCCAAGCGGCGGAAGAGGAGACTGTCGAGTACCCGGTGCTGGGCAAGGTCTCCTTCGGGGCGGTTGTGGTGGACGGCAAGGAAGCAAGCTACGACATCTACATCCGGGCGGACGGGAAGGTCGCCAAGCGCAAGAAGAAGGCCGCCCGGAGCAAGTACGGCACGTCGCATGTGGTGGACCGAGAGGAGCTCGAGCGGGTGTGCAAGGGCAATCCGCGCGTCGTCATCATCGGCAACGGCCACCACGGGATGCTGCGGCTGAGTGAGGATGCGCGCGAGTACCTGGAGTGGCTGGGGGTGGAGTGGCAGGTGCTGAAGACGCCGGAGGCGGTGGCGGCCTACAACCAGGCCCCGGGCCCCAAGGCGCTGTTGCTGCACGTGACCTGCTAGCGCCCCCCAGGCGGCCGGCTGGGAGGCACGCCGGCGGGGAGGAGCGGGCAAGGCTTACAGGAGTTGGGACCATGGCGAAGCCGATTGTGCCTGACAACCTGACACCCGGGATGCGGGCGGGAGTAGCCGCCGGCGCTATTGTGGACGCCAAGGCCACGGAGGTGGCGGGTCAGGCGGACCTCGCGATGGCCGGGGACGTGGATGGGATCCACGACATGCGCGTCGCCATGAAGAGGCTGCGGGAGGCAGTGCGGCTGTTCCGGCGGCTGATGCCCCGCAAGCAGCGGGCACAGGTGCTGGGCCTGGCGGAGGGTTTCAACGACGCCCTGGGGCGCGTGCGGGAGCGGGACGTGCTCATCGCGGACGCGCGGTGGGTAGCCGACCGGGTCGAGGACGCGGAGACGGTCGTGGGCGTGTTGCTGGACGTGTGGGGCGAGGAGCGCAGCCGCGGCCAGACCGACATCGTGGACACCTGGGACCGGATGATCGGGCGCGACCGGTTCTTCCAGCGGCTGAGGCGCCTGGCGCGCGACACCAAGAAGCGCAAGCGCAAGCTCAACGCCGTGCGGCTGGAACAGTTCGCCTATTACGCGGTCACGGCGCGGATGGAGCGGGCCCTGCGACGTCTGGAAGAGGTGAGGGCGCCAGGTAAGGAAGGCGCCGAAGGCCAGCCGGACCCCGCGGCCGTGCATCGGCTGCGGATAGACGTCAAGCGGCTCAAGTACACCATGGAGCCCTTCCTCACCGTGCTGCCGGCGACGACCGAGCCCTACCGGGTGGTGGCGGCGCTGCAGGAGACGCTGGGGCTGGCGCACGACTTCGACGTGCTGCAGGCGGCGGTGACCGCCTACTTCGACAACACGGGCCTTGCGTCCACGGAGCCGGCGAAGGCCGTGCTGGAGGCCATAGGGGAGCGGCGAGGGCAGCTCTACGCGGGCGCCAGTCAGCAGATGGTGGCCTTGGGCGACGAGGACTGGCGGGGGCGGTTGCTGGACGGGTTGGACTAGCAGGCCCCAGGTCCCGTGGTTCCCCGGTTCCGTAGAGGGGATCGGCCTCCCCAGGCGGCCCGCCACAATGGCGGATCACGTTGGGACCACCACCCCACCACCACCGCAGGCATGCGGCGGGAGCCGCTCCGCGGCCCCCGCCGCCACCTGCGACTACATGGACGCGCTTGTAGTCGCGGGTTGGGCGCAGCCCACGCCCGCAGGGGTGGGGATGTGCTGTGGTCCGCTGGTCTACCCGCCCGCGCGTAGCAGGCGGATCGTCCCGATCTCCAGGACGTTCGCCGACGCCTCGCCCGACAGGAGCGACGCCCCGTCCCCCAGGGACAGGTCCTGCACCTCTTGCCCTCCCAGGTGATCCCCGGCGCGCGGGTCATCCGCCGCCAGCACCTCGCCGTCCTTCGACGGTCTCATCTCCTCCCACAGGACCTGCACCGTGCTCACCTCGCCCGGCGTGACCGTGACCGGCGCCAGGAACTCGCGCTGGTCCACGGAGTTCACGAAGAGCACCAGCTCGCCCTGCACGGACGAGCGCAGTACCATCTCGATACCGACGGTGCCCTCGGTCAGGTTGGGGCCGAGGAACCAGTGGATGCCGCCGATCTTGCCCGCGGGCAGCTCGTAGGCCACGCGCCAGGCCGCCTGCCCCTCCCCCATCTCGACGCGCTCTATCGGAGCCGTGGGGTTGCACAGGGCGGCGAAGGACGGCACGGCGTCGCCGGGGTCGCAGACCAGGAACTCGCCGGGCGGCGTGCGCGTCGTGAAGCGCACCGCGTCGAGGCGCAGCTCATTCTCGCGCGGCTCGGGCACCGCTATCGGCACGCTGGGCGGCGAGCCGAGCAGGGCCTGAACGCCGTCAATGATGCCCCCGCCGAACATGTCCAGGGGATCCAGTGGCTTGGTCGGCCGGGGCTCCTGGACCTCACGGGCGAAGAGGCCGAGCTGCGACAGGTACAGGACCGGGCGATGCCATTGGCCGGCCTCCAGCCACAGCCAGCGCACGTACGGCGCTCCCTGGCCGCTCACCAGGACGATGCCGAAGGGCCCGGTGACGGCCGAGCGGATGGCGAACTCGAGGCACGTGGGGGCTTCGGGCATGGGCCCCCCGCCTGGGCACCACAGCAAGGCCGAGCCGCCCCCGACGTTCCGGCCCTGCGGAGGACGCTGGTTGTAGTGGACGGACACAGCGGCCACGCCCTCGGCCGCGGCTTCGTCGCCGACCACAAGCTCCAGCGTGGCGCCCAGGCCGTCGCTGGCAACCCACGGCCCCATCCCCTCCTCGAAGTCCCAGCCGACAACCACGCGGGGCTCGCCCGCATCCTGCGCGACCGCTGCTGTCGTGAGCAGCAGGGCAAGACCCATCACGCAGACGAGGATCATGCAACAGCGCACAGCCCACCACCTCACAGCTAGGGTGTGTCAGGGCGGTAGCCCCGGCGCGTCGCCTCCCCGGCGCAATGCTACCTCCTGCCGCGGGCCTGGTGCAAGGACGCGCGTTGGGCGGTCCCGGGCGGGTACCGTGCAGAGGAACGCAACGTGCCGGCGCGAACGGGACGGGCGACACGCCCGAACCCATGACAGGGGGTGCCTGGGATGGCCCGCATGCATGCTCGCCCCGTCGGTCCACAGTGCCCACGCCCCGCTGCGACAATCCTGGCCCTACTCGTGCTGCTGGCAGTAGCCGGCGGCGCGCTGGCCGCGGACTTCCCCGCGCCCGGCCGCGAGGGTTGGGAGACCTGGCAGGCCGAGAGCGCCGAAGGCGTCGTCCCGGCCCTGGTGGTGGTGAACCCGGCGGCCGGCGGCAGCAAGTACGTGGACTCCCAGGACCAGTCCGAGACGGTCCTCGAGTTCCCCTTCGTCGCCCGCGAGGCGACCACTCTTCGCCTGCGGCCGGTCTGGTGGCGCACGGGCGACGCCCGGCTCGCCCGCATGTACCCCTACCCCCTATCCCC
>CAZSOQ010000062.1:0-24156 GCA_964608495.1 uncultured Armatimonadia bacterium | reverse complement strand
TGCGAGGCTACACGTCCGGCCACTTCGAGAGCAGCGACGAGGCCGGCGCGCCGGCGGCGGCCGTGAAGAAGGCCGCCCAGGGCGTCGAGTATGCGGCGCGCGTCGTGGACGCGGGACGGTGGACCGCGGAGTGGCGCCTGCCCTTCGCGTCGCTGGGCCTCGACCCGGCCAAGCACAGGAAGCTGGCTTTCAACATAAGCGTCAGGAAGACGGCGCCCGAGCCCTTCTGGCTGATGTGGCAGGGCACCGGCGCGTGGACGTGGTTCGTGGAGAACGCCGGGGTGCTTGAGCTGGGTGCTCCGTGACGACCGCGGCCGTGGTCTAGTGCCCGTGTCGTGCGCCCGCGCACCCGCGCGGACAAGCCACGGCCTCAGGTGCGGTCGGCGGGCTCGCCCTGCCCGGGGCCGCTCTGGTGGCGTCCTGCGCAGCTGTGCGCCGCGCACGAGTGAAGCCATGCGGGACAGCGAGGACAAGATCTTCGCCGAGGATGTCCTGTCCAAGCCCGAGCGCGTGCGCAGGACCCTAGACCTGCAGCCCGTGGACCGCGTCGCCCTCCACGACCAGGTCAGCTTCAACCCCGGCGTCATCGCTCTGTACACCGGCAAGAGGATCCGTGGCTTCGACTACACACTAGAGGACATCTGCGTGGTCATTCGACGGACCCTCGATGCCTGCTTCCCTCCCGTAGCGCCCAGGGGCACGCGCCGGGTGACGGACTCCGAGGGCTTCGTCATCCAGCACGACAACTGGACGTCCTGGACTGTCAGCCGTCCCTTCACGGACGTGGCGGGCGCGAGAGAGTACCTGCTGCGCCGCACCGAGGCGCTGCGCGAGGCTCCCTTCGATCCCGGCCGCGCCCGCCGGGAGTTCGCCGACCGCCTGCGGGGCCTGCAAGCGCTCGTCGGTGACACCGTCATCCTCGACACCAGCAGCTCCGTCGGGCTGTGCACCTGCTGGTCCCGCCTGGGCCTCGAGCTGTTCTGCTACCTGTACGCCGAGCGCCCCGAGGTCGTGTCGGACTTCCTGGAGGCC
The DNA here is from genome assembly GCA_964608495.1 of uncultured Armatimonadia bacterium. Classification (GTDB taxonomy): domain Bacteria; phylum Armatimonadota; class Zipacnadia; order Zipacnadales; family FEN-943; genus JAKORR01. Next base: position 23,124 of record CAZSOQ010000062.1, on the reverse strand, counting down.
TATGCGCAGTCGGAGCTACGCCGCGTGCACGCTGTGGCCGACCCCGGCCTTTCACCGGCGATTCTCATCGCTGACGACTTCGCCACCAAACATAGCCCCATCTTCAGCCCCGAGTTCCTGCGGCAAGAGCACTTCCCGCGGCTGCGGCACCTGACCGCGGCCTGGCACGACCACGGGCTCAAGGTCATCTACCACAGCGACGGCAACTGGCGGAGCGTCATCCCGGACTTGGTCGCCTGCGGCGTGGATGGTTTCTACTGCCTGGAGCCGGCCCTGGGCATGGACATCACGGAGCTGAAGACCCAGTGGCCGGAGCTGGTATGGGCAGGCGGCGTGGACGGCGTGGACCTGATGGAGAGAGGCAGCCCCGATCAGGTGGCTCGCGAGGTGGAGCGGCACCTTCGCGAGACCGACGCCCTGAGGACCAGCGGCATGTTCGTCGGCTCGTCCAGCGAGATCAACCCGTCGGTGAAGCCCGAGAACTACCGTGCCATGGTCGAGACGGTGGGCCGGACGCGAGCCCCGCACAGTGAGTAGCGGCTTGGGGCCAGTGCGGCCGGCGGATTGTGGAAGCGTGCCTGGGTTGCGCGCGCATTTCGATCGTCTTGACGAAAGATTCTCTTGCTGGCGTAGGCGACAATGAGCGCTTCCTGTGGTATACTTTTACTTTAGATTGACCTTAGCTTGAGGGAGGCGTGCCTAGAACCACCTGTGAGTTGAGGTGTTCTAGGGAGGAGGAGATGCATTACGTCAACTGGACGGGAGGGCCAGCATGTCGCAGACGTCGAGGAACACGGCAGCAACAGTGGCGCTTTGCCTTCTGGTGCTTGGCTGTAGCGCTTTAGCACAGTGCAGCGAACTGGGGAACTACGCTTTGGTACATCCTTTTGGTCTGTCGTCGGCGACGACTACCAGGGAAGCGGGCATGGGCGGACCCTTGTCGTGCGTCTGGGACCGCGGGTTCGCCAACCCAGCCTTTGCGGCGATGCAGGACGCACCCAACGTCAGTCTGGGCTTGAGCTCCACCGACTTCGACCGCGGGCCGGACGTGGTCAGCAGTCATGGGCACCTTGTGTTCCCATTGAGGGAGAACATCAACGGCCTGCAGGTCAGCATCTTCTCCCTGCATAGCAACTCCGGGCTTCTGCCCGGCGGCGGTGGGATCTTCGTTGACATGGCGGAGGACGATCTGTCCATCCACTATGGGCATCGGCTCAGCCCCAAGCTCGTGGCCGGCATCGGTATGTCGCCGGGCTCCGAACTCAAGCTGGGGATGTGGGCCCCCGGCGGCGTGCCGATCATGGACATGAAGGCCGAATCGGATTACGGCGCCCGCGTGGGGCTGGCCTACGAGCGGACCCCCGGCGAGCAATGGGGTCTGGTATACGACTACTACCAGGAGACCGTCGAGGGAGCCGGTATCGTTTTTGGCGGCCTCGTCAGCCAGGCCTTCCACACGGACCTGCTGGCGGTCGGCGTGTCGAAGTACCTGTACCCCAATCTGCTGGTCGCTGCCGAGTACCAGGAGGGCAGCAGCTCCGCGGGGGCCACTGAAGGCACCCTCGCGGGCTGGCACTTCGGCGCTGAGTGCTGCGTGACCCCCAGGTGGAGCCTGCGGGCCGGCCTCAACGACCAGAACCCGACCGTGGGCGTGGGGTACAGGGGCGAGAAGCTCGAGCTGGACTACGCCTTCGTCAAGGACTGGAATGATGAAATCGCCAGGAACGTCTTCGGCGGGTCCGAGACTCATCAGTTGCAGGCCATTTACGAGTGGTGAGGGGACCGAGCGAGCGATTCCGACGGGAAGCTAGGCGTGGATGTTCAGGGACACAAGTACGGCAATGGTGCGGCCACCTGCCCGCCGAGTGGTTATCACCGGCCTCGGCGTCGTGTCGTGCTGCGGCATAGGCAAGGACGCCTTCTGGCGCTCCGTCCGCGACGGCGTGTCCGGGGTCCGGAGGATTGAGGGTTTCGACGTGAGCGAGCTGTCGTCACAGATCGGCGGCGAGGTACGAGACTTCGACCCGCTGGATTACGTGGAGGAGCGCAAGGCGCGCCATCAGGGACGTTTCGTGCACTTCTGCGTCGCCGCGGCGCGAATGGCCCTCGCCGATGCGGACCTCGACCCCACGCGGATGGACCCCTACGACATCGGCGCGGTCTTCGGCAGCAGTGGGGCCGGCTGCGGGAACATCGCCGATGAGGGCTACCACACCGTGTTCGAACAGGGCCCCAAGGCCGCCTACTCCGGCCTCATCAATGAGATCCCCGCTCACGCCGCCACAAGCCATGTGTCCATCGAGTTCGGCCTCAAGGGGCCGTGCCTCTCCAACTCGACGGGTTGTGTGACCTCGATCGTGTCCGTGGACAACGGCGTCCAGGTGCTGCGGGGGGGGGAAGCCAAGTGCATGATCGTGGGCGCCAGTGAGGCCTGCCTGTCGCAGTTCGTGTTCGCCGTGCTGTGCAAGCAGCGAGTACTCTCGCGGGCCAACGACGATCCTGCCGGGGCCTGCAAGCCCTTCGATCTGGACCGGGACGGCCTCGTCCTCGGCGAGGGAGGCGCGGCGCTGGTGCTGGAGACCGCGCAACATGCCATGGACCGCGGCGCACACATCTACGGCGAGGTGCTCGGCGCCGGGTTCTCGTCCGAGGCCTATCACATGGTCATGTCCATCCCGACCGGCGAGGAGCTGAACCGGGCGCTGAGGGACGCGCTGACCGCGGCGCGTCTCGCCCCCAGCGACGTGGACTACGTATGCGCTCACGGCATCGGCAACAAGCAGTACGATGTGGCCGACACGCGAGGCTACAAGCTGGCCCTGGGTGACCACGCCTACAACATCCCCGTCAGCTCGATCAAGCCGGTCACGGCCCAGCCCTTCGCCGCGGCGGGATGCATGCAGACCATCGCGGCGTGCATGACCTTCATCGAAGGCGTGGTGCCTCCGACCATCAACTACAGGACGCCCGACCCGGACTGCGACCTGGACTACGTGCCCAACACGGCGCGGCGGGCACGCGTGGACACGGCCGCGGTCAACTCCCACAGCTTCGGGGGGACCCATGCGGCCATGATACTGCGGCGGTTCGAGGAGGCAGCCGCCTAGCTCGCGGGGCAGACGGCAATGGATACAAACGTCACAGCACTGATCGCCACAGCCGTCATCTCCCTCTTCCTGGGGCTGGTGGCCTACCGGCGCGCGCCGGACCGGCCCTCTAACCGGCTGTTCGCGCTAAACTCGGCCTGCGTTTCCCTCTGGGCCGTCGCCACTTGCTGCATCCAGGTGACGGATGACCTCGCTCTCATTGATCTGCTCCTGCGGCTCGTCCACGTGATCTCCGTAGTCGTCCTGGCGACCCTCGTGGACTTCATCTGGGTGTTCCCTGATCGGTTCCGCTTCGGACCCTGGCGGCCCAGGGTCGTCCTCTACGCCTCGGCCCTCGTGGTGAGCATCGTCGTCTCGTCCCCGCACCTTGTCCGGTCGGTGCGGCTCACACCCGCCGGCCCGCCGGACATCGAGTTCGGGTGGCCGCTCGCCGTGCTGGGCCTATACATGGCTCCGCTTCTCCTCTACGGCAACTGGGTGCTCTGGCGGAAGTCCAGGACGCTGCACGGGGTCGGCCGGGTCCAGACCAGCTACGTACTGGCGGGCGCCCTGGTCTGCGTCGCAATCATCTTCGTGACCAACATCATCCTCCCGATGATCACGGGCAGCACTGCCTACAGCCGCTGGGGTGTAGTCGCGTGCCTCATCTACTGTTTCTCCATCAGCGTGGCCATCGCCAAGCATCGTCTTTGGGACCTGGGCGGCATGGCGCGGCGAACCGCCGCCGCCGTGCTGGCGGTGGCGAGCCTCACAGCGGCTGCGGCCGTTCTGCTGGTCCTTGCCCTCGGACCTGTGGCCCGCGCCGTGCCCGACCCCTTGGGTCAGGACCTGGTCTGGCTTGTGGCCGGTGTCATGCTCGGCTTCGCCCTAGCGCCCGCCTACAGCGGCTTCCGCGGCCTTCTCTCCCGCACCATGCAGGAGGAGCGCGAGCGGATCGTCAGACTGCTTACGGCCCTGGGCGAGGCGATGGTGCACGCCCGACACGACGGGCCCACGCTGTTGCCCATCCTCCGCCAGGCGCAGGCCTTCTTCGGTGCCGTGCTGGTGGAGGCCTATGTACTCGGCACGGATGGCCTGTACCGCAGCGCGGGCGCCGTCCACGCCGATGACCGCCCAGGCACGGTGCGAACCGACGGCCTGAACCGGCCCCTGGAAGACGACGTGGTCAGCGCCCTGCAGGCTGACCACCTGTCGGCGCCCGTGGACACCGGGCAGCTCACGCGTTTCGGTGACGTGGAGGAGGCCCTGAGCAAACTCAGGGCGATGGCGGCTCTCCAGGCCGAAGTCGTCGTGCCCATGTGCTGGCGAGAGGAGACCATCGGCCTGCTCGTCGTGGGCCCGAAGACGTCCCGCGACATGTACACCGCCTCGGACCTGGACCTCCTCCGCAGTTGCGCGGCCCACGCGGCCATCGCCACACGCAACGCCGAGCTGCGCGCCCAGATCATCGCCGAGAAGGAGCGCACCGAGAAGGTCCTCGCGCAGATGGAAAGCGGGGTCATCGCCATTGACTCCTCCGGGATCATCCAGCTCGTCAACCCGGCGGCGTGCTCTCTGCTGGGGAGGACAGAGGCCGAGCTGCTCAACCAGCCCGTGACGGCTCTACCCGACGCCCTGGCCCGGCTGCTGGGCGATACCCTCAGGACAGGACGCGCCATGTCGCGCCACCGCGTGTCTCTGGACGAGAACGGCGAGCTGCCGGTAGCCTGCAGCGCCCTGGTGCTCAACGACCCCGAAGGCAAGCGCGAGGGTGCCGGCATCGTGTTCCGCGACCTGCGCACCGAGGATGCCCTGAGGCGGGCGCAGCACGAGGCCGAGCGCCTGAGCTTCATCCGGGCGATCTCGGCGGGCATGGCTCACGAGATCCGCAACCCCCTCGTAGCCATACGCACCTTCGCCGAGCTCGCGCCCACCCGCTTCGACGACCCGGAGTTCCGCGAGTCCTTCTTCCAGGTCGCGCAGTCCGAGGTCGGCAGGTTGGAGCAACTGGTGCTGCAGTTCATGACCCTCGCCAGGCCCGCCAGCACCGTCCGCGAGCCTGTGCACGTGCGAGAGCTGATCGCCAGCGCCGTGAAGGCCGTCTCGGCCAACGCTCAGTCGCATGATATCCAGATAGAGGTGTCCGTGCCCGAGGAATGCCCGGACCTGGAGGGCGACAGCTCGCGCCTCTATCAGGCGCTGGCCAATCTGCTGCTCAACGCCCTCGAGGCCACGCCTCCGGGCGGCCGTGTTGCTGTGCGAGTGGCCGTTACCCGCCAGCCGGCGCGGGAGCCCGGTGAGGCGGTCATCGAGGTGTGGAACTCAGGCAGCTACATCTCCCCCGAGGAGCGCGAGCGCATCTTCGAGCCCTTCTACACCAGCAAGACCTCGGGCACCGGCCTGGGACTGGCGATCTGCCACACTATAGTGGACGAGCATCACGGCAAGGTGACGGTAGAGTCGACCGAGGAAGGTGGGACGACCTTCGTGCTGAGACTTCCTGTCCCTGCCTGCACTGAGGCGGCCCTCACCACATCATGATCACCGCTGCACTGATCTCGGGCAAACACGAGTGGGCCGAACAGGTCAGATCGGCTCTGGCCAGGTACGCCGCAGTCTTCGACGTGGAGCCCGACGCGCCCCTGGGCAGCGTGTTCGGGCATGTGCCCGTGGACATCGTCGCGCTCGACAGCGATCCCCTGACCGACAAGGTCATCACCACTCTCCGGCAGATCCAGGACATGTACCCCAACAGCGTCACCGTGTGCGTGGCCACGGCCGAGACGGCCGAGCGCGCCCGCCTGGACGACCTGCTCGCCCCCGACTTCTGGCTCATCGTGCCGGCCGCCGCGGTGCAGTTGCACGCCCAGCTCGAGCCGATCGTGGCCTTCGTCACCGCGGGCGGCAGGAGGGCCCTGCCCTCGGCTTCGGGCACCGCGGCCGCCCTGCGGGACGCCTCGGAGCCGGCGGTTCGCGAGGAGCACGGCTCGGGCGCAGGTGGCTTCGCGACCTCGGGCTCGGAGAGCTCGCTGTACCGCCTGATCAAGCGCCTCGCAAGCGGTCTCGACCTGGACGAGCTCTTCACGGCCTACTGCGATGCGGTGCAGGAGGCCACCCGGTGCGTGAGCTACTGCCTGCTCTGGCGGAGCGAGGAAACCGGCCGGTTCACGGTGGTCCGAGCCGAGGGCCTGGCTCCACTGCTGCAGAGGGAGTGCGCGCTGGCTCCCGCTGATCCCCTGCCGGCCTGCCTGCAGCGCAGCCGGGGGATCATCACGCGGGAGAGCCTTTCACCGGGCCCCGAGGGCGCCCGCGTGCTACGGGAGCTCGAGATGCTGGGAGGCGTGATGGCGGCGCCGCTGTTCTGCCAGGCGGCGCTGCGCGGGATTATGGCCGTGGGGCCCAAGGTCATCGGTGGTCCCTATACCACCGGCGAGGCCGAAGGCCTGTTCATGCTCTCTTCCAGCGCCGCCGCGGCGGCCGCCCAGACCGAGCTCCACCAGCAGCTCGAAGCCCGTAACAAGTACATCGGTCAGGTTCTCTCCACAATGGAGAGCGGCGTCATCACCCTGGGCATGGACGCCAAGATCCGCGTCTGCAACCCCTACGCTGCGGCTGTCTTGGCGCGGCGCGAGGACGAGGTCGTCGGGCGCGACATCCGTGCCTTGCCCTCGCCCCTCGGCGACTACCTCCATGCCTGCCTCACCCACGGCGAGGAACGCTCGGCCGAGGAGCTCGGCATCCTGGCCAACCAGGTCATCCTGCGAATCTCCACCCGCCGTCTCATGGACGCCCGAGGCGTCCTCATCGGCAGCATGATGTTGCTGGAGGACATCACGGCCGAGCGGGCCCTGACCCAGGAACGCCGCAAGGCCGAGCGCAACGAGGTCATCACCCAGATAGTCGCCCGCGTGGCCCACGAGCTGAAGAATCCCCTGGCCACCGTCTACACCTTCGCCGAACTCATGCCCGACAAGCTCGAGGACCCCGAGTTCCAACACTGGGCCGAGCTGGTCCGGCGTGATGTCCACCGGCTCGACGACCTGGTGACCAAGCTGATGTCCCTGTCCGAGTCGCCCGGCTCGGATCAGCAGGTCGTGCAGATACCGGAGATCCTGCGCCTGGCGATCCTGCGCGTCGAGCAACTGGATGAGGCGGCCGTCTTGCGGATCGTGTCAATGCTGAGCGCCGATCTGCCAATGGTACGAGTAGACCCGAACGTCATGGCAGCCGCGATCTCTCATCTGCTGCGGTTCGGCCTCGGCGACGAACGCGGACAGGTCACGGTGGAGGCGAAGCTCCAGAACAGCGCCAACGGCGAAAGGCCCGTCGCGATTGTCGTCCGGGCCCCCCGTGACCCGTCCCTCGAGGACGACCCCGCCGCCCTGCTGGATCCCTCCTACGTTCTCGAGCATCCTGAGATAGACCTCGGGCCCTCAGCAAGCCAGCGGATGATCGAAAGCCAGGGCGGCGCTCTCGAAGTGTACTGCGAGGACGGCAGCATCTACTTCCGCGTGCTGCTTACGCCCTATCCCGATCCGGCCAGGATGTAGCCAGAGGAGCGAAATGCCATGCGCGGCAAGATCCTGATCGTGGACGATGACGCGGGGCCACGAGAATCCCTGCGGATGATCCTCAAGCAGAACCACGACGTCCGCACCGCCAGCGGCGGTGAGGAAGGTCTGCAGGAGATCGAGCGCGAGAAGCCTGACCTGGTCTTCCTGGACCTGCGCATGCCCGGCATGAGCGGCACCGAGGTGCTCAAGGCCATCAAGGCCAAGTACCCCGAGGTCGAAGTCGCCATAATCACGGCCTACGCGGCCGTGGAGTCCGCCCGAATCGCCGTTCAGTGCGGGGCCATTGACTACCTCACCAAGCCCTACTCCGTCGTGGATGTCGAGCGGATCGTGGAGAAGGCGCTCAGGTCCAGGCGGCGGCAGCACGAGGCCGAGATGCTGTCCGGCCAGCTCGCCAAGCTCACGGAGGCTCTGGCGCGCCGCACCCACGCCCTGGAGGGCGATAGCGGTCCTCACGTCGCGGCGGCCCTCGATCGCCTCCGGTCCTTCCAGTCCTCGCTCGATGAGGACATGCAGTCCATCCGCGAGCTGTCCGAACTCGGCGAGGTCGCTGCCGAGGTAACCCACGACATCAACAACCTGCTGACGATCATCCTCACCAGCGCCCAGTTCCTCATAAGACAGATAGACAACCAGTCGGAGACCAACCTCGAGGCCATAGCCGCACGCCTCGGCGGCATTGTGCAGGCCGCCGAGGACTGCTCCACCATGGTCCGCCGCGTCAGGGACTTCACCCGCACCAATGTGGACCCCGTCCTGTCCCCCGTCAACGTCAACGACCTGGTGGCCTCGACTGCCGAGCTCAAGCGCGAGGAGGTCGCGATCGCGGGCGACGATATCGAGTTCCGCCTGTCCCTGGAGCCCCTGCCTCTCATCGAGGGCGACGAGGTGGCCCTGCGGAACGTTATCGTCAACCTGATCGAGAACAGCCTGGACGCCCTGAACGGCAGCGGCGTCATCGAGCTGCAGACGCACGCCGCCAACGGCACCATCTCCATCCGCGTCCGCGACACCGGCTGCGGGATGCCCCCCGAAGTGGCGGCCAAGGCCACCCGGGCCTTCTTCTCCACCAAGAGATCGCGGGGCACCGGCCTGGGCCTGAGCATTGCCGAAAAGGCCATCAAGCGGCACAACGGCCAACTGCGCATCGAGAGTCAGGAAGGTGTGGGCACCACCGTCACCATCGAGCTGCCCATCCACGGTGCCCTGCCCGCGGCCGTGGCTGCCCTAGGCCCCGACCGCCGGAAGGGCACCATCATCCTCGCCGAGGACGAGGAGGCCATGAGGAACCTGATGGCCGCCATCCTCGAGTCCGAGGGCTACTGGGTCCTGACGGCGGAGGACGGATTGGCGGGACTGGCGCTCTTCCGCGAGGCCCACAAGCAGCAGGGCAGCCGCGGATTGGTGGTAGTCACCGACCACGAGATGCCCGGGATGACCGGCAGGGAGCTGGCCAGCCACGTCAAGGAGATTGACCCCGCGGCCCCGGTGCTCATCGTGAGCGGCTACATCTCCGGGGGCAACGGCCCGGAGGACGCCCTCATCAGCAAGCCCTTCGACATAGACGAGTTCACGGGCTGTATCCACCGGCTGATGACCAAGGCCGCCTCGGCGCCCGCCTCCTAGACCCGGGCCTCACCCGACCGAGCCCCCTGCTCCGGGCCCTCCGGAGCGAAACCGTGGCGGGGAGCTACCCGCCGGCGGCTTGCTGCAACTCGGCGCACAGCTCCGCGAGCTTCTGCATCCGCTCCGGAATCGGCAGCTTCTGCGGGCACTTCTCCACACACGCCCCGCAGGCCACGCACTTGCCGGGGTCGAAGCGCGGATGGCCGGCTATGTGCGCGACCTGTTGCCGGGCGCTCTCGATGCCGAAGATCACCGCAAGCTGGTAGACGGGCATCATCTGAAAGACCGGCAGGCCCTCCGGACATGCTCCCATGCAGTAGCGGCACCCCGTGCACAGGGGCTCTCCGCGGCTGAACTCCTGGAAGGCCTCTACGAACCGCCGGCGCTGCTCGGGGGTCATCGGGTCCTCCAGGCTGGCCACCGCTGCGTTCTGGTCCATGTGCGCGATCTCGTTCATCCCCGACAGCACGGTGCTGACCGCCGGGCTCCCGAACAGGAAGCGCAGGGCCACTTCCTGCACAGGCAGGCCCGCGTATTCGGGCAAGGCCCGCGCGAAGACCTCCGACTCGCCTGCCAGCAGCCCACCGCGCAACGGGCCCATGATCGCCACGCCGACCCCGTGCTCGTGCGCGTAGTCTATCGCCCGCTCGGGCTCGCGGTCGCTGAAGTTGTAGTACACGGTGATGGACCGGAAGTCGGGTACCTGCTCGAGCACGCTGATGATCTCCCCGGACGGAGCGTGCGTGGTGAAGCCCAGATGGCGGACCAGGCCCTGCTCCCTGGCCTCGCGCATGGCCTGCAGCGGCGAGTCGTCGCCGACGCACCCGGCGTCGAAGTGGTCCGGGGCGCTCATGTCCCAGAGCTGGTAGAAGTCGAGATAATCGACGCCCACCCGCTGCAGGGAGTTCTCGATGCAGCGCCACATGTCGTCCCGTGTGTCTATGCCCAGACCGCGCTCGACCTTGGCCTCGCCGTGACGAGGCTGCGCCTTCGCCGACAGTATCATCCGCTCGCGAGGCACGCCCTTGATGGCCTCGCCCACCCACGTCTCGGCGTTATCGTCGAAGGCCTTGAACGAGTACGCCGAGCCGATGTCGAAGTACGTCAGCCCGAGCTCCAGCCCGTGACGGATCATCTCGGCCGCGTTCTCGCGGCTCCTGTACCGCATCGTGCCGTGGCCCAGGGCCGATACCGTGATGCCTGTGTCTCCCACTTGCCTGTATTGCACAGAGATTCCCTCCGGAAGGAGTCGCGGCGACACGTCAAGGCTGGGCCAGGGGTGGTCTGCTCGGGGATAGGTCCAGGGTAGATCCCAACGCGAGGCCGCCGCCGAAGGTTGTGCCGCCAGGATTCAGGACGCCGTCTCATGTCCTCGGCTGCAGGACTCGCCCGGCGTCCCCGGTTCCGCTGCTCGCCGTCCGGCGTCCTTATACCACCAGCGCGGCTCAGGGTCTACCCCGACCTCGCCGCCACTGCACCGCCGCCACCGCCGGCCCGCATGCCAGGCTACTCGCCGATCACCTCATAGGCGCCCGTGCCGGTGCCCCCGAAGCTGACCCCCCTCGGGCTGATGTCCTCGGGCCGCACGCTCAGGCCTCCGTGACAGACCACCACCGGACGAGCCGCGAAGGGCCACGAGAAGGCCACAGTCTCCCCCGCGGCGGCGACGCCCAGGAGCCTGCGCTCCGACCGGCGGTTCGGGCGCGAGTCGTAGGTGAACACGCCCAGTATCGGCACGGAACCATCCGCGCCCTCAAGCCTCACCGTGTGCAGCCCGAAGCCCAGGCCCAGCACGCCCCTGCGGTTCTCCATGTAGTGCTCGCGCTTCCCCAGGTCCACGAAGGGGATGTTCGCGGGCTGCACCAGCCTCTCGGCCCCGTCCACCAGCACGCGCACGGCGCCGCCCCCGGCCGTGTCCACGTAGGCCACCGACAGGTCGGTGCAGATCACGTCCAGCGTGAAGGTCTGGCCGGGCGTGAGCACCGCCTGCCGTGACCCGTAGGGTGCGCCCCACTCGGAGCTGAACTCTCCCACGGTCGCGCCTGCCAGGTCCCACAGGCCGCTGTCCACGCCGATGAACCGCCTGTCGGGGCAGACCTTGGCGTCCACGGCGGCCAGCCTCGCGCCCTCGCCGGCGATCTCCAGGATGTGCCGATCGCCCAGCCTGCACCGCCCGTAGCGGAAGAGGGAGTTGCGCACGTCGCGGCGGGGCGCGTTCCGTCCGCGTCCGACCTTCTCGCCGTCCACGTGCACGTCCGCCCCGTCACCCTCAGCGCTCCCCCAGCAGTTGACCGCCGTGTCCTCGAAGACGAACCCTTTCCCCGCCAGGCGAGGGCTCCCCTCGCCATACGTGACCATCTCGCCCTCCCAGCCATAGGTCGTGGCCACCAGGCGCTCCGGCAGGCGCACCTGCACCTGTCCCGTCTCGATGGGGTCCCAGCACTCGAAGGCCCGCTCGATCTGCTTGAACCACAGGTAGTGCCCCGCGGCCTGCGGGTGCGTGTCCCCCAGGGGAGCCTGATCGCCCGTCCATCGCCGCAGATCGTCGTTCGCCTTCCCGTAGTCAATCATCGGAATCTGGTACCGCAGGGCGAGCGCCTGCATATCCCCGGGATTCGGCGTGTAGCCCCCCTGGCTCTGGAACATGCAGATCAGGAACTCGCAGTCCGGGTAGTGACGCTGGACCCACCGGACGGCCCCCTCGAAGACGGCCACCTCGTCGGGCGTGTCCGTCTTCTCATTCGCGCCGCTGCCGAAGATGACCAGGTCCGGGCCTGGGCCCGCCGGGCGCTCGAACAAGCCCGGGTACAGCTCCCGCCATGTCTTGCCCCGCGCGTGGCCGTTGGTGTTCTCATCCGGGGGTAGCGCCAGCGAGCAGTAGTCGGCCAGGCCCGAGTGGGCCTCGCCCACGCACGACCCGTCGCAGGCCATGAAGTTCAGGCACAGGCTGCTCACCGGCAGGTTGAGCTTGCGCATCAGCTCCAGGCGCAGGCGTCCCGTGTAGGCGAAGTAGTGCTGCCACCAGCCGACGTAGCCCTCCAGGTCGGGACGTCCCACCCTCGCTGGTTCGAAGACCCGATCCGACAGCGGCGTCTTGAAGCCCGGCGACGCCGGGTCCTCGTCATACAGGTACAGCGGCGGGTTGGCGCTGCCCCGGTCTATGCTCGATCCCATCGCGAGGATGTGGATCGGCTCGCCCTTCCACAGCTTCTGCATCGTCCGCGGCAGGTGGCGGTAGTAGGGGATCATCGGTCGGCCCTGGGGCAGCCGCGCCAGCGCCCGCGGCCCTCGGCACAGGCATGGCCAATACACCCACGCGTCTGCAGCCGTGGCCGTGTTCTCAAACTCGACCCGCAGCCCCACGGTGTTCACGTCGTCCGAGTGCGACTTGCCGTCGGCCGTGAAGTGGCCGACGATCTCGGCGCCCTCGATCTTCAGCTCGACGGCACCGGCCTGCTCGGCACTGGCCTCGTAGGTCTTGACCACCACAAGCTCCCCGCGGGCATGTCTGGGGAAGGTGCGCTTGTCGCTCATGCCGTAATCGGCCGGGCTCCACGTGCCGTCCTCGCTGTCCAGCTTCAGCAGCACGATCCGGGCGCGCAGACTGCCCGCCGCCGGCTGGTGGCCGTAGACCAAGAGACTGACGCTCTCGCCGGGCGCCAGACCGCCCTCCGGGAGGGTGAGGAACTGCCGGAAGCGCTTGCCGGGCGCCAGCGACACCAGGTTCCCCGTCGAGAAGACGGGCCGCACCTCCGCCGGCGCGTGCGACTCGCGCACCACCGTTATGTCGCCCCAGGCATCCGTGTTCCAGAAGGCCACATTGTGCGACGTGTGGCTCACTGCCTTCCCCAGCCGGTGGTTCTCGAAGGCGTGGAACTCGAAGCTCGGGTTGAGCAGCAGGTTCACGGGATTCGCCGCCTCCTGTCCGGAGGTCACGGCTGAGACCGCAGCCAGAGCGACCAGCCATGCCGCTACCGTCGCTGCACGACGCATTGCCTTCCCTCCCGGAGTGGAGTCGCCGGATGCTGCGCAGAGCCGGCACGGATTCGCGCCCCGCGGAACGGGACGCGCCACAGAGGAAATCCCTGCTCTACAGGGCCCGCCTCAGGATCGCGAAGCGGCGCGTCTCGCGGAACCCGAAGCGCGCGTACACCCGCTCGGCCGCCTCGTCGCTGGTCCACAGCACCCAGGCGTTGTGGTGACCCTTGCGGCGTATCGTCAGCAGGCACTTGGCCAGCAGCACCTTGCCGATCCCCTGCCCCTGGACGTCCGAGCGCACGCCGAAGGGGCCGAAATGCTCGCCCTCGAACTGGCAACGACGTCCATCGGCTCACCCTCCCTGCCGGCCCTCACAGCAGCTCGCGGACCTGCCGTCGCTGCCAGTCCTCGACGGCGAAAGCCTGGGCGTGAGCGACCCGCAGGGCTATGCCGTGCAGGCGCGTCCTCGCCTCATACCAATCCCAGTACGGGTACCCACCCTCGCCACGCCCTATCGCGAAGCACTCGAAGGCCCTCTGCCACTCGTCGAACACGTCGCTGATGTCCACGTAGACGTACGGCTGGAAGTTCTCCGCGTCCTCCCAGTTGTCGGCATAGTACAGGCGCGCCCAGCCCATCGCCGCCAGGCCCTCCAGGTCGAAAGGGCGGTTGCAGGCCAGGAACACGGCCCGACGCGTCAGGTGGTACGCCGCCGTGTGGTCGCTGTGGATGCTGTCTCTCCAGTGGCAGAGGATCACCGACGGCCGCAGGCGCCGCAGCAGCACGGCCAGCTCGCCGGCTACGTCGTCGCCCATGGCTAGCTCCCCGTCCCGGTAGGGCAGGAAGTGGGGCTCCGCGCACAGCACCCGCGCGGCCTCCTCCGCCTCGGCGCGCTTCTGCACGCCATACTCGGCGGGGGAGAGGTGCGGATGGCCCTTCTCGCCGAGCGTCAGGTTGATGATGTGTGCCTTCCACCCCGCCCGGGCATGTTTGAGCAGCGTCGCTCCGGCGCTGAACTCCATGTCCGCGGCGTGAGCGCCAACGGCAACCACGCACAGAGCATCGCTCACAGCTGCACCCCTCCAGAGGGCGGCAGGCGCGGCGTCAGCCGCCGCCGGGGACGCGAGGGGCCTTGGCACCGCCCAATCGCCTCTCGCCAGGCTCCCTTCCCTCGACCTCCGCAGCGTAGCGCGAAGGCAAAGCCTGGGTCAAGCGCTGACCGATCCGGGCCTGTGCGGTGAGAGGACGAGAACCGTCCTCCGGGCCTATCCCCAGGCTCCTTGCAGTCACAGGGCTTCGCTTGTCCCGATGCTCGCTCTATGCCATCACTACAATGCACTTAGCTCGGACTATCCATGAGGTCGGCATCGCGGCTGCCGGCGACCCTCGAGCTCATGCCAGGCCGACACCAGGAAGCCGGTTGGTGCAGCCGACGAAGTCGGCAAGCCAAGCGGCGACACAGCTTTCTGGTGGCGGGGGTGTGAGGGAGGCCCCTCTTGGCGTTTGAAAGAGGGGCCTCCCCCGCGCACAGGTCGGCTATCCAGGTTAGGCTTCCTGCCCGTCTCCCGTGGCGTGGCTCAGGCGAGAGCAATGCAGCACCACTCTCACCCGCGCCACCAACTCGTCGGCCGATACCGGCTTCGGGAGATAGTCGTCCGCGCCCAGCTCGATGCCCGCGATCCGGTCGCTCAGCTCTGACCTGGCCGTCAGCATGATGACCGGCACGTCGCTGCTGCGGCGAATCTCCCGGAACACCTTGAACCCGTGCATGTCGGGAAGCACCAGGTCGAGGATCACCAGGTCGGGCGTCTGCGCAGCAAAGCTCTCAATGCCCTCTTGCCCGGTGTAGGCAACGGTAACGCGAAAGCCCTCGTGGGCCAGCACATCCACGACCGCGTCCGCCACTGCTCTGCTATCCTCGATGACCAGGACCCTTTCCATCGCTTCATCCCCCTTGACCGCGTCGGGAACGCCTCCATCATCCTGTTGCCCTGACCTTCCGCTCCTAAGGGCCTACCTCGATAGCCGCGCACGCTCCGCAACCACCTTGTCCAGAGCACCGAGCACGTCTTCGGCGTCGAACGGCTTCTGCAGGAAGGCATCGGCGCCGAGCTCGGAAAGCTGCTGCGCGATGTCCGCCTTCAGCATCCCCGTGACCAGCATGACAGCCGGCCTGTCCGGAAGCTGACGCACCGCGGCCAGCACTCGCGCGCCGCCGCCGCCCGGCATCACCAGGTCCGAGATCACCACGTCGAAGTCCGCCGAGGCCAAGTGGCCCAGGGCCTCGTCCGCGTCCCGGGCCGTCACCACTTCATACCCCTCGTCCGACAACAGCGACGCCAACGCCTCTCGGATCGGCGCCTCGTCCTCCGCGATCAGCGCCCGCAGCCCGATGCGCCGCTCGTAGCGCAGCGGGTCCCCACCGACCTCCAGCGGCTCCAGCAGCTCCGTCGCCGCCTCACACGCTGCCAGCCGCAGCTCGAAGGTCGTGCCCACCCCCATCCGGCTCTGAACACCCAGCTTCCCGCCATGGGCCGACACTATGCCGTGCGAGACGGACAGACCGAGCCCCGTGCCGCCGCCTTTCTCGTCCGCGCCGCGGCTCTTCGTGGTGAAGAAGGGCTCGAAGATATGAGGTAGGTCCCCGCGGCTGATGCCCACGCCCGTATCCGACACCCTCGCCACTACCTCCCCGGTGCCTCCGGCGTCCGCATCGTACTCCGTCTCCACCGCCAGCGTGCCCCCGGACGCCATCGCGTGGCAGGCGTTGATGATCAGGTTCAGGAACACCTGCTCGAGCTGCCTGGCGTCGCAGTACACGGCGTGGCCTTCGCTGCCGTAGCTGCGCTGTACCGTGATCTGGGCGTTCTCGAGCTCGTGCGCCGCCATGGACAGCGCCGCCTCGATGGGCGTCTCGATCATGGCCGGCTTGAGCTGGGGCTCGCGCGGTCGCGCGAACCGCGACAGGTTCTCACACACCTGCGCCCCGTGCGCCGCCCCCGCGCTCACCACCTCCACCAGCTCCTCGTGCGCCTCGCGACTCCCTCGCCTCTTCGCCACCTGCGCCCGCAGGAGCATCGCGCTGAGGATGTTGTTGAACTCATGCGCCACGCCCGCGGCAAGCTCCCCCAGCGCCGCCATCCGCTGCGCCGTCTCCACCTGCCTGCGTTCGCTGATGTCTCTCAGGACACCCCGGTACCCCAGCAGCTTCCCCTCGGGGCTCATCACGGCCACCGAGTGGATCTCGCAGGGCACCAGAGATCCGTTCCTCGCTCTGACCGTGTAGACCCCCACTGTCGTGTGCCCGGAGGCCGCGGCCGCCTCCAGGCTCTCCTGGGCCCGGGCCAGGTCCTCCCGGGGCAATATGTCGCTCAGGTGGATGCCGGTCTGGACATCCGCCGCCGAGTAGCCCAGACTCGTCAGCGCCGTCCTGTTCGCGTATACCATCCGGAAGTTAGCATCGGTCTCGTAGATCATGTCCGGCAGCAGATCGGCCATCTCCCGGAACCGCCGCTCGCTTTCCCGCAGGTCTTGGGACACCGCGGCCAGCAGCTCGTCGCGCAGCTCCATCTCTCGCGCGAGCCGGGACCGGGCGGCCCGGGTCACCTCCAGGGACACCGCCAAAGCCCCCACGGCGCTCAGCGCGCCCGTGGCCAGGGCCGGCGTGCAGCAGAACCAGTAGTCGTAGTTCAACGCCGCTCTCGCCACCATCCCCACCGCCGCCGCCTCGAACAGCAGCGCGACGATCGCCGTGACCGTGTACGTCCTGGTCACAGCCGTCGCCGCCAATACTCCCACCACGAACATTATCATCCAGTGCCACCAGGCCGGCAGCGGCCGCAGCCACCGGTTCTCCAGCATCGTCGCCACCAGGTTCGCGTGTACCTCGGCGTGCGACATCACGCCCATGGGCGTCGGGCGGTCGTCTCCCCGTTGCCCGAAGACCACCACGGCGTCGCGGAGAGTCTCGGGCGGCAGGCTCCCGGAAACCACCTGCTCCACCGACACGTGGGGGAAGGTGTTCGCCGGTCCGTACCAGTTCGTCGCCAGCAGACTCTCCCCGGACCAGAGAGGAACCTTCGGCAGGGGCCTCAGGGCCGCGATCGTGACGCTGGTGTCCACCTGGATCGCCCGGCGCGCCTTGGGCGCGTTCGCGCCCCTCGCCGCTTGGTCTGCCTCAGCCTGCTGGCCCGTGCCGTGCACCGCGCCGGCCTTCCGCACGTCCCGCAGGTACACCGGGTCTCCCCTGGACCGCGACACGTCCCACCAAAGCACCATCGAGCTCGACTGGCCGGAGGGGCCGAAGAGGGCGTTCTCCACGGGCGTCTCCGTGAGTTCGGCCACCGCGCTGCCGCGGGCGTCCACGTCCTTCGCGTGGGCAAGACTGTCAGCCATCCAGACGCTCGCCTTGCCGCTGAGCACGATCGCCCGAACGCCGGCCCGATGGAGGGCCCGTACGGCTGAGGCCAGCGCCACGGCCGGATCCTCTCCTCCGTAGCTCTCTGCCGACCCCCTGCTCAGCGACCGCGTCGGGTCATCCCACAGCGTCACCAGCACCCGCACACTGGGGTGCCGCACGGGCCGCGCGTAGACGAACCGATCGAAGAACTGGGCCTCCAGACCGGCCAGCCACGGCGTGAGCCAGCAGACCACGCCGACGAAGGCCACCGGCATGGCCAGACACGCCAACCAGGAGTTTCTGCTATGTGCCATCTTCATGCCCCCGGAGCCGCGAGCCCGAGCTCACATCGTGCGGCCGAAAGCGGACACCACGGTCCACCAGCCGGTGAGGATGCCCACAGCGCCGCCGATGATCGGCAGCACAGCCACGGCGCGCGAGCCCACACAGCCTCGCCAGTGCGACATCCCTTTTCCCATCAGCCTGACACCCAGGACCGTGATGGCCGCTGCAAGGGCCACCAGAATCGGGAACTGGTAAGCCTCATGCGCCCCCATTGGCGTGATCTCTCCTTGCGGCATCGCTTGTCCTCGCGGACCTCGACCACGAGATATCCGGGCCGTCTCCTGTAGCCGTGGCCCGTGGCCCGCTCCCCGTCTGGAAGGTCCCAAAGCTCGCCCCGCTACCCACCGCGTCGAGGCGCGCCCCAAGACCATGAGACCTTCGCGTGCATGCTGCCTGAGGTAAAACCGAGAGAAGGATAACCACCGCGGAGACTGAAGGCAGGAGCGCCAGCCCATGGCCCTGGCCCGGCGCGCTCGTCCAGACTGCGAGCCGCTCGCCCTCGACCTCGTCACCTGTACCCTCCATCAGCCGGCGCGAGCACCAAGCGTGTGTCACAGAACCGACGTCAGTGTCCTCTGGCCCGCATCCCCTTGCCACGTCTGTCTCTCCTTGTGCGTCACCCGCCCAGGTGAGCGGTGCTTCAGTCTCAGCCGCGATCTCCCGACTGCCGGGCCTGTGGCTCCTCATGAACACCGTGAAACCACGCCCCTTCACCCACGCCGCCCCCTCAACCGTCCGGCCATGACCCAAGCACCATACACCATCGTGGGACCTCTGTCAAGTAAAACTCAAGAGAAAGGAGCCTTCACTTGAGGCTACCAAGAGTCTACCTAGCCCACGAGGAGCCAGCCCCGACCCGCCACAGGACCTCACCGAGCCTCAACGCGACTCGCCTCCCGTTGCCGCCTCTCTTACCCCTGGGCTCCCTGGATCGCCCTGTCCCCACATACCCCTCTCCCTTCCACACCAAGGCTTTGCGGCACATCACCACCACACGATCCTCCGAGGCGTGCGGTTCATCGACAGGGCAGGGGACCGCCCACCACACCTTCCGCAGGCACATGGCGGAAGGTCGAGGCGGGAAGACATAGCTCTGGCTTAGATCAAGGCGCCGTCTGGCTCACGGCGCGTCACCCCGCAAGAAGACTCAAGAGAACGGCGAAATCAGGGGGAGATGGTGTTTGGCCGTCACGGCTCCTTGACCTTAGATTCAGGACGCGCTGCCCTGCGCCCCGCACTCCTGTGGATGGCCAGGAGGAGATCGTGTGGATGCCTTGGCGCAGAAGGGCCACAAGCTGGTTTCTGCTGGTGGCCGGGGGGCTGTTTCCGCCTCCTAAGCAGCCCTTGTAAGGGCCCCCAAAAACGAGTAAGCAGGTTGTACTTTTTTCGCTAGGTCACGCGGGATTCCGGCGGTTTTTGACGAGATTTTCGTCATTTCCGGCCTTTCACCCCCGATTCTCACCTCGGCAATGTCCTTATATATATGAGAGGAGTCGATTCGCGTGACACCCCCGGGGGTACTGGCCATCCGCGCCTCTTCGCCCCTGTGGGAGGCCTGGCGCGGTGTCCGCGCCAGGGCGACAGCGGCTCCCGCCTGGCCGCCATCGCCGCCCCGCAGCGTCCCATTTCCAGCCCTTGGCTCGGGGCGGCTGGACCTCGCGCCCTGGTGGCACTAGACTTGTCGCAGGCCCGAGCGCGGGCACACCGCTCACGCCACGTCCGCGCCACCCAGCGCGGCGAGTCGGTCCCCGGGAGGGCAGCGACCATGACCGGTCGGGAGATCGCGCTGGCCACACTGCGTCGTGAGGCGGTGCCTTACCCCTGCCTCACCCAGTGCTTCGTCACCAACTCGCGGTACTACGAACGCGTGACCGGGCGCGACTACTGGGCCGACCCCCAGGGCACCTTCGTCGAGTTCGTGCGTCGGGTCGGCGCCAATCTCATCATCCAGTGGTACTTTCCCGGCGAGAGCCAGCGGCGGCTCGAGACGGGCCAGATCATGCACGAGCCGCACCAGCACGAAGCCGCCGGCTTCCGCAGCCCCGAGGACGTGCTGCGGGCCCTCGAGCAGCTTCCGGACGACCGCGCGGTCGAGCGCGCCTTCGACGTCGAGGCCGCTGCCGAGGCCTACGCCGCCGAGATCTGCGCCCACCAAGCCCTGCTCGGCGACGCGGCCCTGGTCATCGGGCACTTCGGCCAGGCGGACTTCATGGGCGGCTATACCCGCTGGGGATATGAGAACTACCTCGCGGCCGCCGCTCTCTGGCCCGACGCGATGCGCCGCTACTACCACTACACGGCCCTGCTCGGACGCCTGCAGAACCAGGCCATCGTCCTGGCCTGTCGTCGCCACGGCCTGGTTCCCTTTGCCTACACGGGTCAGGACATCTGCGGCGCCAACGGCCCGCTCATGTCCCCGCGGATGCTCCGCGAGCTTTACTTCCCGGAGCTCAAGTGGTGTCTGGAGCCTCTGGTGGACAGCGACATCGGGGTAGTCTGGCACTGCGACGGCAACATCATGCCCATCCTGGACGACCTTCTGGACCTGGGCGTCACGGGGCTGCAGGGCTTCGAGGAAGAGCACGGGGTGGATTACGCCGAGATCGTGAAGCTGCGCGACCGGGCCGGCAGGCCCCTTATCATCATCGGTTGCGTGTCCGTGGTGAGCACGCTTCCTCACGGCACCCCCGACGACGTGAGGGCCGCGGTCGAACGGTCCTTCGTACTGGCCGGCCGAGGCCGGGGCTTCGTCCTCTCCTCGACCAGCTCCATCCTTCCCGAGACGCCCTTCGCGAACCTCGACGCCCTTTTTGAGCACGGCCTGGCCTTCGGCAGGAAGTTCCTAGGCGGCTGAGGAAACCCGCGACCGGACAGGGGAGGGGCGCCGGGCGACGCACATGCAGGGCGACCCACGCAGGGACCAGCGCCTGCGCCGCCGGTGAACGCCGACAGCCTTGGCACGGGAGGCGAGGTACCCATGACACCCAGACAGCGCGTTGAGGCCGTCCTGCGCGGCGAGATGCCCGACCGGGTCCCCTTCACCGTCTACGAATGTATGATCCCCCAGTGTACGGCCGAGCGCCAACTCCGCAACGAGGGCACCTGCATCGTGGTGCGCACTGTGCCCGTGGTAACGGCAGCCACGCCCAACGTGCGCGCCGAGCACCACAGCTACACCGAGGACGGCGTCGCCTACTCCCGCACCGACTACCATACCCCGGTAGGGGACCTGTTCACCGTCTCGCGGCCGGCGGGCTTCACGAGCTGGCACGTCAAGAAGCTCTTCCAGAGGCCCGAGGACTATAGGCCGATCCTCTTCACGCTCCGGGACCACCAGTACCGGCCCAACTACGAGGCCTTTGCCCGCGCCGAGCAGGCCTACGGCGAAGACGGCCTCTTCCGCGGCGGGATCGGGGCCACGCCTCTGCACGAGATCATGATCTCCATGATGGGTGTCGAGACCTTCGCCGTCGAGTGGGCTGATCGCCGCGACGAGGTGATGAAGCTCTACGACGCCCTGGTGGACAACCTGCGCAAGGTCTACCCGCTCGTCGCGGACTCGCCGGCCCTGTCCTTCAACTTCGGCGGCAACGAGACCGGCGACGTCATGGGCCGCGAGCGCTTCATCCAATACGTCCTGCCCCACTACGAGGAGGCCGCCGAGCACCTCCACCCGAAGGGCAAGCTCTTCGGCGCCCACCTGGACGGCAACAACCGCGTCTGGGCCGACGTGGTCGCCCGGTCCCCCCTCGATTACATCGAGGCCTTCACCCCAGCGCCCGACACCGACCTGAGCATGGCCGAGGCCCGCGAGCTGTGGCCCGACAAGGTCCTTTGGATCAACTTCCCATCCTCGGTGCACCATTCGCCCGTCGAGACCGTCGAGGAGGCCACGCGCCGGCTCCTGCGCGACGTGGCGCCCGGCGACCGCTTCCTCATAGGCATCACCGAAGACGTCCCCGAGGACCGCTGGCGCAAGAACTTCCTCGCCATCTCGCGGGTGCTCAACACCGAGGGCCGCACGCCCCTGCCGACCGCCTGAGTGCCGCACGGCGAGGATGGGTGCCGACGATGACCTCGCGTGAGCGCGTCCTGACGGCCCTGGCGCATCGAGAGCCCGACCGCGTGCCCTTCAACCTGCGGCCCTCGGCTGAGCTGGTCGCGGCGCTGCACGACCACGTGGGCGACGTGGACTTCGCGGACCACTTCGGCCACGATGTGCGGTACGTCACCCTGCCGCTAGCGGAGCGTCCTCCTGACGTGCCGGACATCGAGTGGACACCCGTGGCGACCCAGGAGGCGATCGCCGAGACGGCCCGGGCGGTCGCGCGGCTCCAGGAACGGGGCCTGGCGGTCTGTGGCGCCTACATCCGCGGCGTCTTCGAACAGGCCAAGGCCTGGCTCGGCGACGAGGCCGCGCTGGTCGGCCCCCACGAGGACCCGATGCGCTTCCGCCGCCTCCTGGACCGCATCACGCAGTGGAAAGCCTCGCTGTACGGCGCCTACGTGGTGGCAGGGGTGGACATCGTCTGGATCGGCGACGACCTGGGCACCCAGCGGTCCCTGGTCATGAGCCCCCTTCAGTACCGGCAGTGGTACCGCCCCCGCCACCGGGAGATCGTCCAGCACCTCCGGTCCCTTCGCCCGACCGTCAGGATAGCCTTCCATTGCTGCGGGCACGTGACCCCGCTGGTGCCGGACCTCATCGCCCTCGGCATTGACGTGCTCGAGGCCGTCCAGGCCGAGACCATGGACATCGCCGGTCTCAAGCACGAGTTCGGCCGCGACCTGGCCTTCTGGGGCGCCATCGGAGCCCAGAGCGTGCTGGCACGGCCCGACCCCGCGGCTGTGATCGCCGGCGTGCGCGAGACCCTGCGCATCATGGCCCCGGAAGGCGGCTACATCGCCGCGCCGTGCCACACGCTGACCGATGAGGTGCCCTGGGAGAGTGTGGTGGCCTTCCACGAGGCGCTGCGCTTGTATGGCTCGTACCCCGCGGTCGGAGAGCCCTGACGGAGCGGGAAGCGTCCCCTCGTCGGCCCTGCCCGGCGTCTCTCCTTATCGTACATAATGAAGCTTACACGGCGCCCAGCCTGGACCCTCCGCGACCTCCCCC
>CAZSOQ010000061.1:0-24221 GCA_964608495.1 uncultured Armatimonadia bacterium | reverse complement strand
AGACGGCCAGCACCGCAGGCCCGGAGGTGCTCTCCTCCGCGCGCACGGACGCTGGGCCAAGGGCCAGCGCGCCGAGGAGCAACAGGCAGGCAAACAGCACGAGGCAGGGGGAAGGGCATTCCTTGGTGGTCATGGCCGACTCTTATAGCGCAAGCCCGCGCGGGAGGCAACCCACCAGTCCCTGGGCCTGGCAGCGCGCCGCCGCCCCCCGCGCCTGAGACGGGACGTCATCCGTCGCCGTCGGGGCCAGCCTTTCCTACGCGGCCCGGAGCTCCGGTGGGCCCGCGAAGCCCAGGCCGGCGGTCACGGCTCCTCGCAGCAGGTCTCGTTGTAGTAGAGGACCATCACGGTCTTGATGAAGACGCCGTTGACCGAGACGGAGTGGTACCCCATCTTGAGGTACATGAAGTCCACGTACCCGTTGGCGTTGGTGGTGCCCGACGGCCCGCCATAGTCGGCGTCTATCTGCACCGAGGCTCCCGGGACCGCCGTGCCGCTGGGACAGGTTTTCCTCACGCACACCCTCAGCGTCGCCATGCCCACACCCCCTCACAGCCTGGACCCGCCAGGCGAGAGTGAACCGCGTGACGGCCCAACCTCGTGAACGGACGTGGCTGTACCCCACCGCCCTACCCCCATGCCCGAGCAAGCCCGAGAAAGCCCTGGTCGCCCTCGCCACGGGTGGCGGAGCAGGGCCGGAGCCTAGAGCTCCACCTGCACCTGGCGGTAGGCGATCTCCCCCGCTTCCGTAGGCGGTGCGTCAACGAGCCCGGCGGAGAGGACCTCGCCGTCGGGAGCCAGCACGAACACCTCGTACTCACCGGCCGCAACCACCAGCAGGGCCACGCCCATCTCCAGCGGCACTTCGTCGAGGCTGTTGGGCCTGGACTCCGGTACCCGGAAACGCACAGCGCTCGCCTTCTTGGTCTTGGATGCCGCCGCCGTCGGCACAAGCTTCACCGCCTGTCCTGCGGCGGGAAAGCCGTGGGGTAAGAGCACGGTGAGCGCGAGGGTGGATACCTTTGTCTTCATCTTCGCTGTGTACGTGATGCACACAGTCTGGGGCACGGGCAGCACCAGCACCGTCTGGCAGAACACGCCGTTGACGTATATGGCGAAGTAGGCGTACTCCTTGAGGTTGTAGAAGGTAACGCAGCCGTCCGAGCCCGTAGTGCCCGACGGCCCCGAAGGCGGACTCAACTGCACAGTCAACCCGGAAACCCCCGTGCCGCTGGGACACGTCCTCTTGACACAGACTTTCAACTGACCCATTGCCAATCCCCCTGATCCTCTGGTCTAAGCCGCTAACGCGGCGACGGGCCAAACTCCCCAAGTCTCCACAGCCACTGGTCCACCAGGAAGTCGCGGGCGGCAGCGGACGGCGCGCCGCTGGCGGTACGGCCGTCGGCGTAGGTGGCTCTTACACGCCCGGCGACGTCCCAGCTCAGCGTGATCGCCACCTGTTCGCGTTCACGCACCGTGCCTCGCCCCTTCAGGGCATCGTCGAGCTGGAACAAGCCCGAGAGCCCGCTGGGCGTCTGGACGCGCATGATGTCCCAGAAGCCGGCCGCCGGCGATGTGGCCTCGAGCGCGAAGGTCAGGGCCTCGGGGCTGTGGGAGAGCGAGCCCGTTGCCGTCGCGGCCAGATCCGGCAGCGTCTGGCCGGGAACGTTGGGGGTCTGCACGTCGAAGGTCCAGCCTTCGTGCGCGTCCACCGACAGCTCCGACCGCTTCATGTACTCCTGGCGCCGGAAGTCCATGGTCCTGCCGTCGGGCAGGAACAACCGGCCTTGCTGCGTGTTGAGCAGGGGATCGTCGCCGGCGGTCCACGGAGCGACGGTGATCGTGGTCTCGGCCCGGGCGCCGTCAGGGAAGGTCCGCTGCTCCGTCACCTCGGCGGAACCGTCAGGCTGGGGCGTCAGCTCGAAGGCCTGGGTCTCCCGACCGCCATCGGGGTAGAGGACCACCGCGTGCCCACTGAGGAAGGTGGGATCCATCACCCACTGGACCTCCGCGCAGTCCGAGCGACGATAGCGCAGGTTGAGGGTGCCGTCCGGGTTCGGGGTCACCTCCGGGTCGGTGGGCTGGCAGCCGTCTCCCTGACCGTGCAGCACCTCGGGGAAGAGCACCGGCAGCCACCTGAGGCACACAAGCGCCACGGTGGCCTGGTCGGCCAGGTAGCCGCCGTCGGGGTCCGCCGGCACGGCCCCACCGCCCCCCGAGCAACCGCCCAGCAGAGCCACCAGCACAGCCGCTGTGGCCGCCGCACAGACCATTGAAGCTCTTGTGCACGTCATCGGAACCAAGCCTCCGTTGTCAGCAACCGCGCGCTCCCGCACTGCAAGGGTGCTCAGAAGCGATGCTCGAACCCCAGGACCACGTGGCGGCCCAGCTCTGGGAAGCCCAGCCAGTGCTCGTACCGGCGGTCGAGCAGGTTCGTGCCGAGGAGGTAGACCTCCCAGGATGTGTTGATCTGGCGCGACAGGCGCGCGTCAAGGGTGTTATACGAGCCCAGGCGAGCGTAGGCTCCCGCGCCGGTGAGATGGTAGCGGCCGCCCACGTAGCGCCAGACCGCCTCCGCGCGCCAGCCCGCCGGGTCCTTGTAGTGCGCGCTCAACCGCCCGCCCCAGCAAGGCAGGTACGGGACGTCGCCGCCCGTGGCGTCGTCATCGCTGCGGGTGTAGGTCGCCTGTCCGGCCAGGGTGAGACGCGGACACAGAGGCCGCTCGTAGGTGAGCTGCGCACCGTAGGCACTGCCGTCGCTCACAACGTAGTACCCGCCTTCCGGGTTCCACCGCGGACTGGCCACGTAGACGAGCAGGTCCTCGAACTGGCGATAGAAGCCCACCAGGTCCAGCAGGTCCTCGCGGCCTCCCCGTAGCTGGTAGCGCGCCTCGTAGAACTGGCCGTAGCCGCCCGGCGCGAAGTTGATCCACTCGATGCCGTGGTCCTGCCGCCAGGGGTCGGTAGGCGACAGCCAGCTCACGTCGTCGCGGACAACGGGGTAGGTCGAGAGCCACAGGAGCTGGTTCGCGGACAGGTCGCGGCGCCAGGCGGCTCGGGGCCGCCAGACGGCGTCGGTCTCGCCCGTGTCGGCCACGAGGCCGCCCAGGTAGAAGACGTCGGCGTCATCCGTCAGTGCCAGCTCCACATAGCCCGTCCACGCGTCCTGGTGTTCGCTCATCCGGTAGGGGAAGTGTCCGGCCACCGGGCCCCCCGGGGTGTCCCTGACCTGCCACAGGAGTCCCCGGGCGCGGCCGTTGCCCCACTCACCCGCGACGCCGGCCGTCAGCCGGCCGCGGTCACCGACCGGGCAGCGAAGGTTGATCTCGCCGCCCAGGCGCGTCTCGTCCGTCTCGCGATGCAGGTAGGGCTTGGCGTCGAGGAGGACGGCCGTGGCAGGGTCCAGCGCCTGACTGTCAGGGTTAGTGGCGCGGTAGTCGGTTTCCCGATAGCGGGCCAGCCAGCTCAGCTCCGTCTCCCTGCCCAGGCTCTGTCGGCGCCCGAGCTCGATGACGGTCTGATGCGCACGCGTGGTGTAGTTGGGGTCAGGGTCGTCCACCGACCCCGGGCGCCCGGAATCGGTCCGGTCGTAAGTCACGCGCAGGAAGTCGTTGCTGTCGTCGCTCGAGTGCGCGCCAGCGAGCAACTGGGCGCTCTGGGACTCGAAGTCGCCGTTCCTGCGCCAGCGCGGCAGGTCCTCGTCGGCCACGCTGAGGAAGTAGCCCACGCGCCCCGCGCCGGCGCGGCCGTCGGTCTTGAGGCGCTCCATCCGGCTGCCGGCCTGCGCGCGCAGCTCCGTGCGGCTGTAGAAGCGTTCCTCGACCATGGCCCCGGCGTCAGTGAGGCCGGCGCGCAGGGACTCCTTGGCCGCCTGGCGGTCGGACCCCCGCAGGTGGTAGACCTCCGCCAGCTTGACGCGCGCGAGCGCGTAGGTCGGGTCTAGCTCCAGTGCCTCGCGGAACTCCGCTTCCGCGCGCTGGTACCGCTGCTGCTCCATGTACACCCGACCCGCTATCGTGTGGATGGGCGCCGAGCGCCCGCCCAGCTCCATGGCCCGCAGCACGTTCTCCTCCGCCTCCGCGAAGCGGTTAAGGTCCAGGTAGGCCAGGGCCAGGTTGCCGTAGGGCATGGCCCAACCCGCGCCGCTCTCCTCGGCAAGCTCCACGGCCCAGTTGAGGTGGGTGATGCCCTCGTCGAAGCGCCCCAGGTTCACCAGGAGCGCCCCCAGGTCGTTCTCGAGCTGAGGGCTTGCGGAGCCCAGACTCAGGGCCGTCTGGAGCTGGTCGAGAGCCTTGGCTACCTTGCCCTGGCGCGAGTAGACCACGCCGAGGGTCGAGTAGGCGCTGACCATCCGCGGCTGCAGCTCGAGAGCACGCTCCAGGGAGCTGGCGGCCTTGGGGTAGACGCCCTTGGCCGCGTAGACCGTGCCCAGCACGCGCCACGCGGGGCCCAGGGCCGGGTCCACGGCCACGGCCGTCAGCGCCTCGTCCAGCGCAGCGTCGAGGTCATCGCCCGCCGTATACGCGTCGGCCGCGACGGCGTGAGCCGAGGCTGAGCCCGGCGCCAGCTCGACGGCCCTGCGCGCGTGATCGCAGGCGGCCTCGAGGTCACCGGAGAACAGCGCCACTGAGGCCAGGGCCTCCTGGGCCAGAGCCGAGCCGGGCTCGGCCTCCGCCGCGGCCTGGGCGCTACGCGCGGCCTCCTCGAGCCGCCCCTGCGAGAGGCACAAGACCGCCTGCAGAGCGAGAGCCCTGGCGTCGCCGGGCCGCTGCTCGAGGGCCCGGGCCACCGCACTCGCGGCGGAGCCGGCCTCGCCGAGACGCATGGCGGCCAGGGCCTGGTGCAGGCTGGCCTCAGGCAGCTCGGCTGCGGCGGCCCCCAGCAGCGCCAGCGCTCCCTGCACCTGGGCGCCACCGGCCCGCAGGGCGATCAAGCCCGAGGCCAGGTCCGCCCAGGCGCCGGCTGGCGCTCCAGCCAGGGCCTCCAACGCCTCGGTGGCCCGCCCCTCGGCCAGCAGGACCAGCGCCAGGAAGGCCTTCGCCTGCGCGCTGTTCGCGTCGAGCTGCACGGCCCGCCGCGCAGCGGCCTCAGCCTCGGGCAGGCGACCGGCGTCATGGAGCACGGCCGCGGCCTCGAGCTGGGCCTGCAGGTCGTCGGGCCTGCCGGCAGCGGACTGCAGGGCGTCCTGAGCCGCACCGGGCAGGTCCTCTCGCTTGCGGTCGGGCGCCAGCCGGATCTCGGGGGCCAGAGGCAGCTCGGGCAGATCGGCCTGCCACATCATCGTCTGCTGGGCGTTGACCGTCACGGGGGCTGTGGGGGCCATGCCCGGCACGACCGTGGTCTGCTGATCGGTCTTGAGGGCCACCTGGCCCGCCTCGTTGGACACGTTGACGACACCCTCGGCGACGGTGACGGTGGTGACGCCGTCGTCGTCCACCTCCACCTGGAACCAGGTGCCGGAGGCGGAAGCCTTGGCGGCCGGGGTGACGATGTCGTTCTGGCGGTCGCCGAAGATGCGGATGACGACCTTGCCCACCAGGATGCGCAGGGCGTGCCAGACGCCGCCCCTGGGCGCAGCGGCGGGCATGTGGACGACGCTCTTGGGGCCCACCTTGATCTGGGTGCCGCCGATCACCACGTAGCAACTGCCATCGCCGCCGGTGCGTAGCTGGTCGCCAGGACCAAGGATCAGACCGCTGGTAGGCACGGACACCCATTGCCTGAGGCCCTGCCGCCGGCACTCGACGCTACCCGCGAGCGATCGGACGACGCCGACCTGCACGGTCTGGGCACTCGCGGTGGGCAGGCAGCCGAGGGCGAGCACGAGGGCGAGCAGCCCCAGGCCCACGGTTCTTGGTCTAGTTGAGCGTCTCAGCGTCATGGTGAGACTCCTCCGGTGGAGAAGACTGAGCCGGCAGTCGGATGACAAAGGTCGACCCGACACCCACCTGGCTCTTGACGTCCACGGAGCCGCCGTGGGCTTCAGCAGCGCGCTTGACGGAATACAGCCCAAGGCCTGTCCCCGTTATCCCTGAATCCTGGGGGACGACCCGCACGAAGCGCGCGAAGAGGCGGTCGAGCTTGTCCTGCTCGATGCCGATGCCTTCGTCGGTCACGGATACCTGCACAAGGCCGTCACTGGCCGAGAGCTCCACCGTCACTTTGCCGCCACGCGGCGAGTATTTGACTGCGTTGTGGACCAGATTCCATACGGCCCTCTCGAGAAGCGGCGCGTCGGCCTTCACGGTCAAGGGCTGACCGATGACCTCGATTCGGTGCCTTGGCGCTGAGGCCGCGATATCCGCCGCCACGCCGCGGATCATCGAGAGCAATTCCACGGGGCTGAGTCTCAGCGTCATCACATGATCGGGGTCGGCGTCGAGCAGGGTCGTGACCTCGCGCTCCAGGGACCGGAGCTGGCGCTGGATGATCTCGGCGGCCCGCGGGTCCACGAGGTCCTCGCCGTACCTGGCGAGGCGTCTGAGCAACTGCTCCAGCGTGCGGGAGAGGGTGGCCAGGTGGTTGCGGCAGTCGTGAGCAAGCTCGCTGGCGAGCTGGTCGCGCAGCTCCATCTCGCGGGCGAGCCATTGGCGCGCCCGCTGCTGCTGGATCTGGTCCACCAGAGCCGCAATCAGGGCCGAGCAGGCGATGGCGAGCAGTATAGGCGCGCCGAGCAGCCACCGGTCGGAGTTGACGGCCAGGCGGCACAGGTACAGGACACCACCGCCCTCCGCCACGACGCCGACGGCGCCGATCAAGCCCGGCAGCATGGTGATGAGAAGGGTGGCGGCCACCGAGCCCGCGAAAGCCAGGGCCCAGTGGGCCGCAAAGGAGACAGGTCGGAACCAGCGGCGGGCAAGGATCGTGGCCGCTATGTTGGCCTGGACCTCCGGACCGGACATCGCGCCCAGGGGGGTGCTGCGCTCCTCGCGCTCGTCCCCGATGATGACCACCGCGTCGCGGATCAGGCCGGGATCCACCTCGCCCGCCAGGACCTGCCGCAGCGAGATGACCGGGAAGGTGTTCTTCGGCCCCCACCAGGATACCAGCAGCGCGTGCTGTCCCTGCTCGGGGGCAAGAGGCGGCAGCAAGGGCGACATGAGGTGGATCGGCAGCGCCTCGATCACCGGCAGCACCAGGGAGCCCACGCGCACCGAGTGGCAGGTCTGGAGCTCGACGTCCCCCACGGGCTCGTCCTTGACCACGCACCAGGCGGCCAGGCCCAGGGGCAGGCGCACGTCAGAGATCATCACCAGGGGGCCCGCAGGCGTACCCACGGTCCTGTAGGACGCGCCCTGGATGGCCTGGACGGCAAGTACGCGCCCGTAGGGGGCATACACCGCCGGCGAGGCCAGCGCCCGGTAGCCCTTCACGGTGTCCGAGGGCGGCACCAACTGCACGCCCGCCTCCCGAACGAGCGTGTCCATCGCTACGATGACCAACCCGGAGCGTTCCATGGCCCGGCTCAGAGCGCCGTCGTGCAGCAGGCACGGGTGGTCGAAGGTCAGATCCAACACGATCGCGCCCACGTGGAGACTGGCCAGCGTGTCAATCCCGCGGGCGAGCAGCCAGCGGGGCACGAGAGGACAGGTGCAGGTCTCCGGGCGATCGGTCTCGTGTCGCTCGATGTCCTGCGCATCTATCTTGAGGACGACTACCTTCGGCGGCGGCCTCAGGGGACGAGTCGAGAGCAGCCGGCACAGCAGCGCCATGTCCGCGGGACCCAGCGGTACCGAAGGCCCCAGGGCTACGACGGTGCTGATGGCGCCAAGCACCACGCACAGCCTCCACTTACAGCTCTCAGACCGCCGCATATCTCGGCGCCCCCAAGTCCCTGCGCCTTGCCTTCTGTCGGGCAGCCCGCCCTTTCCGCCGCCCCTGCGTGGATGATTGCCACAGTCAATATACCCCATGGTGGAGCGAGGCGTAAACCTTACGCCTACGGACCCTGACCTCTGACTTTAGCCTTAAGACAGTGGCCACGGCTGTAGAGCCCGTGGCAGAGCACCGCGCTCGGGCCTGCCGCGGGAGGAATCGGTGCCCGTGGCAGCCAATCTGCCAGCCGGCCCGCTCGGCTCACCCTCAGCGGGCCAGGAGAGACCCCGATGAAGGTCGTGGAAGTCAGCGGCGACGCCCGCAGCGTGGGCCGGGCTACCGGCGAGGAGCTCCGCGAGGAAATCCATGCCCACCTGCACCTCTTCCCCTTTCCCGACTCACGGGGAAGCTTCCAGCGGCGTCTACCGGCCTTCCTGGCCACGCTCTGCGCCCACCTGCCCGAGGTGCTCGAAGAGATGGAGGGCACGGCAGAGGGCGCCGACCTACCCCTCGAGGACATCCTGCAACTCAATCTGCCCATGTACGCCGGCGACCTGGTGACTAGCGAGGGCTGCACGAACCTGGCCTTTGCCGACGGGCCGGACGGGCCGATGTGGGGCAAGAACAACGACGGCGGGCCGCCCGGTCAGAGGCGACCGGCCTGCTGCCGCATCGTGCGGCGCAAGGGCGCCATCCCGCAGGCCAACTTCACCTTCTGCGGCATGGTGGCGACCCTGGACGCGGTGAACGCCGAGGGCGTGGCCGTGGGGCACTCGTCGGTGGGCAGCGCGTTCCAGCAGAGCGACGACCATCTGCCGATCCGGCCGTGGGGCTACGAGGCCCTGATGCACGCGCGCACCGCGGCCGACTTCCTGCGCACCATGGCGTCGCTGCCCACGCGGGGCAAGGGCTACAGCATGGTCTGCGCCGACGCGCAGGGCACGGTGTGCTCGATCGAGGCGCCCTGCCCGCTGATCCAGGTGCGCCGCCCGCCGGACGGGCAGGGGTACGTTACCTGCGTCAACCACTACCAGCTTCCGGCCCTGGCCCACGCCGACCGCAGGACCGAGGAGGGCAAGCGCAGTTCCCAAGCGCGACAGCGGGTACTGGACGAGTTGGTGGCCGGGGAGCGCGAGCTCGGCCTGGAGGCCATGCAGCGCATCCTGCGCCACCACGGCGACACCAGCGTCTGCCGCCATGGAGGCGCGGACCAGGACTACACGGAGTACTCGATGATAGGCCTGTTGCGGAGCGGGCGGGTGCTGTACCTGGACGGGAACCCCTGCGAGAGCGAGTACGCCGAGTTGGTGCTGTGATGGGCGCGGCGAGTCGCCCCGGGGCACGCTCATCGGGGTGAGCCAGCAACGGCCCCGAAGGTCACCAGCGCCGTCGCCCGGACGAGTCGTGGTGCCGCGGCCCCGGGGCTGAAGTCGAGGACGACCGTCCCGCCGGGCATGGCCAGCGTGTGTCCTTCGATGCCCGGCATGTGGCACATAGGCAAGGCCTGGGGCGCGAAGGACCTTCCGCTGACCGTGGCCGCCCCAGGGCCAAACCGAAGCTCCGTTCCATCGGGAGCCGTGTAGCTGACCCTCCCCGCCACTAAGCGCGGCCGCCGGTTGCGGGCGACGACTCCCTCCACGAACTGCTCGAAGCTGCCATAGGACGCCGCGTCACCCACCTCGAGGACGCTCGTCTCGCCCTCAGGACCCGGCGTGTGGGTGGACCTGAGCCAGCGGCCGATCGTGCCAGGGGCCGTGAAGGTATCGGAGTCGGGGTCGTCCACGGGGTCGCCGATGGTGGGCGCCCAGGCGACGTAGATCGTGCCATCGGTAAGGAAAGCCCAGCCGCCTTGAAGGATCCGGCGGAAGCCGGCCGAGAAGAACAGGCGCGACGGCACGCTCTCGACGATGCCGCCGGCCCACACTGCCTTCGTCGAGCCGCCGTTGTTGACCAGAGCCACGTTCTTGTACCCGAAGTAGCACTCGCTCACATTGCGCTTCTTCGCCGGCCCGGACCACGGGGGATAGCCATAGGGCACCACGCGGTTCAGCGCCCCTGCGGCCGACTGGACGAAGCATCCCACGACGTCGTGAGTCCCGCCGGTGTCCAGGACAAAGGTGCGCGGGTCCGGCGCCTGGGCCGTGGCCACCGCGTAGCGTTCCCCGCGGTAGCAGCGGTATCGCCAGGCGTGCTGGCCGGTGGTGAGCAGCGCCTCGGCAGGCACCGACTGGCTGTAGAGCGAGGTGAGGGCGGCGGGAGGACGGTAGTTGCTGGCCGCCCACTCGATCCACGCCCGGTCGCTCGGCGTAGGGTCGCCCGTGAAGAGCACCTGGGCGATCACTGTCTGGGGCTCGACACAGTTGATGGGCCAGTGCAGGTACCGACGCACGGCGGGCGAGCAGTAAAGGCCCTTGAGGCAGAAGCCGGACTGGCAGGCCAGGAAGTAGTCCACGGCCCTGGTGGCCAGGTCGCGGACCTCGCGGTCGCTGGCGAACTCGGCCAGGTTGAGCAGCGCGCCCACCGTCCAGGCGTTGTAGGTCGAGCCCCATTCGTGGTAGCCCCTCGCCACAGCATCCCCCAGTGAGGTGAGCAGCCAAGCCCTCACCTGGGCGAAGGTGTCGCTGTCCGTGGCGCCCAGGCGCTCGTGGGCAAGGAAGTAGGCGCAGTTGTTCGTGAACTTGATGTTCTCGCTCTTCCGCTCGAAGGGGCCCGTGAGCATGTAGGACAGGCGCTTGCGGAACTCGGCCGCCACGTCCGCATCAAGGCGGTCGGCGTAGAGGCAGTGGATCCTGAGCGCCAGGCTGCGGCTGCGGTGGTTCCAGGCCCTCGCATACTGGCCCAGGACGTGGGCCGGCTCCGTCGCAGGCCAGCGGGCCAGGGAGTAGCGCAGGACGCGGTTGGCCTCGTCGGCGCGCGGGGCACCGGCCAAGCCCGCATCCATCAGGGCAAAGATCGTCAGCGCCTTCTCCAGATGTGCGTCCTCTCGGTCCTGCTCCCTCAGGCGCAGGTTCGGGCGAGGCAGCGCGGTGTCCTCGTCAGCCACGGTGAGCTGCCGGTCCGCGGCCTGCAGGAGGGCCAGTCGCCGCTCATCGAGGGGAGCACGCCCCCCGTCGGCGAGCGAAGCCGCAGCCGGCGCGAGAGTCACGGCCGCAACCACGAGCACCGTGACAGGGCCCGGCAGGGGTGCTCCCGACCGTGAGCCCAGATGCCGCCGCTGAGTGCCCATTGTCCCTCTCTCCTCTCCCGTGCGAGGCCCCCCAGCCCCAGCCGCCGCGCGCACCCGTCAGTCCAGCTTCGTATCATACCAGGACCGGGTCCGCCAGGCTCCCGCGCGGCGGCAGGACAGGGGGAGGCGCGGCGCGAATACCTTGCGCCGCGGGCAGCGCACGCATGGGGGGGTATCGTCCTGAGGATCTACGTGGTTACCGACCTGGAGGGCGTGGCCGGCGTCTACCAGTGGGAGGACCGCGGCGACGACAGCCTCGAGAACCACGAGCGCCGTTGCCGCCAGCGACGGTGGCTGGCCGAGGAAGTCAACGCGATGACGGATGGCTTCCGAACGGGCGGCGCGACGGAGGTGTGGGTGAACGACGGCCACGGGGCTGGCTACACCATAGACCTCGAGCGCGTGCAGCCGGGGGTCCGGGTGCTGCACGGGCAGGGCAGCCCCTTCTACTGCGTGGGCCTGGACGAGAGCTGCGCGGCCCTCGGGAGCCTGGGCACTCACGCCAAGGCCGAGACCCTCGGCGCGACGCTGTACCACACCATGGGCCCGGCGATCCGCGGGTACTGGCTCAACGGGATCAGCGTCGGGGAGACGGGGTATCAGGCCTTCCTGGCGGGGCACTTCGGCGTGCCCTTCGTGTTCTGCGCGGGCGAGGCCCATGCGTGCCGCGAGATGGCGGAGCTGTGCCCGGGCTGCGTCACCGTGCCCGTGAAGTACGGGACGGGCAGGTTCTCGGCGCTGACCGCGACGCCGGAGAAGGCACGACAGATGATCCGCGAGGGCGCCGAGGAGGCCGTGCGGCGCATCGGGGACATGGAGCCGCTCAGGCTGGACCCGCCCATCCTCTTCCGCGAGGAATGGCACGAGCCCGTCTTCGACCCGGAGAAGCCGCCGCGCGTGGGACGCGTGGTTGACAGCCGCACGCGCGAGATCGAGGCCGAGGACATGGTGGACTTCATGCACAGAATGTACGGCCACGACCGCGATTGGCGGCCGATGTGGAAGGACGACCCTTCGGTCGTCGAGCAGACCCAGGGAGGAAAGGACCGATGAGGATCTACCTGATGACGGACCTGGAGGGCGTCGCGGGGGTGTTCACCTGGGAGAACCGCGACGATACGAGCCTGGAGAACCACGAGCGGCGGTGCCGCCAGCGGCGATGGCTGGCGGAGGAAGTCAGCGCGGCGGTGGATGGGTGCTTCCGCGGCGGGGCGACGGACGTGATTGTGAACGACGGTCACGGCGCGGGGTACACGATTGACCTCGATCATCTGGACAGCCGGGCCTGGGTGATCAACGGGCTGGAGCGGCCCTTCTGGCTGCCCTACCTGGACGAGGGCTGCGCCGCCACGGGCCTGGTGGGCGCCCACGCCAAGGCCGGCTCCGAGGGCGCCTGCCTGTACCACACGATGAGCACGGCGATCCGGAAGTGGACCTTCAACGGCATCGAGCTGGGCGAGTCGGGCCTGCAGGCGGCCATCGCCGGCCACCACGGCGTGCCCTTCGTTTTCGTGACGGGCGACGCCTTCGCCTGCAAGGAGATCGAGGAGCTGATCCCGGGCGTGGTGACCGTGGCCGTGAAGGTGGGCCTGAGCCGCACGTCGGCCCTGCAGCGCACGCCGGAGGAAGCGCGGGGGATGATCCGCGAGGGCGCGCAGCAGGCCATGAAGCTGGTGGACGAAATCCAGCCCTTCAGGCTCGAGAGCCCCATCCTCTTCCGCGACGAGCGGGTCGAGGCCGCTTTCGACGAGGAGAAGCCCCCGGCCCACAGCCGCGTGCTCGATGCGCATACGCGGGAGATCGAGGCGGAGGACATCCTGGACCTGATGTACAAGCTATACAGCTACCCGCGCGACTGGCGGCGCTTCGAGTTCGCGCCCGCTTGACAGCAGTAGGCGCGGGCAGGCGGGCGGGTCGGCCTGTGTGGCCATGCGCGGAGCCGGGAGGTGGCGATGACATGCGCGGCTTGAGGCGGCGGACAGACGTTTGCGTGGCGGCGGCGGTGGTGGGCTTGCTGTTGGGCGGATGGGCGGCCCCGGCGCGGAGCGATCCGCTGGACGTGCTCTTCCCGGCCACCTACGTGGGCAACATTGACAAGATCGGCTTCAACGAGCCCTCGGGCCTCTGCTTCCATGCGGGTCGGGGCACGCTGTTCGTGGTGGGCGACGAGGGCGACGTGTGCGAGATCCGGACGGACGGCACGCCGGTGCAGAACAGACATCTGCGCGACGCGGACTTCGAGGGCATCACCCATGACCCCGCCACGGGCCTGCTGTACATCGCCATCGAGGGCGAGGAGAAGGTCCTGGAGGTTGCGCCCGAGGGGCTGGAGGTGCGGCGCGAGTTCTTGCTGGACCGATACTTCGAGGGCAAGCTGGTCATGAAGCCCGGCGGGCAGGGGATCGAGGGGATCACCTTCGTGCCCGACGAGACCCACCCCGAGGGCGGAACCTTCTACGTGGCCAACCAGGGCTTTGACCTCGCGGACACCGAGGACCCGTCGGCGATCTTCGAGGTCGAGGTGCCGCTGAGGACCGGGGCCGCGGCGGACGAGCCCTGCAGGATCCTGCGCGCCATATACCCGGGCTTCGTGGACATCGCCGATCTGATGTACGACACCGAGGCCGGGCGCCTGTACGCGGTGAGCGACGCGGCGAATGCCTTCATCGTGCTGTCGCGGGACGGCGAGGTGCTGCGGGCGTATGCCCTCCCCGGCATGAACCAGGAGGGCTTCGCGCGAGACCGGGACAGGTTCGTTTACATCGCCCAGGACTCGGGCGGCATCATCAAGCTGGCACTACGGTAGGCGGGCGCACTCCACGGGCTGGGGCGACCTTACCCGGGACGGCGCGCCCCCATGGGCGCTACCCGGTAGGTCCCATTCCCTCGGCGGCGAAACCGCCCCCGTGCCGTCGCCAATCCTGATATCGAGGAGTGACCCCCTTGAGCTCAAGACCCAACCTGCGTGACTGGATACAGGTGCTCGCGCAGTCCCAGCAGGCCCAGTCCCGGCCGCTCGAGCGGTTCCGGGCGGAGCTGGACTTCGCGGTACGCCTTGCCGAGGCGCACCTCGATGAGGCGGCGGAGTGGACGCCGCTGATCGAGCGCGCGGCCCAGTCCGTGGCCGAGGGCCTGAGCCAGGGCTGTGCCGACGCCGAAGCCCTGGTGGCTGAGGCCGAGACCCTCCTGGCCCCCCTCGGCGACGCGGCCAAGCAGTACACCATCTACTGCTGCGGCCACGCTCATATTGACATGAACTGGATGTGGTCCTGGCCCGAGACCGTCGCGGTCACCCACGACACCTTCACGACCATGGACAGGCTCATGGACGAGTTCCCGGCCTTCCACTTCTCCCAGAGCCAGGCCTCGGTCTACAAGGCCATGCAGCAGTACGCGCCCGAGGTCTTCGAGCGCCTGCGCCGGCGCGTGGCCGAGGGCCGATGGGAGGTCACGGCCAGCCAGTGGGTCGAGGGCGACAAGAACCTGGCCTCCGGCGAGATCCTCTGCCGCCATCTGCTCTATGCGCGGCGCTGGTTCCATGAGAACTTCGGTCTGCCCTACGACGCCGTGAAGATAGACTGGGAGTGCGATACCTTCGGTCACTGCTGGACGCTGCCCGGCATCCTCGCCCGGGGCGGCGTCACGCGGTACTACCACCACCGCGCATCCGGCCCAAGGCTGCGGGCCATGGCCAGCGGCGAGAGCTCCCAGCTCTTCTGGTGGCAGGGCAAGGACGGTTCGCGCGTCCTGGCCTACGACGATTCCCCCAACGGCTACAACGGCGAGATCACGCCTCGCATGACGCACCTGCTGTTCGCCCTGGAGCGCCACACGGGTCTGAAGTCCCTGCTCTGGGTCTACGGCGTGGGCGATCACGGCGGCGGCCCCACGCGCCGCCACCTGCGGGCCGCGGCCGACATGCAGCAGTGGCCGAT
Organism: uncultured Armatimonadia bacterium; assembly: GCA_964608495.1. Lineage (GTDB taxonomy): Bacteria > Armatimonadota > Zipacnadia > Zipacnadales > FEN-943 > JAKORR01. The sequence continues at coordinate 9,242 of CAZSOQ010000061.1, read as the reverse complement.
CTGGCCGCGCGTAGAGCTTTCCACCACCGACGCCTTCTTCACCGCCGTCGAGCGCGAGATCGAGGAGCGCAGCCTCGAGCTGCCCGTCCACGACGACGAGCTCAACTTCGTCTTCGAGGGCTGCTACACGTCCGAGAGCAGGATCAAGTTCGCCAACCGCACGGGCGAGAACGACCTGGTGGACACGGAGATCGCCGCGCTGCTGGCCAGCAGGCTCTGCGGCCTGGCCTACCCTGCCGACGTGCTCACCGAGTGCTGGGAACGCGCCATGTTCCTCCAGTTCCACGACATCCTCCCCGGCTCGGGCGTGCGCGAGACCGTCGAGCACGCGCTCGGCCTCTTCCAGGAGAACCTGGCGAACAGCGGCATGATCCGCACGCGCGGCCTGCGTGCGCTGGCCGCCTGTGTGGACACATCCGCGCTGGCTCCCGCCGAGCGCCCCGGCGCTCACGACCTCGGCCTGGGGGGCGGGGCCGGCGACGGCGCCTGGTGGGGCGGTGTCTCGACCCTCGGCGCGGGCGAGTCGGGGGCCGATCCCTTCCTGGTCTTCAACCCGGCGCCCTTCGCCCGCGACGAGGTCGTCCAGGTCAAGATCTGGAACCGCGAGCTCGCCGACGGCCGCGTCATCGTCCGTGACGCGGCGGGCCACACCACGCCCGGCCAGGTCACACAGCGCGGCAACTACTGGGGCCACACTTTCACCGTCGTCGCCTTCCCCACCAAGGACCTCCCCGCCACCGGCTACCGCGCCTACGTCGTCGAGAGCGGCAGTGCCCAGGCCGACGAGGGCGCCTACGTCAGGGAGACCGGCCGCCCCGTCTACGGCCTGGGCTACGTCCACGCTCAGATGCTCAGCCCGCTCGTGATGGGCAACGAGTACCTCGAGCTCGTCCTCTCCCCCGAGGCCGGCGGCATCGTCAGCCTCGTGGACAAGCAGACCCGCACGCAGTTCGTCCCGCCGGGTTGCGTGCTGGGCGCCCTCGATCGCGAGCAGGAGGCACCCCACGGCATGACCGCGTGGCAGCTCGGCGCCATCGTGGACCGGGCCGAGCCGCTCGCCGACTGCGTACTCTCGGCCGTTCACCACGGGCCGCACATGGCCATCGTCAGGCTCGTGGGCCGCCACAACGCCTCAGACTATGACCTCACCATCAGCCTGGCCCGCGGGGCCTGCCGGGTGGACTTCTCGCTCAACGTCAACTGGCTCGAGCGCGGGGATCCCAGCACCGGTGTCCCTGCCCTCCGCGCCTCGTTCCCCCTGGCCGCCGACGACCCCAGGGCCACCTACGAGATCGCCTGCGGCAGCCTCGACCGCCCCACCGACGGTGGCGAGGTCCCAGCCCTCACCTGGGCGGACCTCACCGGCTCCACCGGCTGCTCCTGCGAGGCCCGAGCGGGTCTCACCTTGCTCAACGACAGCAAGTACGGCCACAGCGCCCTGGGCAACATCCTGCGGCTCACGCTGCTGCGCTCCAGCTACGACCCGGACCCGCTCCCCGAGCTCGGTCGCCACGAGATCCGCTGGGCGATCGTGCCCCACGTGGGTGCGCTCGATCTGGGAGCCGCCCACCGCGCGGGCTACGCCTTCAACCATCGCTGCGTCGCCGTGGGCACCACAGTCCACGAGGGCCGGCTGCCGTCCGAGGGCTCGATGGTCGAGGTGCTCACCCCGAACGTGATGCTCTCGGGCCTCAAGCAGGCGGAGGGCTCGGATGCCGTCGTGGTGAGGCTCTACGAGGTCGAGGGCAAGGAGACGCGGGCCCAGGTGCGCCTCTCGCCGCTGCTCATCCCGGCCGACGCCCGCGTCACTGAGACGGACCTGCTTGAGCAGCCCAGCGACGACTGCACGGCGTCCTTCGCCGACGGTGTGCTGAGCGTCACGATCCCGCCCTTCGGCATCGCGACGGTCCGGATCGGCGGCTGACGGACGTCAGCCTGCGCTGGTCGCTTCGCCGTCGTCCCTGCAGGCCGGGGGATGCTTCCGACCTGCAGGGACGGGCTGGCTTGTGGTGCACTGGCCGGTCGCCGGCAGAGCCGGCTCCTACGGGCAGCAAGTCGCCTACCCTCCCGGGGTATCTGGAAAGGCCGGATCCGCTATCCTGCCCCGCAGGTACTCCAGCCCTTGCTCGTTCCCCATCCCGTGGAAGTCGTACACCACCACCCGGAAGCCTCGGCATTCGGCCCCCAGCTCGGCCCGCGTCGTCACCACATAGCTCCCATTGTCCGTCGTGATCTCGGCTCCCGCGGGCTCGACGAGCACCGCGGCGCACGGCCCCTCAGCCCGTTCGCGCGGGACGTCGTAGGCCCGGTCGAGGAAGAACAGCCATCTCTCCCCGTCCTTGAGCGTCACGGCCTCCCCGTGCTGGAAGACCCCGGAGGGCGTGATCACGGCCTTGTCCATGTCCTCCCAGTCGCCCTCCCCCGCCCCCGGGATGGCGAACAGGTCAAGCCTCACCCCCGCGATCTCGCGGCGCGACACCAGCCTTCCCTCGATCTCCAGCCCCCCGTCCAGCCGAGGCGCCAACACCAGCACCACCTCCGCTGCGTCGGCAGCCCAGGTGGCCTGCAGGCGCTCCACGCCCTCGTGCGTCACCGTCGAGAAGGCGGGCGTGTAGGCGTCGAGCGAACGACCGTTCACCACCACGTCGAGGAAGCCCGCGTCGTACCAGTTCCGGTAGCTCGGCCCGGTCATTCCCAGGCCCGACCCGAAGTGCCACTGCGACCGATGTCTCGTCCCGTCCGGCTCCTCGGTCTGGCTGTACCTGAGGCCGTAGGTGATCAGGCCCCGCCTGAGCTGCACACGCGTCTCTCTGCGCACAGCTCCCTCGGGGAGCTTGGTTGTCTCGGTCGCACCGATGGCGACGCTGCACCTGCCCGCGGCCAGGCCCTCCGCCTCCCGCGCCAGGGTCTCCGCCGTCGAGCTCATGCGGCTCGCCACGCCCTCGGCCTCCTCGGGAGGCACTAGCCCGCGCGGGTCCGGCCCACCATCCTCAGCCCGGCGCGCGACGACCTCCCCGAAGGCGCCGGCGGCCCCCCGGGCGGCCTCGGCGGCTTGCTGTAGCCCGCGCACCAACTCCGGGCCTCGTGTCAGTGCCTCCGAGAGGTGAAAGGTAAGCATCCGCGCTAGCGCCGGCCGCGCGGCGTCTTCCCACCGCAGGTAGGCCTCCGCCGCCTCCGGGCCGTAGCAGCGCCCGATGGTCGCCCGCCGCAGCGCGCCCGCGTCCAGGCGATCGGCGTCCCACAGGTAGGCGCCCCACAGGGCCCACGGGAACCAGCCCCCGCCGCACAGCCACGCGGAGCGCGTCAGCGAGGGCAGCTCCCGCAGGGCGTCGTAGGCATCCTCATCCGCCACGGAGCCGCGCGCGCCGTCCCAGTGCGACAGGTACCACGAGTAGGCCAGGTCGCTCAGCCCGCCCCAGGTTCCGGCAAGCCCCCGGCCGCCCGGCGCGTCGGCGAAGAAGTCGCGCAGGCCGTTGAACCAGTACACGTAGTCGCGCAGCCCGCAGTCCACCACCTCCTGCAGCCGCGACCGACGCACCAGGCAGTGGTATACGCCCACCCTGGCCAGCTCCTCCGCCGCGCCCCATTCCCCGAAGTACGCGCAGCCGTCGAGGTCGCCGTAGGACTTCTTCCAGTGGGCATAGTAGGGCGTGGGGCATACGATGAAACGCTCGACACCCCGGGCGCGCCCGACCTCGAGCATCGGCCGCATCAGCGCGAGCTGGCCCCCGGCGAGGGTCGGGTACCGCTCGCGGCAGAGCTCGCAGTCCCGCGGGTGGTCCACTTGCTCCTGGGTGATGTCGTCGAACAGGAAGATCAGCCCGCGACACCCGCGGTCGAGCAGCTCCTCGGAGTACCGCCGCACGCGGGCCAGGTCTTCCTCTCGCGCCGGGCAGAGGGGGCGCTTCACGAGACGGGCCGTGCGCCAGTTCGAAATCAGCCCATAGAGGAAGATGCCGCGCCGCTCGCACTCCCGCGCCAGGGCCTCGACCGTCTCCGGCACCGAGTCCTCGCCCTGGTCGCCGTAGATCTCGTAGTACAGGGCGTTGATCCGCCAGGTGGCGAGCCAGTCCAGCCGGCCCAGCCCCGCCTCGTCCATCACGCGCGGGCAGCCGGTGTAGGCGCGCTCGCGCAGAGTCGGCCAGTCGCTCACGGCGGCGTTCCACAGCCGGGCGCCACCCCAAAGCTGTCCCAGCGTGTCGGCGCCATAGATGAGCCCCGCCGGCCCGGCCGTGATGGTGAACTCCCCCGGTGTGTCCCCCGGCGCGACGACGTAGCTCTCCGGGAAGGCCTCCGACGGGGGCGCGGGCAGGCCCGCTTCACCGGCGGCGCGAGCGACCTCCTCGGCCGAGCCCGCTTCGCGCAGGCGCACCACTGCCTGCACGCCCCCGGCGCCGCCGCGCTCGGGCACTGCCCGCCTGAGCCGGTCGCGCGCGTAGCGGGCCTGCTCGCTCTGCCCACCGCCAGCCCGGACCCCGGCCGCCGGGCCAGAAGCCTCGCCCCACACCACGTGCTTGGGCGGCGGACACAGCACGGGCCGCGATGGTGTGTCGGCAGCGCACAGAGCCGCGATCAGCGCCAGCATGGTCATCGCCGTGTGCCTCCTTCCGAGGACCTGGTCCGTCACCGGGCCAGGAAGATCATCCGCGCCGACGAGGCGTCGTAGGGTCTATGGTCGTACCCGCCGTAGACGCGCAGGTCCGTGAACGCCGCGGCCTCGAGCAGTGCGCCCATCTGTTCCTCGGTGAGCCACGCATAGTCCTGGACGAAGCTGTACCGCCTCTCCGCACCACCGGCATCCGTCTGGACATAGGTGTGGCGCACCGTGACACGCTGTGCCTGGGGGGCCAGCGCCAGCTTCTCGTTCAGCTCCACAGTCACCGCGCCCGTCTCCGGGTCGGTGGTCTGCTTCACAACGAAGGGCTGGCCCACCGCCTGGCGGGCCATCCGGTCGGGCGCGACGAGGTCAACCACAGCCACACCTTCGGCGCGGAGGTGCGCCCGCAGGCACTCGCAGCAGGCCCTCCGTCTCTCGTCCGTGAGCAGGTGAAAGAAGGACGCAAAGGGTATGAAGGCCAGGTCGAACTGCTCCCCCAGCCGGAAGTCGCTCATGTCGCCTTCGAGCAGGCGCACCCGGTCGGCCACCCGCGGCGGCTCCTCGGCGAGCTTAGCCCGCGCGATCTCCAGCATTGCCGCCGACAGGTCCACCCCGGTGATCAGGAACCCGTGGCGCGCGAGAGGCAGCGTCAGGCGCCCGGTGCCGCACGCCAGCTCGAGGAGCTGGCGCCCGTGCGCGCGGGCCAGGTCCAGGTAGAAGGGCAGGTCCTGGTCCCGGCCCTCATGGGTCCAGTCGTAGAACCGCGCGAAGTCGCGATCCTGGTACACATCCGACCCCATCGGCTTGCTCACCGTCCTCGCCTCGCCCAGGAGCCGCTCCCACGCCGGCCCGCGGTGGCCAGGGGCCGTGGACTCAGGCCTCGCCGGTGGCGGCCCATCGCGCGCCGCGCACCAGCAGCGCCACGAAGGGCTCCGTCCCGCAGGCCCTCGGGTCATGCCCCAGCGACAGGTAGTACACCCGGCCCTTGCCCCAGGACTTGGTCCACGCCACGGGCATGGCTTCCCTGCGGTGAAGCGCCGCCGCCAGGACATGCACCCGCGGGTCCCAGTCCAGCAGGTACTGCTCGTCCTCCGCCATGAACTCGTCCAGGCCGGCAGTCAGCGGGTGCTCCGGGTCCACGACGGTCACCTGGAAGGCGCGGTAGGGCGGATGGCGCAGGAACCGTCCTCCCAGCATCGCGAAGTACTCCGGGCACTCGTCGAAGGACACCGCCGCCGAGTGCACGCCCACGAAGCCCTTGCCCGACGCGACCCACCCCAGCAGCCCGTTCCTCTGGGCGTCGCTCAGGGCCCCGTGCTCGTAGTACAGCACCACCAGGTCGTAGTCTGCCAGCCCGGCCGGCTCGAAGACCGACAGGTCCTCCTGCACCCACGTCACCTCGAAGGCGCCGTCCCGCTGCAGGACGGCCTGCAGCACTTCGCCGATGGCGGGGGAATCGTGAATACTGCCGCCGGTGAACAGCAAGGTCCTGATCGTCTGCATGGCGTCGCCTCCCGTCGTACGGCCCACGGCGCCAGGTACCTTCGCTGCAACCATGCCACGGCCTGCCTCGAAGGAGAGACCGCACGGCAGCCGAACTCTTCGCCCACGGACGCCCGCCGGGCCCCGGCCGCGACGCAAGGGCGTCCCGGACGAGCACGGCGCCTGGGCGACAGGTCACCGGGTGAGGGGGTAGGGCAATGCGTGCAGCGACTCTTCTTCTGCTGACAGCGGTGGGGTGCGCGGGCACCCCGGCGCAGGACACGCAGGTGGTGGGGTCCTTCGAGTCCCAGGCCGATCTGTGGGGATGGCTCGTTGACGCAGGCGCGCAGTGGGAGCTGTCGGCTGAGCACGCCACAGCGGGACAGCGCTCCGTGCGTCTCAGCTTCCCCGAGGGCACGGGTCTGCTCAGGCTCGACGGCCCGCTGGACTGGAGCGGCTGGGAGTTGCTCAAGATAGACGTCTACAACCCCGGCGATCCCTTCACCATGACCTTCCGCGCCGACGATGCTGACGGGGGAACGATCAGCTCCTGGTACCACCTCGTGCGCCCGGGATCGAGCACCCTCGACGTAAGCGTTCGCGGGCTGGCCGAGGGGATCGCGCTCGGGCGTATCGCCTGGGTGCACCTCCGGGTGGACCCTCCTGCCGGTAAAGCGTGCGAGGTCTTCGTGGACCAGTGGCGGCTGACGCGGGGCGTGCCGACCGAGGTCTGGCAGCCCCAGATTCCCCCGGCCCAGGAGCCCATCGCCGACGACCCCACCAACCTGCTCGACAACGCCGACTTCGAGCTCGGCCTGCAGGGCTGGGGCTCCTGGGGCATGTGGGACGACGGCGACTACCGCTTCGGTTCGGGGTCTGGCCAGGAGGCCTACTCGGGGCGGCACTCGGCGGCCATCTACTGCGTGAAGCAGGGACGCGGCGGGATCTACACCCAGCCCTTCCGCGTGCCCTCCGCCGGCACCTACACGCTCCGCGTGCGCACCCGGGGAGGCCGGCCCGGGCCGATGCGCATCGGGTACATAAGCCAGGACGTCAGCAAGGTCGAAGAACACCAGGTCACGACTCAGTGGCAGCCCTTCTCGCTTTCTCTGGACCTCCCCGCGGGCCACGAGGGACGGATCTACCTGATGAGCGTCAGTGACGCGACCGTGTTCTTCGACCAGGCCTACTTCGGCAGGGAGGGAGTGCTCAGGCCCACGGCCGAGGGGGCGACCGGCCCCAGGCCCACCGCAGAGATCCAGGGCGACAGGGTCCTCATCAACGGCAAGCCCTTCTTCTGCCGCGGCATCTACCGCGCCAAGCCCGAGGAGCTAGCGGGCACGGCCTTCAACTTCGTCCCGGGCTGGGATAGCCGCGGTGGGCTCGAGGCGGTGCCCGAGGGCGTGTGGATCATGCCCGACCTGAGCGGGCTGGCGCGAGCCCACCTGCTGTACCAGTTGGGCCCGGCGATCGCGCCGCTGAGGAACCACCCGGCCGTGATGGGCTGGTACCTGTGCGACGAGCCGGACCACGCGAAATGGCCCGTGGGCCCAGACGAGATGAAGCGCGGCACGCAGATCGCCCACGCGGAGGACCCGGGCCGCCCGACGATGACGGTGGTCATGCCCTGGGCCGCGAGCAACCTCTACCGTTTCGCCGACAGCGTGGACATCCTCGCGACCGACTCATACCCGATCCGCGCCGAGAAACCGTCGCCCGTCCTGACTGTTGCGCAGGCCACGGACTGGGCCTGCCGGGCCACGCGCGGCGAGAGGCCCGTGTGGCTGGTCGTGCAGGGCACGGCGACGGCCACGCCGGCCGAGGAGGTGGCCGTCACCTACCTGGCTCTCACCCACGGCGCTGACGGGGTGCTCTACTGGGAGTACGGCGACGCGCGGGCCAAGGATGAGGTGTGGCAGACCATCCTGAGGCTCGGGCGCGAGATGCAGACTCTCGAGGCGGCCCTCACGTCTCCTGACGCCGCGGACCAGCCCCGCGCCTCCGACGAACGAATCCACTGCTTGGCCAAGCAGGCGGAGGACGGGCTTTACATCCTGTGCATCAACTCCCATCATAGTGCGCTGCCGGGGGTGAAGCTCATCGGTGTCGGAGCAGGTACCCCCGAGGTGCTGTTCGAGGAGCGCGGCATCCCCGCCGACGGCGGAGCGATCACAGACGACTTCGAGGCCTACGAACGGCACGTCTACAAGCTGCCTGCGCGGTGACCGCGCTCGCCACTTTCGCTGAAGGAGGCACCCACAATGCGCGTCATGGCCATAGGGGCAAACCCCGACGACATCGAATTCTACGCCGCCGGCACTCTCATCAGGTGCAAGGAACGCGGCGACGAGGTCATCATGTGCGTCTCCACCAACGGCAGCCAGGGCCACTTCGAGATCCTGTCGCCTCATCTGTCGGCCATTCGCAAGCGCGAGGCGCGCCAGTCCGCCCGCCTCCTCGGGGCCCAAATCCTCCTCCTCGACCTGCCCGACGCGGGGCCCTATCCTCTTCCCGAGCAGCGCGACCTGTACGTCGAGGCCATCCGCCAGGCTGACCCGGACGTGATCCTCACCCACTATCCCTACGACTACATGAGCGACCACTGCTACACGTCGCAGAACACGATAGACGCCAGCTTCTGGTGCGCCATTCCTCAGTACTACACGACGACGCCGGGCAAGGCCAAGATCCCCGTGGTGTACTTCTGGGAGCCGCTGGCCGGGCTCAACGGCTTCGAGGCCATCGAGTACGTGGACATCTCGGACGTGTGGGACAGGAAGGCCGAGATGCTGCTGTGCCACCAGAGCCAAGCGAAGTGGCTGGCCGAGCATGACAACATAGACTACGTGGAGTTCATGGCCACCAGCGCCCGTTTCCGCGGCCTGCAGTGTGGAGTACAATACGCCGAGGCCTTCATGCCCATGATGCGCTGGCCCAGAGTCCGGGCCGCGCGGCTTCTCCCGTGAAGCGGGCGGGGAGTTCGCCGAGGCGCCCTTTGCGGGCGCCCCAACCCAGTGTGAGGTGAGTAAGTTGAGGCGTCCCGCGCTCACCGAGTTCGCCACAGGCCTTGCCGCGATCGTCCTTCTGACGCTTCTCGGTGGATGCGGCGGCGGAGGCGCCCCGGCTGCCCAGCCGGCCCCCCCCGACGTCCCGCTGCTCAACC
>CAZSOQ010000060.1:0-24337 GCA_964608495.1 uncultured Armatimonadia bacterium | reverse complement strand
ACAGGAACGTGAGAGCGTGCCAGCTACCGTTGCCGTTGTACTGGTAGTCGTAGGTTGTGAGTGGGGAGATGCCCTGGGCGAAGATCCTGCCGTCGTAGTCACTGGCGTACATCAGCAGCGCCAGCCCCATCTGCTTCTCGTTGGACGAGCAGCTTGCCTGTCGTGCCTTCTCGCGAGCCTTGGCGAACACGGGAAAGAGGATGGCCGCTAGGATCGCGATAATGGCTATGACGACCAGGAGCTCGATGAGCGTGAATCCTCGACGCATGACATATCACCTCTCCTCAGAGCTTGTGCCATTATACCTCTTTTCCGGCTCTGCTGCGGCTCTTCCTTCCCGCTGCTGTCGCCGCGGGAATCCCAAGAAGGCGCGCTTGCCCGGCCTAAGGCCCGCCGCCGAACCCGGCCGGGCGCGACCCAGCCGGCCGACGACGCCCGCCACGATGCTTGAGCCGTGGGCTGAGGCCGCGTACAATGGCCTCCTGGAGGCCAGGCCAACCATGGCGCAACGTGTGCTCTCGGCCGTAGTGATCATTGTCGCACTGCTCCTGTTAGCGGCGCTGGGACTGGCGGTCTACCGGGCCGCCACTGGCCAACCCGTGCTTCCCGCGTCGGGAGAGGTGGCCCTGGGGGGCACGGAAGGCGACATCGGGCCGGCGGATGCCGGTGCAGACGACTGGGGCGCGGCGGACACCACGGCCGAGCCGCCCGAGGCCGACACCGCCGCCGAGATGGTGAAGCTGTACGCCCTGGCCAGCCTGCCGGGATGGCAGGCCGAGGTGGCGCGGCATGACGACGAGTGGCGCTCGGCGACGGTTCGGGCCAAGTCGCCCGACGGTAAGGCCTCGCTGGACATTGACCTCGTGTGGGACCAGGACCTGGCCGACTATGTTGTGGTGGCCGCCAGGGCCGCGGGGGTACAGGCGCCGGCGCCTAAGCCGGGGGCCGGCGACGGGCTGCCGGCGGGCGTCAAGGCGGCGATAGACGGCCATGCCAAGCTGGGCAAGCTCGCCGGCCGTACCCTGCGACTGGACAGGCTGACGTCGGCCGACGCGCTGGTGGTGGTCAAGGCCGGCAGCGCCGCGTGGCGCGTGTACCTCAAGCGCCGCGGCGAGCAGTGGGCGATCATCAACGCCAGGCAGCTAACGCAGTGACATGAGGACACGGGGCACGCGCCTTCAAGCCTACCTGTTCGTCCTCCCGGCGCTCGCCATCTTCGCCACCTTCGTCCTCTACCCGATGCTGGCGACGCTGGTGCTCGGCCTGTTCTCCTGGAAGGCGATGTCGCCCGAGCGCCACTGGGCAGGCTTGGCCAACTACTCCGAGCTGCTGGGCGACGCTGTCTTCCTCACCTCTCTGAGGAACAATGGGCTGTGGATCCTCGCCTCGCTGGCCGTGCAACTCCCGCTGGCTCTCCTGCTGGCCGTGGCTCTCAATTCCCAGGTCGCACGCCTGCGGATGCTGCGTACCGCCTTCTTCACCCCCTTCGTCCTGCCCGTGGTGGCTGTGGCGCTGGTGTGGTGGCTCATCTACGAGCCCAACTTCGGGCTGGCGAACGCGCTGCTGCGGGGCGCGGCGCAGGCGATGAGCGGTCTGCTGACCGCCCTGGGGCTGATGTCGCGCGAGGCGGCGAAGACGGTGACGGTGGCGTGGCTGGGCGATGAGCGGCTGGCGACCCTCTCCATCATCGCCGTGGCCTCCTGGCGCTTCGTCGGCTTCCACACCGTCATCCTCCTGGCGGGACTCCAGACCAGCAGCGACGACTACTATGACGCGGCCCGGCTGGACGGCGCGACAGGCTGGCAGACCTTCCGCCACGTCACGCTGCCGCTGCTGCGCCGGATCATCGCCGCGGACGCGCTGCTGATCGTGGTCGGGTCGGTGAAGGTCTTCGACCTGATCTGGGTGATGACGGGCGGCGGGCCCTACCACGCGACCGAGGTTCTGGCGACCTACATGTACTACTGCGGGTTCACGATCGACCGCATGGGCTACTCGGCGGCCATCGCCACGATCATGGTGGTGATCACTATGGCCGCCACGGCCCTGTACCTGCGGCTGACCCAGTTGGCGCCCGAAGAGGCCTGAGCCATGAAGCGGGACCGGTGGACGATACAGGAAGGGGCTCTGTGGCTGGCGGCGGTGCTGTTCCTGCTGCCGGTCGTCTGGGCCTTCCTGGGCTCCCTCAAGCCCCGCGAGGAGCTCCTGCTCAAGCCGTGGTCGCTGCCCACGCACCCCGTCTGGTACAACTACCAGGCGGCCTTCGAGGGGCACATCCTCCGCTATCTGCTCAACAGCACCCTCATCACGGCCCTCACTGTGGCCGGGATGATACTGGTCGCGGTGCCGGCGGCCTACAGCTTCGCGCGCCTGCCTCTGCGGGGCCGGGGGCTGCTGATGGGGCTGGCCGTCTCCGGGCTGCTGCTGCCGGCCCACGCGGCGTTGATCCCGGTGTACGAGCTGAGCCAGCACCTGAAGCTGGCCGACCTGCCGGCCCTGGTCGGCCCCTACCTGGCCTTCGGCCTGCCGCTGACGATTCTGCTGCTGCGGGCCTACTTCGCCGAGCTGCCGCAGGAGCTGATAGACGCCGCGCTGATGGACGGCGCCGGCCACTGGCGGATAGCGTGGCAGATCCTCACGCCCGTGGCGCGACCGGCCATCGTCACCGTCGCCATCTTCCAGGCCGCGTGGGTGTGGAACGAGCTACCCTTTGCGCTGGTGCTCATCAAGTCGCCCGAGTGGCAGACGCTCCCGCGCGGCCTCATCAGCTTCCAGGGCCAGTACACGTCGGAGTGGGGGGCGGTGCTGGCCGGCGTGGTGCTCGCCATCATACCCGTGCTGGCCCTGTATCTCGTCTTCCAGCGGCACGTGATCCGCGGCCTCACCGCGGGCACGGTGCGCTGAGGCCGCTCGACGGCGCTAACCGCTCCCCTGGCTCGCCTTGCCGCTGTGTTCGCCCGACGCCAGCGGCAGTGCGAAGGTGAAGCTGGCTCCCTGGTCCCCCTCGCCCTCGACCCAGATTCTGCCGCCGTGGGCCTCTACGGCCAGCCTGGCGAAGCTCAGCCCCAGCCCCACGGAGCCCCGCTTCCTCTCGCTGCGGGCGCGCGCCTGGACGAACCTGTCGAAAAGGCTCTCCCTCAGCTCCTCCGGCACCCCGACGCCGCTGTCGCGGACAGTCACCTGAACGTCGTCGCCGACCCGCTTCACGCACACCTCGACCTGGCCGCCCGGCGGGGTGAACTTGCTGGCGTTAGCGAGGAGATTGTCTACCACGCGCCGTATCTTCTCGGTGTCCACCTCGGCCTCCAGGGGCGCGGGCTCGAGGGCCTCCACGATCGCGACCGAGCCCTCGTGCAGGTAGGGAGTGGCCTCGGCCACGGCCTCGCGGACGATGGCGACCACATCGGTGGTCTGCGGGTTGAGCGGCATCTCGCCGCTCTCGGCACGCGCGACCTCCAGGATGTCAACGATCATACGCTCCATGCGCACAAGGCTGTCGGCGGCGGCGTGGACCAGGTGGCAGGCGTCGGCGGACATCGCGCCCTCCCGCTCGGCCATCCGGTTCAGCCGCTTGAGGACCATCTGCGTGGCCAGCAGTGGGTTCCTCAGGTCGTGGACCAGCATGTTCGCCAGGTCCTGGCGGAGGGATTCGGAAGCCAGAAGCTGCTCGTAGGCCGCTCTCTGCGTCTGGGCGGCGTGGCGCCACAGGACGTAGAGCAGGACCGGTGTGACCACGACCACGGCTTCCAGCGAGCCGCCCAGGATTAGGCCGCCGATGCCCGGCAGACGCTGGAGTAGCCACTGATCCATCTCCTGCGTCACGACCACGCCCACCAACGCCAGAAGCGTCGGGGGCAGCCACTCCCGCCAGGCACGCAATGGGCCCAGCCACGCCCGCCGGGGCGGTCTCCGCCGAGCCGTGGTTGGTGCAGTCGTACCCTCTGCCATTCCTTCCTCAACTCCCCTTCGACGCCAGGACGCGAGTCAGGGCCAACCGGCCCGCCCGGGCACGCATCCAGGTCCACGGTCGCGCGAAGGCCGGGCGTCGTTACGGCGGGGGGGCAGGATCGGTCACCCGGTCGCCCACGCTACCCCAGCAGTGGACCAGTACCTCTCCACGGGCGCGGGCTCCGCCGGGCACGGGCACGTCCTCAACACGCCATTGCCCGGGGGCCGGCTGGGTGGCCTGTAGTGTGCTCCGGCTCAGGCCGTCGGGCCCCAGGCTGACGACGGAAGGCCGGTCACTCCGGTGGAGATAGACGGTGGTGATGAGCATTCTGTTCGCGGGCCCCCACCGGCGAAGGTCCAGGGCCAGGTAGCCCGCCTTGGGCAGCGGCCTGGCAGCGGCGGCAAGCTCGAACCCCGCGCCCTGCCGGCCCGGGAGCAACAGGCGGGCGGAGAGCACATCGGCGCCGCCTAGCCTGGCGCGCCCGTCGCTCTCGTCGTGCCACTCCAGGGCGCTGCCGCTCGACGCGACGGGTATGTCCAGCCGCGCGAAGGCCTCGTCGGTGCGCGCGAAGGCCAGCAACAGGCGGTCGAAGCTCGGCTCCTGGCTGTGGTAGGCGTGGATGGCCCTGCCCTTGGCGGAGACCTGGTCCCGGTCGAGGGTCAGCCGTAGCCACGGCTGTTGGGCCGACGCCGGCAAGTCCGGGGGCGGAAGCAGCGGCTGTCTGGGGGCCCAGGCGCGCGGCAGAGGCCAGTGAGGCCAATGGATCAGGTAGCCGTAGAGGGAAGCCCGTGACGCCCACTCGACGCCGCGGAGCCGCAGACCCTCCAGGGCACAGCGAAGGAAGGCGCAGGTGGCCCAGTGGTCGGGATGGACGTCCTGCGGGTGGACGACGAAGATGGCCGTCGGGCGCACTCGCTCCAGCAGGGCCGTCAGGTCCGCCAGCACCTGCTCTCCGCAGTACGGAGCCTCGGGCGTGAAGGAGCGCTCGTAGGGCGAGCTGGCGGCCTTCGTGTAGGGGGAAGTGTACGGGTCGGCGCGGGACCAGTTCTCCGGGCGCCACAGGGGAAGCAGACCGTTGTTGGGGAAGCTCAGGAAGTGGACTTGGTCGGACGGCACGCCCAGGGCCGAGAGAGCGGCGAGGCTCTCAAGCTGACGCCTCACGCCGAGCTGCACGAAGGCCTGGGGCCCATTGGGCAGCTCCCTCTCGCCGAAGATCAAGGCCAGTTCGGAGGCATCGCCGTTGGTCATCAGGGCAACGTGGACTTCGGCGCCCTGGTCAACCGCGCGCTGGATCAAGCCCCCGCAACCCAGGGCTTCGTCATCCGGGTGCGGCGCCACCACCAGCAGCCTGTCACCGGGTGACGGGAGCGCCAGGTCGCCGGCAAAGCCGGCCGAGCGAAGCTCCTCGCGCCAGGCCACGTAGAGAGAGACCCGCCAGTAGCCGACTAGGACGAGGGCCAACAGGGCCGGGACCGCCGCGATGCGCAGGCGCGGCGGAAGTCGGTCAAGCACGTGCCTCAGCATCGTCCGGCCACCTTAGCACCATGACGAGCCACGGGCCTCGGGTGTCGTGGACCGTGCCCGCGGGCTCGAAGCCCAAGCCTTCATAGAGGCGCTTGGCTGGCACGTTGTCGGGCCGCACCTCCAGCCGCACGCAGGGCACCTCCCGAGCGCGCAGGTAGGCCAGTCCGGCCTCGAGCAGACGGCGCCCGATGCCCCGTCCCTGGAAGCCCGGGTCCACCGCGATCGAGAGGACTCTCGCCCGGCAGTCGGCCCCCGGCACCCCGGACGCGCGCCAGAAGTGTAGCTTGTCCATCACGAGCCTGAGCGCGGGACGCAGGCCCAGGCCGTAGCGTCCCGTCACCCAGCGCCACAACATGGCGGCGACGTGGCCCTCCCGCAGGGCGGTGCGCCAGATGCGGTCGCTCCGTGAAGGGCACACAGCGTAGCCGGCCACCACACCCTCGCTCTCGGCCACCAGGAATCCCTCGGGCTCAGCCCTCAGGCAGACCCGCATCATGTCCTCCACGGCTGCGGACTGCAGGCGCCGCGCCCCGATCTGCTCGATCGTCTCGGGGAAAGCGGCAAGGTAGACCCTCGCCACGCCCGGCAGGTCGGTGGGCTGCGCTTGCCTGACCCTCACGGGTGACTTGTCGCCAGGGGCATCGGCACTCAGGTGTGCTGGCCTACCTCGCCTGCGGATGCGGCGGCTATGGGAAGCCGCCGGGCCCCCAGTCTGAAGCGCACAAGCGCCAGGGGGCTGCTCTTGAGTATGGTACCCGCCCCCGTCGACAGGTATGCACCATCCGGACGGACGGGCCGGCGCGCTGGCGCCCCGCAAGGCGCTCTGTGGTCACTGGGCCGGCGCCTTGGTATACTTGGCCCGCACGCCGATCCCATCGAACACGGGGGAGTGGTCGCTTGTGCTCGTCTTCGACGATGCCTACATCGTGTGCGGTGCGGCGCCTCCCGCGCCCTCGCGCCTGCTGGTGCTGGGCGACACGATCCAGGCCATCGGGTGGGAGGACAGTGTACCCCTGCCCGAGGGCGCCGAGGTCATCCGGGCCTTCGGACGGCGAATCGTGCCCGGGTTCGTTGACATGCACATTCACGGCGCCGGTGGGGCCAGCTTCCTCGACGCCGAGCCGCAAGCCTTCGCTGAGGTCTGCCGCTTCGCCGCGCGGCACGGAACGACGACTCTGCTGGCGACGCTCGACGCGGCGCCCGAGAAGCAGCTCCTGGATGCTCTCAGAGCCCTGGCGGCCTTTGAGGGCGTGGAGGATGGCGCCCGGATCGCCGGGATCCACCTGGAGGGGCCCTTCCTGAGCCCCGAGTACGCGGGCGCCCACCACGCCCGATACTTCCAGGCGCCCGCCCTGGACGCGATCGAGCGCCTGATTGACGCCTCGGAAGGCCAGATCAAGCACGTCACCCTGGCTCCCGAGCTGCCCGGTGCCCTCGGCGCCATCGAGTACCTGCGCGAGCGCGGCGTGACCGTCGCCCTGGGCCACAGCGCGGCCGACTACCGCACGGCCCGGCGGGCCATAGCCCACGGCGCCGTCGTCGGCACCCACGTGCCTCACAGCCTGCCCCCGCTGCACCAGCGCGACCTGTCCATCACCACGGCCCTGATGACCGACGACCGCGTGGTGGCCGAGCTCATCCCCAACGGCGTCCACGTGCACCCGGCCATGGTCCGGCTGCTGGTGCGCAGCAAGCTGCCGGAGCGCGTGGCCCTGGTGACCAACTCCATCTTCTCGGCGGGGCTGCCCGATGGCACCTACATGCGGGACGAGACCCCCATCACGCTCGAGCACGGCACACCGCGCGAGACCCAGAGCGGGGTGCTGGCGGGAAGCTCCCTTACCATGGTCGAGGCCTTCTCGAACATCATGCAGTTCACGGGCGCCAGCCTCCACGAGGCGTCGCGAATGGCCTCCGAGGTGCCCGCCTCCATCCTGGGCCGGGAGCGGACCATCGGCCGGATCGCCGCCGGGATGCGCGCCGATCTTACGGTGCTCGACCACGACGGCAGCGTCTGGATGACGATGGTCGCGGGGCGCGTCGCCTACCGAGCGGAGAGTTGACAAGGGGGGACAGACATGCCCGCCACTGACATCGTTCTGACGGTCGCGCAGGGCAAGCGTCTGATCGCGCGTGCGATGCCTCACGTGGACATCGTGCGGCGGGCCCTGCTCAGGGGCACCGTCGTCGTCTGCAAGGGCAGCACCACGGCCTACGTCGCCGAGGAGCTGACAGGGCGGCCCATCCGCAAGGACGGCTTCATCCTGGGCCGAGTCCTCCCCCAGACCTTCCAGGCGCCCGAGGGCATGTGGGGCGGCGCCATCCCCGAGGCCGTCTTCCGGCACGGCAAGCACCTCGAGGGCCTCGGCCTGGCCGACGTGCTCGACGACCTCTCGGCGGGCGACGTGGTCATCAAGGGAGCCAATGCCCTCGACTATAGGGCGGGCCTGGTGGGGCACCTCATCGGGCACCCCAAGGGCGGCACTCTGGGGGCCATCCTCGGCTCCGTCCACGGCAAGGGGGCGCACCTGGTCGTGCCCGTGGGCCTCGAGAAGCTGGTCGCCGGTGACCTGGCCACCGCCGCGCGACGGCTGGAGGAATCGCATGCCGACACCTCCATGCCCCGCCTGTGGATAACGGGCGGTCATATTGTCACCGAGATTGAGGCCCTCAGAGCGCTGGCGCAAGTCGAGGCCGTGCAGATAGGCGCCGGCGGCCTCTGCGGTGCCGAGGGGGCCGTGTGGCTGCGCGTCTTCGGTGACAACGACCAGCTCCAGCGCGCGCTGGCGGTGGCGAAGGACCTGCGCGACGAGCCATCCTATCTGGACGCCTGCATGATGGAGCGAGGGGAGGAGGGTGGCGATGGTGTCTGACGAGCGGCCCGAGTGCCGCTACTGGGAGCCCCGCGAGGGCTTCGTCGAGTGCCTTCTGTGCCCGTGGCACTGCAGGATAGCGCCCGGGAAGACGGGACGCTGCGGGATTCGGCGCAACGAGGGCGGCGTGCTGCGGTGCCTGACCTACGGGCGAGTCTCGGCGCTCAACCTCGACCCCATCGAGAAGAAACCCCTCTACCACTTCTGCCCCGGCAGCCAGATCCTCTCCCTGGGCGGATGGGGCTGCAACCTGTCCTGCGTCTACTGCCAGAACTGGCAGATCTCGCAGCCGACGGGGGGGCCGGGCGGGCAGGGGGTGCCGACCCAGGCGCTGTCTCCCCGCCAGGCCGTGCAACTGGCCGAGGAGCAACGGGCGGCCGGGAACGTGGGCCTGGCCTACACGTACAACGAGCCGCTCATCTGGTTCGAATACGTATACGACACCGCGCGCCTGGCCCGCGAGCGGGGGCTGAAGAACGTCCTTGTGACCAACGGGATCGTTGAGGAAGAGCCCTTGGAGGAGCTGCTGCCGCTGATAGACGCAATGAACGTGGACATCAAGGCGATGAGCGAGGATTTCTACCGGCGGCTGGCCAAGGGCGAGGGCTGGCCCGCGCGGCGGACGGTGGAGAAGGCTTTTGGGCGCTGCCATGTGGAGATAACGAACCTGATCATCACCGGCGAGAACGACACGGACGAGGACGTGCGGGCGCTGGCCGAGTGGGCCGCGGGCGTCTCACCCAGGCTGCCGGTACACCTGTCGCGCTACTTCCCGGCCCACCGGTTCTCCGCGCCG
The DNA here is from genome assembly GCA_964608495.1 of uncultured Armatimonadia bacterium. Classification (GTDB taxonomy): domain Bacteria; phylum Armatimonadota; class Zipacnadia; order Zipacnadales; family FEN-943; genus JAKORR01. The sequence continues at coordinate 15,195 of CAZSOQ010000060.1, read as the reverse complement.
CCGACTTCGATAGACACACTGCGGCGGGCGTACGAAATCGCCGCCGAGAAGCTGCAGTTTGTGTACGTGGGCAACGCCAGCCTGGGGGTGGGTAGCGACACGGTCTGCCCGTCCTGCGGGGCTCTGGCGATAGAGCGCAGGGGCTACCGGACCCGGGTCGTGCGTGTGGATGGCGGTAGGTGTGGCGCCTGCGGGGAGGACCTGAACCTTGCCTGTTGATGGGACGGCACGGCGACCGGGTGCCCGTCAGTGGCTGCAGCGGGCAAGCCACGTGGCCGGTGTTTTCGCTCACTACGGCTTCGCGCCCGTGATGCAGCGGCTGGGCCTGGGGCATCTCATCCCGAGGCGCTTCAAGCCCTCGGGCGAGGAGTTGACCCTCCCCGAACGCCTGCGGCTGGCCCTGCAGGAGCTCGGGCCGGTGGGCGTGAAGCTCGGGCAGGTCCTGGCCTGTCGGCCGGACCTGCTGCCCCCGGAGTACCTGCCGGAGCTGCGCAAGCTCGAGGACCACGTGTCGGCCTTCCCCTTCGAGGAAGCCCGCGACCTCGTCGAGGCGGAGCTGGGGGCGCGGCTGGAGGAGGTGTTCGCGGAGTTCGAGGAGGAGCCTTGCGCCGCGGCGTCCCTGGCCCAGGTCCACAAGGCGCGCCTGAGGACGGGGCAGCAGGTGGCCGTCAAGGTCCAGCGCCCGGAGGCTGCGGCCATCGTCGAGATGGACCTGCAGTTGCTCATGGCCGTCGCTCGCGTGGCCGAACGTTACAGCAGGGCCATGCAGGACGCTCGCGTCTCGGAGTTCGCCCTGGAGTTCGCCCACATCCTGCGCAACGAGCTCAACTACTACGTCGAGGCCCACCGTACGGATCGGATGCGCGAGGCCCTGGCCAAGTACGACCACGCTAAGGTGCCCTTCGTCTACTGGAACTACACGACCCGCCGCGTCCTCACCATGGAGTGGTGCACCGGCGCGCGCCCGGAGGACCTGGGCAAGCGGGAACGCCTGGCCATTGACAGCTCCACGGCGGCCGCCAACATCGGCAAGCTGCTCCTCGTCCAGATCTTCGAGCTGGGCTTCTTCCACGGCGATCCTCACGCGGGCAACCTGCTCATCCAGCCGGACGAGAGCATAGTGTTCCTCGACTGCGGGAACGTGCAGTCAGTCAGCCGCAGGATGCGCCAGTCCCTGGGCAGCCTGGTGCTGGCGATGCTCAGAGAGGACTCCGAGGGGCTGCTGGATGAGCTGCTCGAGGTCGGGATCGTGTCGGACGACACGGACATCCAGGCCCTGGCGGTGGACGTGGACCGGATGTTGTCTCGGTACACGGCAGTCAGGCAGGCGGACATCCGCGTGGGCGAGGCCCTCGACCAGATGCTGTCCCTGGTCTTCCGGCACCGGGTGCGCGTGCCGCCGATCCTGGGGGCGGTGGGCAGAACGCTCCTGGTGGGCGAGGGCGTCTGCCGGATGCTCGACGCGGACTTCGACTTCCGGCGCGTGGCGCAGGCGGCCCTGGTCGAGAGCCATGGGGGCGCCTTCGCCGACCGTATGCTCGACCGCCTGCGCCAGGACGGGTACCAGCTCCTGCGCGCGGCGCGGCTCGTGCCCCGGCAACTGGCCAGGCTGCTTGTGAGGGCCAACTCGGGCGGCCTGCGCGTGCGTCTGGCCGTCGAGGACGCCGAGCAGTACCTGCGGCGCCTCGACGTGATGGCCAACCGGCTGTCCTTTGGGCTGGTCGTGGCCGCCTTCATAGTGTCCTCGGCAATGATCATCTCCAGCGAGCGGGCCATCGCGAGCCTCACCCCCGTCGGCGGCGTCCTCTACGCGGGCACCGCGGCCGTGCTCGGACTCTGGCTGCTCTACTCGATCTTGCGTTCGGGACGGCTATGAGCGACAATCCTCGTGCGCCAGGGCCTCCGACCCCAGGCAGGCGACTGGTCCTTGCGTCGGCCTCCCCGCGTCGGTCCTGGCTGTTGCGGCGCGCCGGCCTGGATGCGAAGATAGTCCATCCGCCGCCCGAAGCCGAAAAAGCGCCCCCCGGGCTGTCTCCGGTGGAGACGGCGCTCGCCGCGGCCAGGGCCAAGGCTCTGGCCGTGGCGCAAGGGGAGCCGGGTGCGCTGGTGCTGGGCGCGGACACGGTCGTGGCCGCCGACGGTCAGGTCCTGGGCAAGCCCGGGTCCCGCGCCGAGGCCCGCGCCATGCTGTCCAGACTGGCCGCGCGTGCCCACGAGGTGTACACTGCAGTCGTGATTGCGGCCTGCGTGGCAGGCAGGCCCGAATTGCTGGCCGAAGAGGTGGTAGGCAGCCGCGTTGTCTTCCGGCCGCTGACACCCCGGGAGATTGAGGAGTACCTCGACACAGGCGAGCCGATGGACAAGGCCGGTGGATATGGCATCCAGGGGGAAGGTGTTGGTTTGGTCGAGGGGCTGGAGGGCCCCTGGGACAATGTAGTGGGCTTGCCCGTGGCGACAGTCCTGCGGTTGCTGGTCCTGGCATCGGAGGCTCTTGCCCAGAAGGAGGGCACTAGTGAGACGGCGTTGGGTTAGCGGCGGGTTCGCCCGGTTCATATCGCTGGTGCGGCGCTTCTCGCGGGGCATCGGCATTGACCTGGGAACCGCCAACACCCTCGTCTACGTCAAAGGCCGCGGGATCATCCTGCGGGAGCCCTCCGTCGTGGCTGTGGACACCGAGACCGGTCGCGTGCTCGCCGTCGGCGAGAGCGCTAAGCGCATGGTCGGGCGGACCCCGGCTTCCATCCGCGCTATCCGGCCCCTCAGGGACGGTGTCATCGCCGACTTCGACGCCACCGAGCAGATGCTCTCTCACTTCATCCGGCAGGCCCTGCGCCGCTCGATCACCGTCCCGCCCCGCGTCGTGGTGGGCATACCCTCGGGAATCACGGAGGTGGAGCGCCGCGCCGTGCGCGAGGCGGCGAAGCGGGCCGGCGCCTGGGAGACGGAGCTGATAGACGAGCCCATGGCGGCGGCCATCGGTGCCGGGCTGGCCGTGGCCGAGCCCACGGGCAACATGGTGGTGGACATCGGTGGCGGCACGACCGAGACCGCCGTCATCTCGCTGGGAGGTATCTGCACCCAGCGGTCCATGCGCATCGCCGGCGAGGAGATTGACGAGGCCATTTCCAGCTACGTGCGGCGCGAACACAACCTGTTCATCGGCGAGGCGACGGCCGAGCACATCAAGCTCGAGATCGGCTCCGCCTTCCCGCAGCCCGAGGAACGGGCCATCGAGATTCGCGGCAAGGACCTCCTCACGGGGCTGCCCAAGAGCGTCGTGATCCGCTCCGAGGAGGTGCGCGAAGCCATCGCCGAGCCGGTCGCCGCCGTCATTGACCTGGTCAAGGAGTGCCTCGACGGCACGCCGCCGGAGCTGGCCGCCGACGTGATGAACGGCGGCATCGTCCTGGCCGGGGGCGGCGCGCTCCTCCGCGGCCTCGATCAGCTCATCAGCGCCGAGACCGACATCCCGGTCTACATAGCCGAGGACCCGCTCACCTGTGTGGTTATCGGCACGGCCCGCTATCTCGAGGAGTTGGACGGGCTGGTGACTAGGTAGTGCGGCACGAAGTTGCAGCGCCGGAGGGCCTGGGCCGGGCCGCCGTGGTCCTCATCATCCTGGCCCTCCTGCTGACAGTCTGGCAGCACATCGCCTGGGGCCGCGGCGCCCGCGCCTGGCCCGAGAGGCTCGTCATGCGCCTCATCACGCCGGCCGTGGCTCTCGCCAGCAGCGTGGTGGCGGGGGTCCACGACGTCGCCTTCTCGCTCGCGGCCGCCGGCAGGCTGGGTCGCGACAACCAGTGTCTGCGCGACGAGGCGGCTCGGCTCAGGGCCGACAACGCGCGCCTGAGCGAGCAGGTGGCGGAGAACAAGGAGCTGCGCAAGGCGCTCAATGCCCCCATGCCCGCCGGGCTGGAACGCGTGGCTGTAGCGGAGGTGATCGCCCGCTCGCCGGGGCTGATCAAGCGGCGGGCGAAGATCCGGGTCGCCGACGGCGTGGAGCTGGCCAAGGACGACATCCTGCTCTCCGGGGGCTACCTGGTTGGGCGCGTGCTCGAGGCCATGGGCTCGGTCGGCGAGGCGGTGCTGATCGTGGACAGCCAGCACGCCGTCGCCGCCTTGGACCAGCGCTCGCGCGACGAGGGTATGTTGTACGCCCAGCCGCCCTCCGGCGGACCCGATCTGCTGCGGCTGGACAAGGTGGTCGGCCGCTCCGACATCGCGGTGGGTGACCTGGTGCTCACGTCCGGCCTGGGGCAGGTATACCCCAAGGGGATACCCATCGGCCGCGTGATCCAGATTACGGCCAGTCCCGCCAGCTCCCGCGTGCTCAGCGCGACCGTCAAGCCGCCGATGGACCTGCAGCGACTGTCGTTCGTGACCGTGGGCCGTGTGAGCGGGGTCAGGTAGCGAGGAGCGCCCTCGTTGGCCTACTTGATCGTTGCCCTATCCATGGCCGCGGCCTGTGTGATGGAGACGGCTTGGCCGGCCTCCCTCTTCTGGGGAGGCGAGCGGCCCGAGGTGTTGGTCGCCGCCGTCATGAGTACCGCCGTGGCCTTCGGCGGCGGTCTTGGCCTGGCCGCGGGCTTCTTCGCCGCGCTCTTCCGCGGCCCCATGGCCCAGGAGCCCTGGGGCGGCCTGTTTGTCGCCTATATGCTCGTGGGCCTCGCCAGCGGCCTGGTCGGACACAGGCTCCTGGTGCGACGCGCCCTGGCCGCCGCTCCGGGCGCCCTGGTGGCCGCGCTGCTTTTCCGTATGGCGCTCATGCTCTTCCAGCCGCCCACGGCCCTCGGGCTGTGGCTGGCGGGCACGCTTCACGCGCTGCTCTACACCATGGTGGTCGCTGTCCCTCTTCACGCCCTGGTCCTCGGCCTCCAGGGCGGCGGCTACCAGTCATGGACTCCGTGGAGGTAACGGAAGTTGTCTTACCGCGACAAGATAGTGACCCGAGCGCAACTGCGCGAGCTGGTGCCGGCACTCAGGCGCGACGGCGGAGCCATCGTCTTCACCAACGGGTGCTTTGACCTGCTCCACATCGGCCACGTGCGGTACCTGTATGAGGCCAGCAGGCTCGGTGACGCCCTGGTCGTGGGCGTCAACAACGATCTGTCCACCCAACGGCTCAAGGGCCCCAGCCGGCCCCTGGTGCCCGAGGGCGAGCGGGCCGAGATGCTCGCGGCCCTGACCTTCGTGGCCTACGTCAGCGTCTTCGAGGAGGACACGCCGGACGAGCTGATCCGTATCATCCGTCCCGACGTGCACGTCAAGGGTGGCGACTACTCTCCCGAGGACCTCCCAGAGGCCCCGCTGGTGCGAAGCCTGGGCGGCCGCATAGTCATCGCGCCTCTCGTCAACGGCAGGTCCACCACGGTCACCATCGCCCGGGTCCTCGAGCGCCACTCCTCGTGGCTGCGCCAGTCGGAGGATGAGGGCGAATGAAGATCGTCGGCATGATCCCGGCGCGCTACGCCTCCACCCGGCTCGAGGGCAAGGTTCTGGTGTCTCTGGCCGGCAAGCCGATGGTGCAGCACGTCTACGAGCGGGCCAAGCAGGCCGGATCCCTGAGTGAGGTGATCGTGGCCACCGACGACGAGCGCGTGCGCCGGGCCGTCGAGGCCTTCGGGGGCCGGGTCGAGATGACCTCGCCTTACCACTCCTCGGGCACCGACCGGCTCGCCGAGGTGGCGGCCCGCGTTCAGTGCGACGTCGTCGTCAACATCCAGGGCGACGAGCCGCTCCTTGACCCGCAGGTGATCGAGGCGGCCCTGGCGCCCTTCCTCCTCGAGCGCGACCTGCGCATGGCCACCGTGGCCGGCCCCATCAGGACCCTTGAGGAGCACCTCGACCCCTCGGTCGTGAAGGTGGTGCTGGACCGGCGGGGCTACGCCCTCTACTTCAGCCGCGCGCCCATCCCCTTCTTCCGCCTCGACAGCCCGTCGCCGTGGTCGCAAGACAACCGGCGCCAGCATCCGGTGTCCGAGCTGTGGCCGCTCAAGCACATCGGGCTGTACGTCTACCGCACCGAGGACCTGCTGTGGTTCGCCGGTCTGAAGCCGACGCCCCTGGAGCTCACCGAGAAGCTCGAGCAGTTGCGGGCCATGGAGAACGGATGCCCGATCCGGGTGGCCACGGTGGACTACTCGCCCATCAGCGTGGACACGCCCGAGGACCTCGAGCGCGTGCGCGCGATAATGGAGGGCTCGCGGTGAAGCTCGGCGCCGAACATCCCCTGGAGCTGGAGCTGCTCGACGCGCCCCTGGGCGGCGAGGCCCTGGGTCTGATAGCCGGGCCCTGCGTACTCGAGAGCCTCGAGCTCGGGCTGCGCGTGGCCGAGCGGATGAAGGCCGTGGCCGCGGCCCTGGGGATGCCCTACGTATTCAAGGCCTCCTTCGACAAGGCCAATCGCACCTCGCTGGCCTCCTTCCGCGGGCCGGGGCTCGAGCAGGGCCTGGCCTGGCTGGCCGAGATCCGCCGCCAGGTCGGCGTGCCCGTCCTCACCGACGTGCACGAGACCCACCAGGTCCCGGCCGTGGCCGAGGTCGTGGACGTCCTCCAGATTCCCGCCTTCCTGTGCCGACAGACAGACCTGCTCGCAGCCGCCGCGCGCTCGGGGCGGGCGGTCAACATCAAGAAAGGCCAGTTCCTGGCCCCCCAGGACATGGCCTACGCCGTCGCCAAGGTCACCGACAGCGGTAACGACCGCCTCATCCTTACCGAGCGCGGCACGACCTTCGGCCATCGCGACCTGGTCGTGGACTTCCGCGGCGTGCAGATCATGCGCGCGACGGGATGGCCCGTGGTGTTCGATGCCACCCACTCGGTGCAGCAGCCCGGCGGGGCCGGGGGGGCGTCCGGCGGCCAGCGGGAGTTCGTGCCCATGCTCGCCCGCGCCGCCGTGGCGGCGGGCGTGGACGCCCTGTTCTTCGAGGTCCATCCCTGTCCCGGCGAGGCCCTGTGTGACGGGCCCAACATGCTGGCTCTTGACGAGGTGGAGGTCGTGTTGCGGCAGGCCAAGCTCGTGCGCGAGGCCCTCGCGGGCGCCCCGGGGACGCAGGGGGAGTAGTGGCAATGACCGGTTCCTTCGACAGAGAAGCGGTGGCCCTCGGCCAGGCCCTGAACACCCTGGCCATCGAGGGTAGGGCCGTTTGCGATCTCGGCGCGCGGCTCGGGGAAGACTTCACCCGCGCGGTGCGGCTGCTGCTGGAAATGGGGGGCCGCGCCGTGGCCACGGGAGTGGGCAAGTCGGGCTGCGTGGCGCGCAAGATCGCCAGCACGCTGGCCAGCACGGGCACGCCCGCCTTCTTCATGCATCCCACCGAGGCCCAGCACGGCGACCTGGGCATGGTCACCTGCGACGACGTCGTCCTGCTCGTCTCGAACAGCGGCGAGACCGATGAGGTGAAGACGATCCTGCCGTGGATCAAGCGCGTCGGGGCGAAGACGATCGCCATCTGTGGCCGACCGGACTCCACGCTGGCGCGAGACTCGGACGCGGTGCTGGACGCCTCCGTCGAGCGAGAGGCCTGTCCGCTGGGCCTCGCGCCCACGGCCTCCGTCCTCGCCGCCATGGCGCTGGGAGACGCGCTGGCGATGGCGGTCATGGCGGTGCGCGGCTTCACGGTCGAGGACTACGGCCGAACCCACCCCGGTGGGACCATTGGCCGGCGCGTGCTGCTGCGCGTCGCCGATTTGATGCATTCGGGCCCGGACAACCCGACGGTGCCTCTGGGCGCGACCGTCTTCGACGCCCTGATGGTGATGACCAACGCCAGCGTCCGCGGGGCCGTGAGCGTGGTCACCGAGGACGGGCACCTGCGTGGCCTGTTCACCGATGGCGACTTCCGCGTGCTGATGCAGCGCGAGCAGGATTGGTCGGCCGTCATGCGCAGACCCATCACCCAGGTGATGACCTTGCGGCCGACGACGGCTTCCCCCGAGACCATGGCCTCCGAGGCCATTCGGATCATGCAGGAGCGGCAGTTCGACAACCTCCCGGTTGTAGACAAGGAGGGGCGGGCACTGGGGATGCTGGACATCCAGGATTTGATGCGCGCGGGGGTCGTGTGAGGCCTGACCCACGAAAGCAATGGCGGAATTGACGATTCTCCACACCTCGGACATGCACGGGCGTCTCTCGGCGGCCGCGGCCGAGCGCTTGGCCCAGCTCAAGGCCCAGCATGGCGCTGTTCTCCTGGACAGCGGCGACGCCCTGCCGTTGCCCAACATCGTCGCCCTGCCGTGGCGGTTCGCCGTGGCAGCGCGGATGGCGCGGGCCGGCCACGATGCCGTGAGCCTCGGCAACCGTGAGTACTTCTTCCGGTCCTTGGGGCTCCGCTGGGCCGCGCGCAGCTTCCCCTGCCCGCTCGTGGCCACCAACCTCACGGTCCCCCCGGCGGCGGGCATCGAACCACACGTGGTTCTGCCCTCGCCCGCCGGGCCTGTGGCCGTGCTGGGCCTGGCCCGCCAGATGGTCGTTGACGGCTCCTGGCTGGCCCGGTGGAGCGATGTCGCCTGGGTCGAGCCCGCGGAGGCCCTCGCCGAAGCCGTGCCCCGGCTCAGGGAGCAGGCGCGCTGGGTCGTTGTGCTCAGCCACCTCGGGCAGCGGGATGACCTGGCCCTGGCCGCGGAGGGCGGTGACTGGGACGTGCTGCTCGGCGGGCACGACCACGTGCTGACGCCTCGCGCGGTGCTGGGGTTGGGCAAGCCCGTGGTGCAGAGCGGGTACTGGGGGCGATGGGCGACGATCGTGACCCTCGCGCGCGACGACGGGCGCGTGGACACACGGGTCGAGGCGGTGCGGCTGCCATCATGAGCCCCGTCCTCTTCGCCAGTATCGGCAACACCAACGTTCGCTGGGCCGCGTGGCAGGCGGGCGGGCCTCTTGGGAGCCCCGGCGTCGCCGGCGTGGCCTCCGCGGCGACGGCGCTCACGGCCGCCGCGCGCGAGGCGGGCGCTGCCCTCGTTGTCGCCGTGGTGAGCGCGGAAGCCCTGGGCGACGCGGTCGAGGAGGCCCTCGCGGCTGAGGGACTGAGGTTGCTGAGAGCCGGTCGGGACGTGCCACTTCCCATCGAGACCCGCTACCGCGACCCCGGGGAGATCGGCGCCGACCGGCTGTGCAACGCTCTGGCGGCCCGCGAAAGCCATGGGGCGCCCGTGGTGAGCGGCTCCGCCGGCACCTGCCTGACCGTCGAGGCGGTGGACGAGCGTGGCGTACTGCTGGGGGGCGCGATAGGCGCGGGGGTGCCGGCGGCCGTGGCGGGCATAGGCGCCCGTGTCCCGCACCTGGCCGAGGACGCCTTGGAGGCGGCCCGCGCGCCGGACCTGGTGTCCCAGCTGGGGCGCTCGACGGCGGAGAACCTCGCGCTGGGGCTGTGGCTGGGCGCTGCGGCGACTATGGACGCCCTGATCGGCCGGGCCAGGCGCGTCCTCGGCGGCGACGTCCCGGCCGTGATCACAGGGGGCGACGCGCCGGCCCTGGCCCGCTGGATGCGGACCGAGGTCGAAGTGAGCCCTGATCTCACCCTTGACGGAGCACGGCTGGCCTTTGAGCGTCACCAAACCTGACCCCTTGCGTATTGGGCCCGTGAGCGTCTGGCCGCCGGTGGGCCTGGCGCCGATGGCGGGATACACGGGTGCGCCGCTGCGTCTGCTGTGTCGTTGGCTCGGGGCCGGGCTGGTCTACACTGAGCTCATCTCGGCCGAGGCGGCCACCCGCGATCGGGAATACGCCGAGAGGCAGTTTCGGCTTGAATCTGGCGAGCATCCCGTGGCGGTGCAGCTGGCCGGCTCCGACCCGGCCAGGCTGGGCGACGCGGCCGCGATGGCCGAGCAGGCCGGCGCCGACCTCGTGGATCTCAACCTTGGCTGCCCCGCGTCCCGCGTCACCCGGAGTCTGGGCGGCGCGGCTCTGGCGGCGGAGCCCCGCCTCGCCGAGAGCTGCCTGCGGGCGATGGCCGAGGCCGTGAGGATCCCGGTCACCGCCAAGCTTCGGGCCGGTCAGCGCGCCGGCGACGAGAGCTACCTGGACCTGGCCGTCAGGCTCGAGCAGGCCGGGGCGGCGGCCCTGGCCCTGCACGGTCGGTCCGTTCAGCAGGGGTTCGCCGGGCGCGCGGACTGGTGTACCATCGCCTCCCTGGTGGAGGTCGTGCGCGTGCCCGTGCTGGGCAACGGCGACGTCAGGAGCGCGCGCGATGTGATGGCAATGATGCGGCAGACAGGCTGCGCCGGCGTGCTGATAGGCCGCGCCGGCCCGCGCAACCCCTGGGTCTTCGCCCAGGCCAGGGCCCTGCTGGAAGACGGCCTCGAGTCGCTCGGGCCCTCGTGCCCGGCGCGACTGGCGGTCATGCTGTGGTATGTCCAGGCGCTGCACCGCGTCTATGGCGAGCGAGACGCGGTGTCCCAGAGCCGGACGCAGTTGCTGCCCCTGTCGCGGGGCCTCGCGGGCGCGGCGGCCCTGAGGCGAGAGCTCGCGCGGGCCGGCACGCTGACGGAGCTGCGCGACGCAATCCTGCGCTGCTGGGCGCAGCACCTGGGGGACGGCGAGCGACCATGAAGCGTGTACTGAGCGTCAGTCTCGGCTCCTCCCGGCGTGACAAGAAGGTGGTGGTCGAACTCCTCGGTGAGACGATCGAGGTCGAGCGCCGCGGCACGGATGGCAGCCTGGCCCGCTTCCGCGATGCCATGGTGGAAGCCGACGGCGCTGTGGACGCCCTCTGCATCGGCGGCGCCAACCTCGCCCTGCACTGGCGGGGACGGCGCTACCGGCTCCGCTCTCTGGCCCGGGCCACGGCCGACGTCAAGCACACGCCGGTAGTGGACGGCTCCGGCATCAAGGACACCCTGGAGCCAGAGGCGCTGCGGTGGGTCCAGGAGCAGGGGCTGGCTGATCTCGCCCAGGCCAGGATCCTGGTCGTCTGCGGCGTGGACCGATTCGGGGTGGCCGAGGAACTGCGCCGGCAGAAGGCGGCCAAGGTCGTCTTCGGAGACCTGATGTTCGACCTGGGACTGCCCATCGCGCTGAGCTTCCCGGCCATTGACATCCTGGCGCCACTGTGTTTGCCTTTAGTGGGCTGGGTGCCCTTCTCCTGGCTCTACCCGACGGGTCACAGCCAGGACCAAATCCGCCCGCGGTGGCAGAAATGGTACCGCTGGGCGGACTTGATTGTCGGCGACTTCCTCATCATCCGTCGCCATCTGCCCGACCAGCTGATCGGCAAGCTCGTAGTGACCAACTCGACCACCGACGAGGACATGGAGCTCCTGCGTCAGCGAGGCGTGCGGGGGGTGGTTACGACCTCGCTGCGCGCGGAAGGTCGAAGCTTCGGCACCAATGTCCTGGAGGGCATACTCACGGCGCTGGCAGGGCGGCCCCGCGATGAGCTGGGCCCCGAGGACTTCGTGGACCTGGCCAGGCAGATAGGCTGGCATCCGCAATTGGCCGTGCTTAATGAATGAAACAGCACAAATTCGCCTTCATAGTCCATGCTCTTGACGTAAAAGATGTGGCACGCAAGTACCCCATCGCCCGCTACCTGCCCGACGAGTGGGTCGAAAGCCTGCTGCGGCTCACCAAGCCCAAGGTGATCAGCGAGATCACGGGGATCGAGTCACAGACGGGGGCACAGACCAGCGGGTGGTTCGTTGGCTGCCCACGAACGGCCGCCCAACTCATGGGCAACGGGGAGGATAGCGTGGAGGTGGTCGCCAGGACAGGCCGGGTCGCCGAGGCGCTGGGGGCTGAGATCGTGGGCCTGGGCGCCTACACGAGCATCGTCGGCGACTCCGGCCGCACGGTGGCCGATGCGCTGGACATCGGCGTCACCACGGGCAACAGCTACACGGTCTACACGGCCGTGCAGGGCGCGCTGTGGGCCGCGAGCCTCATGGGCATCGAGCCGGCCCAGGCCTCGGCGGCCGTGCTCGGCGCCACGGGCTCTATAGGCCGCGCCTGCGCCCTGCTGCTGGCCGATCAGGTGGGCCGGATCGCCCTGGCCGCCAGGCGCATGGAGCGGCTCGGTGCGGTGGCCGAGGAGGTGCGGGGCGTCGCCAACGGGAGGGTGACTCTGCACTCCCAGGTGGCCGACGCGATGAGGGACGCCGACATTGTGGTCACCGTCACGTCGGCGCTGGACAGCGTCGTGGAGCCCGAGCACCTCAAGCCCGGAGCCGTCGTCTGCGACGTGGCGCGCCCCAGGGACGTCTCCAAGGCGGTGGCTCGGCAACGGGATGACGTCCTGGTCATCGAAGGGGGCGTCGTGCGTGTCCCCGGGCCGGTGGACTTCCACTTCGACTTCGGCTTCCCGCCCCGAACGGCGTACGCCTGCATGGCGGAGACCATGATCCTGAGCCTGGAGGGCCATACCGAGGACTACTCTCTGGGCCGGGAGCTCAGCGTGGATAAGGTACGAGAGATAGGGCTGCTGGGCGACAAGCACGGCTTTGAGCTGGCCGGCTTCCGGTCCTTCGAGCGGCCCGTGACGGATGAGGAGATCGCGCGGATTCGGGAGCGCGCGGACGAGGCGCGGACCCGGCCGGCGAAGGCCGGGACCAACTGAGGTACCCACGGCGGCGATAGGCTCCCGAGCGGGCCGCCCGGACCCATCGCCCCACAACGCACCGGAGGCAATCGTGGACAACGCACCTGCTGAGAGAGCCCACCGGCTGGAGAAGCTCCGGCGGCTCCAGGCCGAGGGCCGGGACCCCTTCGCGCTGCAAAGCTACGACCGGACCCATGGATTCAGCGAGTTGGTGGCGGGATTCCGGGGCCTGGAGGGCCGCAAAGTGAGGGTCGCGGGCCGGTTGATGGCCATGCGGCGCCACGGCAAGTCCTGCTTCTCGGATCTGCACGACGAGACGGGGCGGGTCCAGGTGCAGGCGCGCTACGACGTGCTGGGCGAGGCGCGGTACGAGCAGTTCCTGGACCTGGACCTGGGCGACCTTATCGGCGTCGAGGGCGAGGTGTTCCGCACCCGGACCGGGGAGATTACGGTATCGGTGGAGAAGTTCACTCTGCTGGCCAAAGCTCTGCGTCCTCTGCCCGAGAAGTACCACGGCCTGCGGGACGTGGAGACTCGCTCTCGCCGGCGCTATCTGGACCTGATCATGAACCGTGAGGCCGGGGAGGTGGTGCGCGCGCGCAGCCGGATGCTGCAGGCGGCGCGCACGGTCCTCCTGCGGCGGGGGTTCGTCGAGGTGGACACGCCGGTACTGCAGCCGGTCTACGGCGGCGCGGCGGCTCGGCCCTTCACGAGTCACCATAACGAGCTGCGCGCGGACCTTTACCTGCGAATCGCGCCCGAGCTGTACCTGAAGCGGCTCATCATCGGGGGACTGGACCGGGTCTTCGAGATCGGCCGCGTCTTCCGCAACGAGGGAGTGGACGCTCGGCACAACCCGGAGTTCACGCTGCTGGAGGCCTACCAGGCCTACGCCGACTACGAGGACATGATGGACCTGACCGAGCAGATCGTGTACTCGATGGCGATGGCGGGCCTGGGGCGGCCGGTGGTGACCTACCGGGGCACCGAGATTGACCTGCGCCCGCCATGGCGCCGGGTCTCCTACTTCGGGGCTCTCGAGGAGGCCACGGGCGTGGACTTCAGGGCGGCGGAGAGCGATGAGGACGCGGCCAGGCTGGTGGCGGGGCTGGACCTGGGAGACCCCCGGCCCGAGGCGCTGGGGGACGTGGTAGACCGCGCCTTCGAGCGCTACGTGCAGCAGGACCTGGTTCAGCCGACCTTCGTGGTGGACTACCCGGTAGTGATATCGCCGCTGGCGAAGCGCCGCGCCGACGACCCGAGAGTAGCGGCGCGGTTCGAGCCGGTCATCGGCACGGAGGAAGTGGGCAACGCCTTCAGCGAGCTCAACGACCCGATTGACCAGCGGCAGAGGTTCGAGTACCAGGTTTCCCTGCGTGAGAAGGGCGACCTGGCGGCCCATCCGCTGGACGAGGACTTCCTGTTGGCGCTGGAGCACGGGATGCCGCCGACGGGCGGCTTGGGTCTGGGCATCGAGCGGTTGGCGATGATAGTCCTGGACAAGGCCAACATGCGCGATGTGATCCTCTTCCCGCTCCTCCGCCCGGAGGACGCCGATGCTTAGGGAGCTACCGCACCTTCTCGCGGCGATGCGGCCCCGCCAGTGGCTGAAGAACGGGCTGGTGCTGGCGGCGCTGATCTTTGCCCGGCGGTGGGGAGAGCCCCAGGCTCTCGGGCAGGCGGGGCTGGCCTTCACGGCCTTCTGCCTGCTGGCCAGCTTCACCTACCTGCTCAATGACATCCGGGACGTGGAAGAGGACCGGCAGCACCCCCACAAGCGGACGCGGCCGATCGCGGCGGGCAAGCTCAGCGTGCCGACGGCGGCGATGGCAGGCGTGGTGCTGCTGGGCGCCGGTCTGGTGTGCGGCTTCCTGGTGAACGGGGCGACGGGTACCGTGACGGCCTCCTATGTCGCCATCACGGTGCTGTACCAACTCGGGCTCAAGGACCTGGTGATCCTGGACGTGCTGGTGGTGGCGAGCGGATTCGTGCTCCGAGCCGTGGCCGGCGCCACGGCGATCTCCGCCGAAATCTCGCCCTGGCTGCTGATCTGCACCGTGCAATTGGCCCTGTTCCTGGCCCTGGGGAAGCGGCGGCAGGAGCTTGTGCTCCTGGGCGACCAGGCGGCGAACCACCGCGCGGCCCTTGCCCAGTACTCCACCTACATGCTCGACCAGATGATCGCCGTCGTCACGGCCTCGACGGTGATGGCCTACGCCCTCTACACCATCAGCGAGCGGACCGTGAGCATGGTCGGCAGCACGAACATGATCTACACGGTGCCCTTCGTGCTCTACGGGATCTTCCGGTACTTGTACCTGATGCACAACCGAGGAGAGGGAGGAGCGCCGGACAAGGTACTGCTGACGGACAAGCCGCTGCTGCTGAATGTACTGCTGTACGTAGTAGCCTCTCTGTTGATCCTCCACCTCGGCCAGCCCGCGCCCCCGCCCGAGCCGGTCCTGCCCATCTGAGGAGCCGCGGGGCTAGGACCGGCCCCTCCGTGCCGCGGATTGACAGGGCCCCGCACGGCTCTTAGAATCCCGATAGCCCGTGTGCGAGGTGGCCTAATGCCTGTACTGCGTCGCTATACCCACAAAGGCTTGCCCCTTCTCCTTCTGGCGCTCCTTCTGGGTGGCTGCAGCGAGGACAAGGTCGA
>CAZSOQ010000059.1:0-24397 GCA_964608495.1 uncultured Armatimonadia bacterium | reverse complement strand
CGCCGACCTGGCCGTCTGGCTGTGGACGATCCTGATCCGCGGCGCGCACGGCCGGCCCTGGCCCGCCCCTTCCCGTCCGCGAAGGTCCCCCCGCGGGCGGCGGGAAGTACCGCCATTGTCGAGTCTCGCCGACGGGCCAGGGGCCCCCCCGCAGGCTCGTGAAAACCCGAAACGACACCGACGCCAATGCGTACCGCGCGCTGGATCCTCCTATCAGTGGTGGCACTGAGCCTCGGCGGGCTGATCTGGTACCGGGCCAGCCGCCCGACGCCCGTCCAGGTGGGCACCGTCGTCCGCGGCCCGCTCGTCGTCGCCTGGAGTGCCGACGCCGACTGCTCGGGCACCGTCGTGGGTGTGGCCTGCGAGCTCGGCGGCACGATCCGGGCCCTCCGCGTGCGCGAGGGCAGTGTGGTGCGCAGGGGAGAGGCAATCGCCGACGTAGACGCCGCGGAGGCCGAGGAGCAGGTGAGGGCCGCCCGCGCGGAGGCCGAGCGACTGCGCCGTCAGGTGCCCGCGTCGGTGGCGGCGGCACGCGCGAGGTTGCGCGCGGCGCAGGCCCGCCTGGCGCGTCTCGAGAAGGGCTACCGCGCCGAGGAAGTAGAAGCGGCGGAGGCCCGGGTGGAGACTGCCCGCCGCGAGGTGGAGGCGGCCGAGGCCCGTATCGCGGAGCTCGAGGCCCTGCTCTCACGCGAGCGAGCGGCCAGCGCGGCCGAAGTACGGGCCGCGGAGGCGACGCTGGCGGCGGCTGAGGCACGCCTGGCGGAGGCGAAGGCCGGGCCGCGGGCCGAGCAGATTGCCGCCGCGGAGGCCGACCTGCGCGGTGCCGAGGCCGCCGAGGAGCGGGCACGCAAGGACCTCGACCGCCTGCGCTCGCTCTACGAGCAGCAGGCCACGTCCGGGAGCTCGGTGGACGCCGCCGAGGAGGCCCATAGGAGGGCCAAGTCCCAGGCGGACGCGGCACGGGAGCGGGTCATGGAGCTTCGCCGTGGCACCCGCGTGGAGCAACTGGACGTGGCCGAAGCGGACAGGCGCGCGGCCCAGGCGATGCTTGAGCAGGCCCGGGCTCACGCAAGGCGCGTCACGGAGATCGAGAAGTCTCTTCAGGCCGCGAGAGCGCGCACTGAGCAGGCCCGGTCCGCTCACGAGGAAGCCGGCGCGCAGGCGCGCCTGGTGCGCAAGGGCTACACGCCCGAGGAGGTAGCGGCCGCGCGAGCCGAGGTGAGTGAGGCCCAGGCTGCGGTCGCGCTGGCCCAGGCTGAGCAGTCGGGGGTCCGCGCCGCGGAGGCGACTCTGCGGCAGGCGGAGGTCCACCTGGCCAAGGCCCGTGTGGTCGCGCCGGCCGACGGGGAAGTGGTGCGCAAGCTCCTCGATGCCGGCGACTACGCCGCGCCCGGACAGCCGATCGTCGAGATGGTGGCCCCGACCAGCGTCTGGGTGACCGCGCTGGTGGACGATCAGGACATCAGCAAGGTCAGAGTCGGCCAGAAGGTGCGCGTGCTCTCCGAGGCCTTCCCGGGCCAACCCTTCGAAGGTGTCGTGGACGTGATAGGCGGCGCCGCCCACGCCAAGGGCGTCGGTCGCGCCAGGGCCAAGGTCGTGCCGGTGAGGGTCGAGGTGACGGGCGCCGCGGGCAAGCTGAGACCCGGTATGGAGCTCGACGTCGAGGCCGAGTCGGTCCTGCGCGACAGCGCTCTCTTGGTGCCCAACGAGGCCCTGGTGCAGGAGGGGGGCGACTGGTACCTCTGGGTCGTGCAGGAGGGGCGGCTCGAGAAGCGCCGGGTCGAGGTGGGCGAGAGCGCGGTGGAGCACACCGAGGTGCTCAGCGGCGTGACCGAGGGCCTCCAGGTGGTGACGGGCGAGAAGGGCAAGCTGCGGCCCGGCCAGCGCGTCGAGGTCGCGGAGGCGGCGCCTGTCCAATAGCCCCGGGGATCGTCAACAAGCATGTCCGGAGCCTTCGTCAGCCTTCGCCAGGTCAGCAAGGTGTACGGTCGGGGGCCCGCCGCCGTGCAGGCCCTGCGCGAGGTGTCGCTGGACCTCCCCGAGGGCTCCCTGGCCGTGATGCTGGGCCCCAGCGGTTCGGGCAAGACCACGCTGCTCAACATCGTCGGGGGCCTGGACGTCCCCTCCTCGGGGCAGGTGGTCATCGGCGGCGAGGACATCACGCACTATGACGAACGTCGGCTCACCGAGTACCGCCGCCGCACGGTGGGCTTCGTCTTCCAGTTCTTCAACCTGGTCGCCTCGCTGACGGCTCTCGAGAACGTCGAGCTGGTGGCTGAGCTGGCCCGCGAGCCCGGCGACTGCCGGGGGTTCCTCGAACGGGTCGGCCTGGGCGACAGGTGCAACCGGTTCCCCTCGGAGCTGAGCGGCGGCGAGCAGCAGCGCGTCGCCATCGCCCGGGCGCTGGCCAAGCGCCCCAGACTGCTCCTGGCCGACGAGCCCACGGGTCCCTGGACGCCGAGACAGGCACCGGCGTCCTGGCCGCCATCAGAGAGGTCTGCGACCACGAGCATATGACGGTGGCCCTCGTCACCCACAACGCTCCGGTGGGTCAGATGGCGGACGTGGTGGTGCGTATGCGGGGCGGCGGGATCGTTGAGGTGACGGAGAATCCCGAGCCCCTGGCCCCGGAGAAGCTGGTGTGGTAGACGCAGGCCCGAAGCGCCGGGCGTCGTCGTCCCCAGGCACTGGTGACCCGGAAGGCCCGGCGGGCTCGGCCGGAGTAGGCGCATGAGCGGTCACTTGCTGCGCAAAGCCGTCAGGGACCTCACGCGCTCGGCGGCGCAGTTCGCCGCGGCCGGCGTCGTCGTCATGCTCGGCGTGGGCGTCTACCTGGGCATGATGAGCGCTTACCTCAACCTGAGCGCATCCTACGGCGCCTACTACGAGCGCTGCCACTTCGCGGACTTCCACGCCGAGCTCGACTTCGGTACCGATCGCCTGGCCGACCGGGTGCGCCGGATCCCTGGCGTGATCGCGGTCCACGGCCGCCTCGTGACCGACGTGCCGCTGGAACGCCCGGGGAGCAAGCACCAGCGCATCTCGCTGCGGGTGGTGTCGCTGCCCGACGGCGCCAACGAGCGTGTGAACGACGTGCTGGTGCTGGCGGGCCGAGCGCCCGCGCACGGCCGCCGCGAGATACTGTTCGAGAAGCGGTTTGCCGAGTACCACGGCTATCGGGTGGGCAACAGGGCTCGCCTGCTCGTGGACGGCGAGGAGAGAGACTACCGGATCGTCGGCTTGGCCGTCAGCCCGGAGTACATCTACCCGATCGCCACCAAGGAGTACCTGCTGCCCTCGCCGTCCACCTTCGGCATCGCCTTCGTGCGCCGCGACCAGGCCGAGGAGATTCTCGAGGCCTGGGGCTTGGTCAACGACCTGGCCGTCACCTGCGAGCCCGCCCGGCGCGCGGCGATCATGGCTCAGGTCGAGCGTATGCTGCAGCCCTACGGCTCGAAGGCCCCCGAGCCTCGCGAGGATCAGCCCAGCTACTACATGCTCAACGCGGACCTGGAGGGCTACGAGCCGATGGCCGTCTTCTTCCCGGCCTTCCTGCTCTTCGCCGCGGCCCTGACGCTCTACACCGTGCTGCGCAGGCTGGTCGAGAGCCAGCGCGCCGTGATCGGCTTCCTGCGCGCCAGCGGCTTCACGCGTGGGCAGGTCGTGGCCCACTACACGATCTTCCCCGTCCTTCTGGGCCTGGCCAGTGGCGCGGCGGGCATCGTGCTGGGCCAGGGCCTGGCGATCGGAATCACCCAAATGTACCTGGCGGCGCTCAACATTCCGCTGCTCGCGGCGCCCATGCACTGGGACGTGGCCGTCACGGCTCTGCTGCTCGGCACCGGCGCGTGCCTGCTGGGGGGAGTGGGGCCGGCGCTGGGCTCGGCTCGTCTGGCCCCGGCCGAGGCGCTGCGCGACGCCCCCGGGGCCCCGGGCCGGCGACTGGCCGTCGAGCGGCTGATCCCAGCGCTGGCGCGGGCAGGGGCCCTGATGAAGATGCCTGTGCGCAATCTCGCCAGGCGACCCGGGCGCACGCTCTGGGCCGTGCTCGGCATCGCCGCCGCTTCGGCGCTCATCATCATCTCCGGCTCCTGGCGCGACGCCGTGGACGACATGATGGTCACCTACTTCGGCCTCATGCACCGCTACGACCTCGAGGTGGGCTTCCAGGAGCCCCAGACGGACCACCAGGCCTTCCGTGTGGGCTGCTGGCCGGGCGTCTGGCGGGCCGAGGGGATGCTGGGCGTCCCTGTCGAGGTGCGCAAGGGAGACAGGTCGGTGCAGACCGCGGTGGTCGGCCTGCCCGGCGACGCCAGGCTCCTGGACCTGCGCGGCCTGGCCAGGGACCGGCTACCCCTCCAGCGCGGCGTGGTCCTTGCCAGCCGTCTGCTGCGCCAGAAGCTGGGAGCCCAGACCGGCGACACGGTGACGATCGCCTATGCCTTCCAGAGCCGGTACCGCCGGGGCGAGATGAAGGCGACGGTCGGCCCGCCCCTGCGCCTGCCGGTGGGCCAGAACCTGTACATGAACATCGCCGACGTGAGGCAGGCCTTCCGCGACGCGCTGGACCTGCCGCCGGGCGCCATCAACTCCGTCATTGTCAAGACGAAGACGGAGGCGACGGACTGGGTCCACGCGAGGTGCTACGACCTCCCGCTGGCCGGGGCCGTGTCCTCGACCGCCGAGACCAAGCGCGACCTGGACGAGCAGCTCGGGATGATGAACGCCTTCATCGGCGTCATGGTCCTCTTCGGGATGATGCTGGCGCTCAGCGTGGTCTACGCCACGGTCTCGGTCACGGTGCTGGAGCGGCGGCGGGAGCTTGCCGCGCTGCGGGCCGAGGGAGCGTCTCGCGGGCGCATCACGGCCCTGGTGACCTTCGAGAATCTGCTGGTGTGGGCGCTGGGATGCGCGGCGGGGCTGCCGGCGGGCGTCAAAGTGGCCCTGGTTATGCTCAGCGTGTACGTGACGGACGTCATGGAGCTGGCGCCGGTGGTCTTCCCCCGCACGTTGCTGCTGGCGGCGGGAGCGACCCTTGCGGCCGTGGTGCTGTCTCAGTGGCCGGCCCTCAGGTACGTGCACAGGCTGAACATAGCCGACATACTGAGGTTCCGTGAGTAGGGGATGGGGACGCCCCGGCCCCGGCGGGCGTCGCGGGCTCGCGCGACCTGCGGGAGCTCGTCGGGGGCTCCAAGCGCGCCGGCCTGGGCCTCAGAGGATCCTGCCCATGATCTCCTCGATCATCTGGGGGAAGGAGCCCTTCTTCTCGACGAAGACGCCGTCGTAGTCAATGACGCGGATGACGTCGCTCGGGGCGGTGGCCTGGCCCGTCAGCACCACTACCCGGGTGCCCCGCCACAGGGGGTTGTTCTTGATGGCATGGAGCACTTCCCAGCCATCGAGCACCGGCATCACGATGTCCAGCACCACGGCGTCGTAAATGCGATTCTCTAGCGTGGCCTGGCAGAACTTGCGCAGCGCCTGCTCCCCGTCGTAGGCCTCCTCGTATTCGGCGCCCATGTCCTTGAGGTGCTCCCCGACGAGGCGACAGATGGATGGGTCATCGTCTACGACCAGGATACGAGGCATCTGTGAACGCTCCCTACTCGACGAGACGACCGCTGAGCCGTTGCACGCGTCGCTGGTACTCCCGCTCGGCGATGGCCTCGCGCTTGTCGTACTGCCTTTTCCCCCGGCCCAGGCCCAATTCGACCTTAGCGTACCCGCGCTCGTTGAAGTATAACCGAAGTGGTACCAGCGTGTATCCTTTGGCCGCCACCCGCCCCATAAGGCGTCGCAGTTCCCTACGTCTGACCAGCAGTTTGCGGGGCCGCCGCGGGTCCGTCCCCTGCTGGCTGCTGTTCTTGTAGGGCGTGATGTGCATGCCCATCAGCCACAGCTCCCCGCCCTGGAAGGTGGCGAAGGCCTCCTGGAGCGACACCTGGTGCGCGCGCAAGGCCTTGACCTCGGACCCCGTGAGCACGAGGCCGGCCTCGATCGTGTCCTCTATGGAGTAGTCATGACGCGCACGACGGTTAGTGGCGACGACCCGTACCGGTGCCATGGTCCTTTCCCTCCTCGACTATACCCCCGCGCCCGCGGGCCGGTCAATCATTGGGCGCTGCCGCCCGCGGGGCCCTGACGTAGGAGCCGGCTGTGCCGGCGGCACGGACCGCCCCGAGGTTGCCTGGCAACCTCGCCGTCTCGCCAGCGATAGCTGGCTCCCCTCCTTCGCGCGCTTCATCTGCGGTCCCCGCCGGTGGTATACTCTCACTCCGCCACCCCGCGAGGGCGTTGCCATGGGCGAGTTGCTGCGCATCGAGAAGTGGGCCGAGAACCTGGAGGAGGTCACCCTGGGCCGCTGGCTCAAGGGCGAGGGGGACGTGCTGCAAGCCGGCGAGGGGCTGTGCGAGATCATCACGGAGAAGGTGACCTTCGAGTACGAATCGCCGATGAGCGGGCTGCTGCTCAGGGTCTACGCGCCGGAGAAGAGCGTGATGCCGGTGGGCTATGCCTTCGCCTTCGTCGGTCGCGCGGGCGAGCAGCCGCCGGAGGGCGTGGAAGCGGACAACCAGCGCCTTCTGGATGCTCACCTGGCCCAGACGCGCCTGAGCCTGGACCTGGCCGGCGAGGCGCCGGCCGGCGGGGCGCCGGCCGGCGGGGCGCCGGAGGCCGAGGGCGTCGGCGCGGAGACGGCGGGAGTGGGGGCGGAGGGATCCGCGGGAGCGCCGGGGCGTGTGCGGGCGGCGCCCGCCGCCAGGCGCCTGGCGCGGGAGCACGGTCTGTCCCTGGCTCAGGTGGCTGAGTGGCTGGGCGCCGACAGGCCGCTGTCGGCCGAGGACGTCGAGCGTTACCTTGCCGAGAACCGATAGACCGGCGACCGGGCGCCGGCTCGCGGCCCGCTGTCCGGGGACGCGAGCCTGGCGGAGATGCCCGGGCAGGGAGCGCGGCGACATGATCAACCTGACGGGGAAGACAGCCCTGGTGACCGGTGCCTCGCGAGGCATCGGGCGAGCCATCGCCGTGAAGCTGGCCGAGCGGGGCGCGAACGTGGCCTTGTGCTTTGCCCGGAACGCCGAGGCGGCGGACGAGGTGTGCGGCCACATCCGCGACATGGGCCAGGAAGTCATCGCGGTGCGGGCCGACGTGCGCGACAACGAGCAGATCGAGGCGATGGTCGGCGCCATCCACCAGGAGCTTGGCCCCGTGGGTCTTCTGGTGAACAACGCTGGCGTGGCTTCCGACCAGTACCTGGCCTTCATGAACGACGAGCAGTGGGATGAGGTGCTGGATGTGTGCCTCAGCGGGGCCTTCCGCTGCCTCAGGGCCGTGGTGCGGGACATGATCAAGAGCCGTTGGGGGCGGGTCGTGAACGTCGCCTCCGTGGCGGGGCTGATGGGGGACGTGCGTCGCGCGAACTACTCGGCGGCCAAGGCCGGGCTGCTGGGCCTGACTCGCGCGGCGGCCCGGGAGCTGGCGGCCCAGGGGATCACTGTCAACGCCGTGGCCCCGGGCGTGATCCAGACGGACATGACCGCCGACATGCCCGAGCAGCGCTCCGCGGCCCTGCGCGAGCTGATCCCGCTGGGGCGCTTCGGCTCACCGGAAGAGGTGGCCGGGCTGGTCGCCTTCCTCTGCTCGGATGAGGCCGCCTACATCACCGGGCAGGTGTTCCTGGTGGACGGCGGTATGCATATGCACTGAGCCACGCGGCCCATGGAACGGTCGGGCAGGTGGCCCGTTATGTAAGGTCTGAGCCCGGACCTTTGGGGCGCCGCGCACCGGCGGGCCCTGGGGGCCCCGGGAACACGCGGCCCGGTGAACCCTTCGGCCGCGCGCGGCGTCCTTAGCCGGGGCGACGAGCCTCGGGCGCGCGGCCTGTATCACGTCGTGACAGGGCCCGCGCGGCCCTTCCCGCGCCCTGAATCACTATGAGCACTCGCGTTGTCATAACCGGCCTCGGCTGCGTCACCCCTCTGGCCTCAACCGTGGGCCGCTTCTGGTCCCTGTTGCTTGCGGGCGAGCGCGGCATCGCGCCCCTCGAGCGCTTCGACCCCACGGGCCTGCGCAACGACAAGGCGGGCGAGGTAAAGCACTGGCAGTTCGCGCCCCGCGACTACGGCCTCGATGCCGCGCCCTCCCTGGCCACCCAATTCGCCCTTTACTCCGCTCGTCAGGCCCTCGCCGACGCCGGTCTACCCGCGTCCCTGGAGGACCTGCGGGCCGGGGCCGTGCTGGCCAGCAACTTCGGAGGGGCCGATCGGTGGGAGGAATACGTGGATTCGTTCCTGGGCGGCGATCCTCGGGGCGACCTCTTCCGCGGCTTCCGCTTCGATGAGGCCACACGCCTCTTCCGCGAGAGGCTGAAGATCACCGGCCCGACCCACCTGGTCTCGATGGCCTGCTCGTCGGGCACGGCCGCCGTGGGACTGGCCGGCGACCTGCTGCGGGCCGGGCGCTGCGACGTGGCCCTGGCGGGCGGGCACGATTGCCTGGCGCCCACGCTCCTCGCCGGCTTGAGCAACCTGAGGACCATCACGGCCGACGACATCAAGCCCTTCTCCGCCGACCGCAGCGGCACGCTCTTCGGCGAGGGCGCGGCCCACCTCGTGCTGGAGACGCTGGACAGCGCCCGTTCGCGCGGCGCCAGGGTCTACGCCGAGGTCGCCGGCTGGTGGGAGAACAACAACGGCTACCACCTGACTGCGCCGGACCCCGGGGCGGAAGGGATGACGTCGGTGGTGGCCGGATGCCTGCGGGCGAGCGGCGTGGCGGCCGAGGAAGTGGACTACATCAACGCGCACGGGACAGGTACGGAGTACCACGATCCGGCCGAGACGCTGGCGATAAAGAACGTTCTTGGCCCACGGGCCCACCAGATCCCCGTTAGCTCCATCAAGGGCGCTCTGGGCCACCTGATGGGCGCCGCCGGGGCCATCGAGGCCCTCGCCACCGCTCTGGCCATCAGCGACGGCCACGTGCCACCCACGGCCAACTACACCGAGCCCGACCCCGAGTGTGATCTCGACTACGTGCCCAACCGGGGCCGCGAGCAGGACGTGCGAGTGGCCCTGTCCATCTCCGCGGGTATAGGCGGCAGCAACGCCTGCCTGGCGCTCAGGAGGGCGGAGTAGGTGAGCTCGGGCGTGGTGGCGGTGACGGGCTTGGGCGTCCTGGCGCCCCTCGGCGTGGGCCGCGAGGCCTTCTCGCGGTGCCTGGCGGCGGGCGCCTACCAGCCGCGCGAGCCCCGGCTCTTCGACGCGTCCATCTACGAGACCCAGGTGGCCGCCGAGGTGCCCGAATTCGACCTGAAGCAGCTTGTCGAGACGCCCAAGACCTACCTCGACCGCTGCTCGGCCCTCACCCTGGCGGCGTGCTTCCTGGCCGTGCGCGACGCCTCGCTGCCCTGGCAGGACAGCGACGCGGATCGGCGCGGGCTCAGCCACGGCACGGCCTTCGGCTGCCTGGACTCGCTGCTCGCCGTGACCGGACGCATGCGCCGGCAGGGCACCCGAGCCGCCTCGCCGATGATCTTCACCCACGCCTTCGTGAACTCTCCCGCGAGCCTGGCGGCGATCGAATACAGTCTCCGGGGGTCGGCGGCGACCTTCGCCGACGGCTCCCTCAGCGGCGCCGAGGCCGTGGCCTACGGTCAAGGGCGCGTGGCGGCCGGCGACGTGGACTTCTGCCTGGCCGGCGGCGCTGAGGCCCTGAGTGAGGCGCTCTACGCGGCCCTGGACGAGGAGGGCGAGGCGGGCGACGGATTCGTGCCCGCCGAGGGCGCCGCGATGCTGGTCCTGGAGCCCCCCGAGCGGGCCGAGAGGCGCGGTGCGCGTCCCCTCGGCCTTCTGCTCGGCTGCGCCGTCGCGGGCAGCGCCGGGGACGCCAGGGCGGTGCTGGGCGCCCGCGAAGAGGACGTCTGGGAGCCTCCGGTGGACTGGGGGGACGCCTTTGGCGCCCAGTTCCCGCTGCTGCTGAGCGCCGCTCTCTGCGCGCCCGATGCCCGCGATGGCGACCGGCTGCTGGTGGTGCTGGCGTGCGAGCTGGGCGCGGCGGCGGCTCTCGTGGAGGTGGCGCGGTGAGCCTGCCCTACCCCCGCGAGGAGCTGCTGGCCCACTACGAGCGCATGCTCGTGATACGCTACTTCGAGGAGACCCTCAGCGACCTGTTCGGCGAGGGCGTGATCCCGGGCACGGCGCACTTCTGCATCGGCCAGGAGGCCTGCGCGGTGGGCGCGGTCGCGGCCCTCGGGCGCGAGGACCTGGTCACGTCCAACCACCGCGGCCACGGCCACCTGCTGGCCAAGGGCGGCGATCCCGGGCGCCTGATGGCCGAGCTGTTCGGCAAGAGCACCGGCTACTGCGGCGGGCGCTCCGGCTCCCAGCACCTTTGTGAGCCGGGCATCGGGTTCCTGGGGTGCAACGGCATCACTGGCGGCATGGTGCCCGTCGCAACCGGCGCGGCCCTCTCGCAGCAGCGTTTGGGCACCGGGCGAGTGGTCATGGCCTTCTTCGGCGACGGCGCCACGGGCCAGGGCGTGTTCCACGAGGCCCTGAACATGGCCGCGCTCTGGCGCCTGCCCATCGTCTACCTCTGCGAGAACAACCAGTACGCCATGAGTCTGCACGTCTCGCGCGCCTTCGCCGAGCCCTCGGCGGCCCGTCGGCTGGCTGGCTTCGGCCTGCCCACCGAGACCGTGGACGGTATGGACTACTTCGCCGTGCGGTCGGCGGCCCAGCGCGCCGTGGAGCGCGCTCGCGCCGGCGAGGGACCGACGCTGGTCGAGGCCCTGACCTACCGCTTCTGCGGCCACTCCAAGAGCGACGAGTGCGCCTACCGCACCGGCGACGAGGAGGAAGACTGGCGCCGGCGTGACCCGTTGGTGGTGATGCGCGGGCGTCTGATCGAGCTGGGGGTGCTCGACGATCCCGGCGACGACGCCCTGCGGCGGAGGGCGAAGAGCAGCGTTGAGGAGGCCGTCGCCCACGCGCGCACCAGCCCCGACCCCGACCCAGCCACCGCGACCAGGCACCTTCTGGCCGGCGAATACGGCGCCTGAGGCCCTGATCCAGCCATGCGAGAGCTTTTCTACTCCCACGCAATCAGGGAAGCCCTCGAAGAGGAGATGGAGCGCGACGAGCGCGTCATCCTCATCGGCGAGGACATCGCCGAGTATGGCGGCGCCTTCAAGGTCACGCGCGACATCGTGGAGCGCTTCGGCGAGGAGCGGGTCCGCAACACGCCCATCTCGGAGGCCGGCTTCGTGGGGCTGGCCGTCGGCGCGGCCCTGACCGGTCTGCGGCCCGTGGCGGAGATCATGTTCATGGACTTCATCACCCTCGCCATGGACCAGCTCATCAACCACGCCGCCAAGTTCCGGTACATGTACAACGGACAGGTGAGCGTGCCCCTGGTGGTACGCACGCCCGCCGGCGCCGGCAGGGCCTACGGGCCTACCCACTCCCAGAGCCTGGAGCGCCATTTCGTCGCCACGCCCGGCCTGCTGGTGCTGGCGCCGGCCACGCCCGAGGACGCCAAGGGCCTGCTCAAGGCCGCGATCCGTTGCGACGACCCTGTCATCTTCCTGGAGAGCAAGGTCCTCTATGGGCGCCGTGGTCCCGTGCCCGAGGGCGACTACCTCACGGAGATAGGGCGCGCGCGGCTTGCACGGCCGGGCGAACATGTGACTATTGTGGCCTGCTCGCGGATGGTGGAGGAAGCCCTTCGGGCCGCCGAGGCCCTGGCCGAGCACGCCGTCCAGGCCGAGGTGCTGGACCTGCGCAGCCTGGCGCCCCTGGACGTGCCCGCCATCGCCGAGTCCGTGTCCAAGACCGGCCGGGTCGTGGTGGTTGAGGAGGGGAACATGACGGGTGGCGTCGCGGCAGAGATCGTGGCCCGCATCGTCGAGGAGTGCTTCTACGACCTGGAAGCCCCGCCGTGCCGCGTCGCGGCGGCGGACGTGCCGGTCCCGGCCAGTCCGAGCCTCGAGCGGGCGGTAGTGCCCGACGCGGGGGACATCGCCCGAGCGGCCGCGCGGCTGGTGGGCCAGGCCGGGTAGGCCGCGGTACGCGCCGTCGGCCCGGCGGCCGTGGATGACGCCAGGCGGGTGAAAGCCGACATGCCGGAGCGGCTCGACTGCACGCTGATCGTCGTCAGCTACAACAAGGCGCCCTACACGAAGGTGTGCCTCGAGAGCGTGCTGGCGGCGGACCCGATCCCGTCCCAGGTCGTCGCCATAGACAACGGCTCGAGGGATGGGAGCGTGGAGTACTTGCAGGAGCGGCTCGCGGGCCTTGCGGCCGGGCAGGGGGTGGGCTTCGCGCTGGTGCGCAACGACACCAACGTAGGCGCGTGCACGGCGCGCAACCAGGGCCTGGGACTGGCCCGGGGCCGCCATATCATCTTCATGGACAACGACGTGGTGGTGCGAACGCGACGGTGGCTGGCGATCCTGGCGGAGCTGCTCGACTCCGAGGACGACATCGGCATCGTCGGCCCGAAGCTCTTGTATCCCTTCGAGCCCTACGACATCCAGGAGGCGGGCGTGGGCATATCGCGCACCGGCCGCGTGCGGTACTTCGGGCGCGGCGAGCCCCGTGACAGCCCCGAGCACAACGTGCGGCGCGAGTGCCAGTGTCTCATCAGCGCCTGCTGGCTCATGAAGCGCCGCGTGACGGACGACGTGGGCGGCCTGGACGAGGTGTTCAACCCGGCCCAATTCGAGGATTTCGACCTGTGCTACCGCGCCCGAGCCGCCGGTTGGCGCGTGCTTTATGAACCCGCGGCCCAGATGTATCATTTCGAGTCGGTCACCACCGACGGCTCGGTGGACGTCAACTACCGGTATATCACCGTGAAGAACGGCCTTGTGTTCAAGCGCCGGTGGCACGGGATGTTCAGCCAGGAGGACGGGCCGGCCGACGAGGAGTGCGAGTGGGCACGGCTCGAGACCCGTCCTCTCGAGGTCACCGGCGCACCGCCCATGGTCGAATAGCCCGCCGGCGCGCGGGCTCGGTAAGGAGGAGCCAGCTTGGTCGACGCAGCAGAGATTCGCCAGCGCATCAAGGAAATGATCGTCGAGCGCCTGTTCCTCGAGGTGTCGCCTGGAGACATCGGTGACGACGAGAGCTTGCCCGAGGGCTACGCCGTGGACTCCGTGAACCTGTTCGAGATCGTCCTCGGCCTGGAGGAAGTGTTCGGCGTGGCCCTGGGGGACGAGGAGCTCAGCGTCGAGGCCTTCTCGACGGTGAACAAGATCGGCGAGGTCGTGCAGCGGAAGCTGGAGGAGCAATGAGTCGGGCGCTGGAGCCTGTGGGCTTCGACAGCGGCGGCGTGAGGCTCAGCGCGGTGCTCCACGGCAAGGGAGACGGACCGGTCGCGCTCCTCTGCGAGCCCTTCGCCGAGGAGAGCAAGTGCGCCAGGCGCGTGCTCACCGAGGCCGCGTGGGCGCTGGTGGACTGTGGGGTCAGGGTCCTGCGCTTCGACTACCGCGGCTGCGGCGACAGCGGAGGCGATTTCGAGAGCTTCGACCTGCAGGCCTGGCGGGAGGACCTGCGGCGAGCGGTGCGTTGGGTGCGCGAGGAGCTGGCCCCGCCGCGGCTGGCGCTGATGGGAGTGCGCTTGGGGGCAGCTCTGGCCGCCGAGGCCGCCCCGGACACCGAGCCCGAGGCACTGGTGCTCATCGCCCCCATCCTGGACGGCCGCGCCTACTGGCACGAGAACTTCCGTCGCACGCTCATCAAGGCCCGTATGACCGCCGGCGACGGTGTGTCGGCGGAGGAGCTGCGGGCCCAGGAACAGGAGGAGTACTTCGACCTGGCGGGCTGGCTCGTGCCCCGGACTATGCGGGAGCAGCTCGAGCAGGTCAGCCTGCCCCTGGCGGCTGCCAAGCCCGTCTTCACCGGGCCCTGCCTCGTGGTGGACGTCAGCGCGCGCACTGAGCCCGCCGCCCCGATGGTGCACCTGGCCGAGGCCTATCCCGCCGGCGAGGTGCGGGCGATACGCCTGGAGCCTTTCTGGCAGCGGATCGGGCTGGTGGACGCTGCGCCCCTGGCCGAGGTCCTGGCGGGGTGGCTGGCGGTAGCGCTGGGCCCGGCCCGCGAGGAGGCGTCCTGAGGCCCGGACCCTGGGTCTTCGCCTGGGGCCGCGGGCACACCTCGATCTCTGTCATGGACCAACACTTCGTGTTCACGAATGACGGCCAGCAGCTTCTGGGCGTCCTGCACCTCCCGGGGAAGCCCGCGAGAGTGGGGCTTGTCTTCCTGCACGGTTGGCCCGGCTACCGCGTGGGCGCGCACCGCCTGCTGCTGAAGGCCGCACGGGAGGCGGCGCGACGGGGCTTCGCGGCCCTGCGCTTCGACTTTCGCGGCAGAGGCGACAGCGAGGGCGCAACGCTCGACACGACGCTCGTCACGATGATCTCGGACGCCGTCGTTGCGGCGCGGGAGCTGCGGGACCGCGCGGGCGTCGAGGCGCTGGCCTTCGTGGGGGACTGCTCGGGGTGCGAGGTGGCCATCGGCGCCGGGCCGTCCACGCCGGGCCTGCGGGCCATGGCCCTGTGGTCCGCTCCCTTCATCGGGGGCGAACGGGCGGCAGCCGAGAGCGCCAAGCGCAGATCGGTCTACGGCGTCTACCTGCGCAAGCTCTTCTCGCCCCAGTCCTGGCGCAAGCTGCTGACGGGCGCGATCCGCTGGGACCTGGTGACCCGGGCCCTGGCGCGAGGGGGCAAGGGCAAGGGCGAGGAGGGAGCGGTCGAGGACCGGGACGTGGACTGGGACGGCTCCTTCCTGGCCTTCGGCGGGCGCCGGCTGTTCATCTACGGCTCCGCCGACCCAGTGACGCCGCCCTGCATCGAGTTCTACCGCGCGCTGTCCCGGCGCGCCCGGACTGAACTGGAGCTTCACCTCGTCGAGGGCGCGAACCACGCCTTCTACTCCTCACCCTGGGAGCGCGAGGTCATCGGGGTCACGATGGACTGGCTGGCGGCGTGTCTCGCGGGCGACTAGCGGCTGAGACCCGGCACCCCGGCTGGGTGGAGACGGGCCGGACTCGGGCGGGTCGGATCCCGCCGGGCACGGCGGGGCGCGAACCAATGCCTATCCGCGTGTTGTTCGTCAACCATGTCTCGCGGGCCAGCGGTGCCGAGAGGACGCTGGCCGACCTGCTCGCCCACCTGCCCGGCGACCTCGAGCCCCTCGTGGCGTGCCCGGGGCCTGAGGACGGCTGGCTGCCCCGCAACGTGACCTCGCTCGGTGTGCCCTGGCATCGGATCGGCGCCTGGCGGCCTCACCGGACACCTCGCTGGCGGGCGCTTGCGGACGCGATGGCCTTCTTCCCGGCGGTAGCGACGCTGGCGGCCGTGCTGGCGCGCACCAGGCCCGCGGTCATCCACTGCAACAGCCTTCCCGCCGCGCTCCTGACACTGGGCTGTCGGCCACGGGCGCCCGTGGTGTGGCACGCGCGGGACCTGCGCCTGCCCGAGGCGATGGCGGCCCGCGTCGTCCGCCGCAGCACGCGCGTGGTGGCTATATCCCAGTGTGTGCGGGAGGCACTGTGTGGCCTTGTGCCCGAGGCCGCGGCGAAGGTGCAGGTCGTGTACAACGGCGTGGACGCGCCGCGCGCGGGCGAGACTGGGGGGACGTCTCAGGTGCGTCGCGAGCTGGGCCTGTCAGGCGGGGAGCCGCTGATCGGCACGCTGGCGCAGGTGGTGCCGTGGAAGCGCCTGGAGGTGCTCATCGAGGCCGCGCAGGCGCTCGGCGACGAGGAGAAAGCCCACTTCGTGGTGGCCGGCGCGGACCTGTTCGGCGAGCACCGCGGCTACGCCGTGCAACTGAAGGCCCTGTGCGCCCGGTCCGGCCTATCCGATAGGGTCCACTGGCTGGGCTGGCGCGAGGACGGGGCCGGGATCCTCGCCGCCCTGACCGCCTACCTGCACACGGCCGACGCGGAGCCGCTGGGACGGGCGATCCTCGAGGCGATGGCTGTGGGCACACCCTGTGTGGCGCCGGCCGCCTGTGGCCCCGCGGAGATCATCCGGCACGGCGACACGGGGCTGCTGTATGAGCCCGGCAACGGAGCGGACGCCGCGCGGGCCCTGCGACGGGTCATCTACGACCCGGCCTTCGCCGAGCATCTGCGCTTGGCCGCCCGCCGCGATTTCCAGGAACGTTTCATGGCCGAGCGGATGGCCGCGGAGATCGCCGACGTCTACCGCGCGCTGGTGGTGGAGTGAGATGGGCGTGCTCTTCGACGCGCTGCTGCTCGAGGGGCCCCGGTCGGGCGTCGAGGTGTCGGTGGCCGAGACCGGCAGGGCGCTGGTCGAGGCGGCCGGCGCATCGCGAGACCTCGCCCCGGAGGACCTCACCTTCGCCTGCCGCGGCTCGCTTGTCGCGAAGGAGGAATGGCTCGAAAGCGCGCGGACCCTGAGGGCGCCAGCGTGGGCCGTCGGGCGCGCTGGTCGCATCCTGGCCGAGCAACTGTGGCTGCCGCGCGCCGGCAGGCACCACGCCGTGCTGCACGGTCCCGCCTACGTGCTGCCTCTGGGCTGGCGGGGCGCGTCGGTGGTGACCGTGTACGACCTGGTGGCCCTGGCGCATCCCCAGTGGACGAAGCGGTCCAACGCGCT
Organism: uncultured Armatimonadia bacterium; assembly: GCA_964608495.1. Classification (GTDB taxonomy): domain Bacteria; phylum Armatimonadota; class Zipacnadia; order Zipacnadales; family FEN-943; genus JAKORR01. Next base: position 7,773 of record CAZSOQ010000059.1, on the reverse strand, counting down.
GCACTACGGGTTCGTGCTGCCCAGGAGCGTGCGCAAGGCCGACGTGGTGGTGGTGCCGTCGAAGATCGTGCGCGAGGAGGTCATGGAGCTGCTCGGCGTGCCCGAGGAGCGGATCCGGGTGCTGCCGCTGGGGGTGCGCGACGTGTTCCGCCAGCCGCCTGCGCCGGGCGAGGTGGAGGACTTCCGCACGCGCTTCAGCCTCGAAAGACCGTTCTTCGCCGTTGTCGGAAATATTGAGCCGAAAAAGAACATCGCGGGCACGCTGCGGGCCTTCGAGATCGCCGCGCTGCGCGTGCCCCACGACCTGGTCATCGCGGGCAGGAAGGGCTGGCGGTGCGAGCGCGACCTGGCGGCCCTGGAGGGCAGCCCCCTTCGCGATCGAGTCAGGGTGGTCGGCCGGCTGAGCGATGGCAATCTGCGGTGTCTCTACCACGCTTGCACGGCTCTGGTACAATGGTCGCTGTACGAGGGGTTCGGGCTTGTGCCTCTGGAGGCGATGGCCTGCGGCGCGGCGGTGGTGGTGTCAACGGGGGGCGCCCTGCCTGAGACCGCCGGTCCGGGCGCGCGACGGGTGGCTCTGGGAGACCCCGCGGAGCTGGCGGAGGCCCTCGTGGTCCTGGCCCAGCACGAGTCCATCAGGCGGACCCTTGTGGCCGACGGCCTGCGGTGGTCGCGTCAGTTCACCTGGCGAGGGCACGCCGAGGCCCTGCTGGGCATCTACCGGGACCTGGCCTAGCCCGGGCTCCGGGGCGCGCGGCCGGCCGGTCCGGCGGAGCGGCCTCGGTTCGAGCAGGAGGACGCTGAGTGCGAGACGCAGGCGCAGTGCGCAGCCAGGAGCCTGCTCGTCAGACGGACGGGCGCCGCAAGCGCCGGCCGCGCGCGCTGCTGTACATATTCAGCCAGTTCCCGTCGGTGTCGGAGACGTTTCTGTTGCGGGAGATCAACGCGCTGGCGGCCGCTGGGATGCGGATCCAGGTTCTGGCGCTGGCGCGCGGCAAGGAGGGGCCGGTGCACGACAGCGCGAAGCCCTGGCTGGAGCAGGGCGTTATGTACCGTCCGCCCTTCCGGAGCCGGCGGCTATGGACGGCCGCGCTGGGGGCCGGGGTGCTGTGGCCGGCGGGCTGCCTGAGCGCCGCCGTGACGGCGGTCGGCCTACTGCGCCACTACCCCACGCGCGCCCGGGAGATAGTGGTATCACTGTTCACGGCGGCCTACTTCGCCTGGACTCTGCCCCACGGCGAGGTAGGGCACGTCCACGCGGCCTTCGCCAGCGTTCCGGCGACGGTGGGCCTGTTCCTGGCCGAGATCCTGGGCTTGAGCTTCAGCTTCGCCGCCCATGCCCGCGACCTGTTCACCGATGAGGCGAGCTTCCTCGATCTGAAGGCGCGCGAGGCGGAGTTCGCGGTCACCTGTACGGAGGTGGGGTACCACCACCTGCGGGAGCACTTCCCGGTGCGCGCCCGCAGCCGGCTGCACCTGGTCCGCCACGGTGTGGACCTGGCGCGCTTCTCGCCACAGATCAAGGGGCTGCACCGTCGGCCCTTCATCTTCTCGGCCGGGCGGCTGGTACCCAAGAAGGGCTTGCCGCATCTGCTGCGGGCCGCGGCGGCCCTGGTCGGCCGCGACTTCGATTTCGACCTGCACATCTTCGGCTCGGGCCCGCAGGAAGAGGAACTGCGCCAGCTAATCAACGGTCTTCAGCTAAGGGACTGCGTGCACCTGCACTCGGCCGTCACGGAGACGCGCATGCTCGCGGCGTACCACGAGGCTGACCTGTTCGTGCTGGCGTCGGTGCAGGCGCCCGATGGGGACAACGAGGGTGTGCCCAACGTGCTCATCGAGGCGTTGGCCATGCAGGTGCCCACGGTCGCGACCCGAACGGGCGGCATCCCGGAGATCATCCAGCACGGGGTCACGGGGCTTCTCGCCGAGCCCGGCGATCACGTGGACCTGGCCAACCAGTTGCAGCGTTTGTTAACGGACAGCAGCCTGCGGTCGGCGCTGGCGGCGGGGGGCAGGCTGCGGGTTGAGCGCGAGTATGATCTGCGGAAGAATACGCGCCGGCTGTACGACCTGTTACGTCACGTAGTGAGGTAGACACCAATGGCGGACGACGCACCAGTGGTCCTGGAACCGGGTCAGGAGGGGCTGGGCAAGGCCGGGCGGCAGATGACGGTCGCCGCGCTGGTCATCAGCATCTTCCTGCTGGTGGGCAAGCTGGCGGGCTACGGCAAGCACATGGTTCTGGCCCACTTCTTCGGCAACAGCCGGGCCACGGACGCCTTCTACACACTGTACAACGCCGTGATCTTCAACCTGTACACCAAGGTCGAGAAGCTGATGCGGCCGACCTATCTGCCGCAGTTCGTGCGCGTGCACGACCGCGAGGGCGAGGAGGCTGCGTGGCATGTGGCCAGCGGCGCCGCGCTGCTGCAGATGAGCACGCTGCTGGTCATCGCTGCGGGCCTGATCGTCCTCGCCCGCCCTCTGCTTCGCGCGCTGTGGCCCGAGCTGTCTTCCGACGCCGAGACCCTGGGCGTCGCGGTGGTCATGCTGCGGATCATGGCCCCGGCACTGGTGCTCTTCAGCCTCTCGATCATGCCGGAGCTGACGCTGCACGCCTACAAGCGCTTCACGCTGCCGGCCATCGCCGAGGCCTCCTTCCGCACGGGTCTGGTGCTCGTCCTGCTCGCCGGCGTGTACCTCGTCTGGCAGCCCGAGGACCCCACGGGCATCTACGCCGCGGCGGTGGCCGTGGCCATCGGCGGGGCGCTGCGGCTGGTGGTGCAGTTGCCCGGACTGGCCAGCAAGCTGGGGATGCTGAGGCTGATGGCCTTCTGGCGGGACCCGACCATCAGGGTGATGATGGGCCTGATGGTGCCGGTGGTGGCGGGCCTCATCTTCTCCTTCCTCCGAACCGTCGCCGACACGATCTTCGCGGACCGCATCGGCGAGGGCACCTACACCTGCCTCACCTTCGGCCGCGCGATGACCGACGCCCCTCTACAAATCCTGCCCCTCGCGGTCAGCTTCGTCGTGTACCCCTTCCTGTCGCAGTGGGCGGTGCAGGACGACAAGGCGCGCCTGGGACTGACGCTGGTGGGCATGACCCGGGCCATGGCCTTCATCTTCCTGCCGGCCACCTTCGCGCTGATGGTCCTCGCCCACCCTATCGTCTCCCTTCTGTTCGAGCACGGCAAGTTCGGTGCCGAGGGCGTTGACCTGGCAGCCCTCGCCCTCTACTGCTACGCGCCCGTCATCGTCTTCACGGCCGTCGAGGGCAGCATCTGCAACTGGTACTTCGCGGTGAAGGACACGCTCACGCCCAACGTGGCGGGCGTGGCCGGGGTCATCATCCACGTCGCCATCGGCTGGTACGGCACCTTTGTCCTCGGCGGATCGGTTGCTGCCATCGCCCTGGCCCTGACGGTGAGCAAGAGCCTGAAGGTCGCCGCTCTGTACCTGCTGCTGCGGGGGAAGGTCACCGGTGTGGACGGCGCGGCCCAGGTGCGGTGGGTGACCCGCGTCCTGCTGGCGGTGGCCGTGATGGCCGTGGCGGTCTGGTTCACTTTCGGTTGGCTGCGGGGCGCGCTGGCCGGCTGGCAGCCACCGATCGGCGGGGACAAAATGAAGACCCTCAGCCTGCTCTCCGGCGTCGGCCTGGTGGCCCTGGTCGTCTACATGGCCGGCGCCTGGGTCTTCGGCGTCGAGGAGGTGCGGTACGCGGCCAAGCGCGTCGGTGAGAAGGTGAGGCGCCGCAGTGGCGAATGAACCCGCACGCCCCAAGGATCCGGCCCCGGCGCCGTCGCGTGGCGATGGCCGCAGGCTGCGCGTGATGCAGGTGCTCGAGGCGATGACCGGCGGCACGCGCCGGTTTGTCCTCGACCTGGTGGCCGGCCTGCCGCCCGAGCGCTTCGAGCAGCACGTCGTCCTGTCGCTGCGGCGCGACCCCAGGCCCGACGACGACCTGCAGGCCCTCAGGGCCGCGGGGGCCGAGGTCACCGTCCTCGACATGACCCGCGCCATCCATCCCCTGCGCGACCGCAGCGCCCTGCGCGAGCTGCACGAGCTGGTGGCCTCCTGGCGGCCGGACCTGCTGCACTGCCACAGCTCGAAGGCCGGATTCCTGGGCCGGGCGGCGGTGCGCGATGCCGGCGCCGACCGTCCCGTCACCATCTACTCCCCGCACTGCTTCGCCTTCCAGGCACAGGTGGGAGTAGTGCGCCAGCGCCTGTACCTGGCCCTCGAGCGCCTCGCGGCGCCCTGGACGGACTGCTACCTGCTGATCAGCCGGGGCGAAAACGCAGCCGCGCTGAGGCACGGCTTGGCCGACGAGAGTCGCATCCGCGACCTGAGGCTCGGCGTTGACACCAACCGTTTCGCTCCCGGGCTGAGGGCCACGCGGCAGGAGGTGGGCCTGCCGGAGGGCAAGCTGATCGGTGTCGTCACGTCCCTGCGTCCCCAGAAGGCCCCAGACCTGCTGGTGCGGGCCTTCGGACGACTGGCGGCGACCTTCCCTGCGGCACGGCTCGTCCTGGTGGGCGATGGGGTCCTGCGCCCGGCCACCGAGCGACAGGTCAGCGAACTCCACCTCTCCTCGCGAATCCACCTGCTGGGCTACAGGACCGACGTGCAGGCCCTGCTGCCCCACTTCGCGGCCTTCGTCATGTCCTCGGCGTGGGAGGGCCTGCCCTACGCGCTGCTGGAAGCCATGGCCTGCGGGCTGCCCGTGCTCGTTCCCGACCTGCCTGGGGTCAGCGACCTGGTCGCGGAGGCCGGGGCGGGCCTGGCCTACAGGCCGCGCTGCGAGGCGTCCCTGGTGGCCGGGCTCGAGATGATGCTCATGACCCCCGTGGAGGAGCAGCGCTCCTGGGGCGCGGCAGGCCGCGAGTACGTCGTGCGGTACCACTCCCTGGCTGCCATGAGGCAGTCGCTGATCGCCACCTACGAAGAGCTCGCCGCGACGAGGACGGCCTAGCGAAGGGCTATCCTCGCGCGCGGGCCTCAGGGACACACTGGTGGCCCCGGCGAGCATCACCGGCGGGCCACTTTGCCGCCGGGCCGGTCTGGCCCCGGCAGGCCCGTCTTGGCCCCCTGACGCCCTCCTGTCGGCCCCGCGCGAGCCGCCCTGACGTCCCTCTCGGACCCACCCTTTCGCGGGCGCGCGACGGTGCCTCCGCCGAGGTCCCAAGAGCCCGCGAGGCTTTGCGGCACAAGCCCAAAGAGCCTCTCGCGTCGTTGACGGTCCCCGCGCGCGCATGGTATAATTCACCTCGTCCAGGGGGTAGTGATCCACGTTCCCGAAGGACAGACCTGGGCGCCTATCCAGGGGCACCGGTAGCGGTCTTGTCAGTCCGCTTCCCTCGTTTGAGTTTCTTGGACGCCGGGGCACTTGCCTTATGACGCGGTAGGGCTTTCGTTGCCTTGCCGGGGCGTCGAACAGTCACAAGCTGCAGGAGAGAAGCAATGTCCGAAGCACCCCAGAGCGACTACACAGCAAGGGATATTCGTGTCCTGAAGGGCCTGGAGGCGGTGCGCAGCCGCCCGGCGATGTACATCGGATCCACGGGCCTGCGCGGTCTCCACCACACCCTCTACGAGGTCGTAGACAACGCGATAGATGAGGTCTTCGCGGGCGTGTGCGACCGGGTGGACGTGATCCTCCACGCGGACGGTAGCGCGGAGGTGATAGACAACGGCCGCGGCATCCCGGTGGACCAGCACCCCACGGAGAAGCGCTCAGCGCTGGAGGTCGTGATGACGACCCTCCACGCCGGCGGCAAGTTCGGCGGGGGCAGCTACAAGGTCTCCGGTGGGCTGCACGGCGTCGGCGTGTCCTGCACTAACGCGCTTTCCGAATGGCTCGAGGCCGAGGTCTGCCGCGACGGGTTCAAGTGGCACCAGCGGTACGAGCGCGGCGTACCCACCGGCAAGGTCAGCCAGGGCGCTCCCGCCAAGCGGCACCAGACGCGCATCCGCTACATGCCCGACCCCGAGATCTTCGACAGCGTCGAGTGGGACTTCGAGACCGTCGCGCGGCGCTTGCGCGAGCTGTCCTTCCTCGCCGGGGGCGTGCGCATCACCCTGCGCGACGAGCGCGAGGGCAAGGAGCGCGAGGAGTCCTATTACCAGAAGGGGGGCATCCGGGCGTACGTCGAGCATCTCAACGAGGGCTCGCAGACCCTCCACCGGCCCATCTACTTCCGCGACGAGCGGGAGGGCCTGGAGGTCGAGATCGCCATCCAGTACGGCGAGGGGATCCACGAGACCATCCTCAGCTACGCCAACGCCATCCACACCGCGGAGGGCGGCACGCACCTGTCGGGGTTCAAGAGCGCGGTGACGTCGGCGGTCAACAACTACGCCTTCTCGGCCGGGCTGCGCAAGGACAAGCAGCGGCGGCTGACGGGTGACGAGGTGCGCGAGGGGATGACGGCAGTCATCTCGGTGAAGATCCTGGCGCCGCAGTTCGAGGGGCAGACGAAGACGAAGCTGGGCAACTCCGAGGTCGAGGGCCTGGTGTACAGCATCGTCTACGAGGGCCTGAGCGAGTACCTGGTGGAGAATCCGGCGGTGGGCCGGCGGATAATCACCAAGGCCGAGACGGCGGCCCGGGCCAACGACGCGGCGCGCAAGGCCGCCGAGGCCACGCGTAAGTCGGCCCTGGCGGGCGCGAACCTGCCCGGCAAGCTGGCGGACTGCTCATCGCGCAGCCCCGAGGAGTGCGAGCTGTTCCTGGTCGAGGGCGACTCGGCGGGGGGCAATGCCAAGCAGGCGCGGGACAGCCGGTACCAGGCGATTCTGCCGCTGCGGGGCGTGGTGATCAACGTCGAGAAGAACCGCCTGGACCGGGTGCTATCGAACGAGGAAATCCGGGCGATGATCACGGCGCTGGGGACGGGGATCTCGCTCGAGGGCAATGGGGACACGAACGGGGAGCAGGAGAGTTCGAGCAAGTTCGATCTGTCGAAGCTGCGGTACCACCGCATCATAATCATGGCCGACGCGGACGTGGACGGCTCGCACATCCGGACGCTGATCCTGACCTTCTTCTTCCGCTACATGCAGCCGCTGATCCGGGAGGGGCATTTGTACATCACGCAGCCGCCGCTGTTCCGGATCAAGGCGGGGCGGGACACGCACTATGCGCTGGACGACAAGGCGCTGGCGGCACTGCAGGGGAGGCTGGGGAACCGGCGGATGACGGTATACCGGTTCAAGGGCCTGTCGGAGATGGACCCGAACGACCTGGCGGAGACGACGATGGACCCTGAGCACCGGGTGTTGTGGCAGGTGACGCTAGAGGAGGCGGAGGAGGCGTCGAAGGTAATCGCGACGCTGATGGGGGACAACGTGGAGCAGCGGCGGCAGTTCCTGGTGGCGCACGCGAAGGCCACGGAAGACCTGGACCTGTGGGCGTAGGGGCCCGCGACCACGACAGGCCGAAGTCTCGATGGTGCTCCAGGTCGGGGCAGTGCGGGGACAGTGGCCGATAGTAGCCGCAGGCTTCAGCCTGCGGGGGTGGCTGGGTGGCGGTTTGGACAGGCCGGGGTGTGCCCCGGCCTGCGGGGGGACGGCTGGAGGACCTGGGAGACGGTCGGTGTGAGGGGCCCGGACCCCGGCATATCGCAGGTTGGTGGAACGCAGGGGACACCGCGGGGCCACCACCGCGGGCTAAAGCCCGCGGCTACGCCGGTCCGAGGTCTCGATCGCGCCCGAGGTCGGGGCAGTGCGGGGACAGTGGCCGATAGTAGCCGCAGGCTTCAGCCTGCG
>CAZSOQ010000058.1:21102-24673 GCA_964608495.1 uncultured Armatimonadia bacterium | reverse complement strand
GCGGCGCTCGTGAGCACCGGCGCCGGCGGGCCCCCGGCTCCCTGGAGGCTTGTGACCACCACGGTCACGCGGGCGGTCGAGCCGGCCTCGAACACGACCCGGGCGGTCCCCGGCTGTCCCTCCTCGCGTATGATCCAGCCGTCGGGCCACCAGCACCAGAACTCACGATCCGGAAGCAGGTAGGGCCGCCACTGGCCGCAGGGTCTGAGAGTCGCCGCCTGGACCCGACCCCACCACGGGCGCGTCAGCATCACGCCACCCGACACGAGCAGGCCCACGGCAGCGAGGATCGCCAGCGTCTGCAGCGCCACTGACAGCAGGTAGGAACGCATTGTGCTCACTGACTCACCCACACGAAGGCTATCTCTCCAGCTTGCCCGCCGCGCAGACGAACCCATAGGGCCCGAGGCCGACCAGCGGCTCGTCGCCGCGGGGGCCCATGCCCCGCAGACACCACACGGCGCCTCGCGGCCTGCGGGGCCTGACCACGTCGCTCGTGGCGCCCAGCACGAAGCGCGGGTAGGCCGGCCCCACGGTCGCGAGGCTGAATTCGAACACCCCGGCCCTCCCGAGCACCATCACCGGGTCCCCCAGCCGCAGCTTGCCGGCCATCCACAGGTGCCAGGGCTCGAGCACCGCGGCGTCTCCGTGCGCCTCACCGCGTCGCGCGAGGAAGTCCACAAGCACCATTTTATCAAGTCGCGGCAGGCTTTTCCCGCGCGCTTCATTCTCAATGTACATCACGGCCGGAAAGGGCAGCGCCGGGCCCGGCCTGCCCGTCCAGTCCCGGGGGGCGGGCTGGCTCCCCACCAGCAGGTCGCAGTCACCGTCGCCATCCCAATCCAGCGAGAAGGGCACCGCGACAGCTGGTCCCCCGATGGCCGTGCCGGCCACCGCCACGTCTCCCGCCGCCGTGAAGGTGCCGTCGTTGCGCCACATCCTCACCCGCCCGCCCTCCTCGCCCAACAGCAGGTCCAGGTCGCCGTCGCCGTCCAGGTCCGCCAACGCCGGGAAGCAGGGCCGCAGTTCCTGACCGGCCGCCCGTATCGGCCCGGCGCCGTCTCCCACCAGGACGCCGGGCGCGTAGAGGCCGCCGTCGCGGGCGACGAACACCCGCACCAGACCGTCGGCGCCCGCCGCCACGACGTCGCCGCGCCTGTCGCCGTTCCAGTCACAGGCCCAGGGGGCAGCGCAGAGGCCCACGTCCATCGGTGGGCGCGCGGCCGTAGCCCAGCCCGTCACCGCCAGCGCCCCGGCTCGCACCTCGGCGGTCATCACCGGCCCCCAGGCCGTGCCGAGCAGCAGCTTGCCGGGCGCGACCAGCGCCGGCGCGAGGGCCCCCGGCGCTACGCCGTCGGGCGTGAGCAGATCGCCGCCCAGGGCCACGGCCTGGCCGAAGCCATCGAAGGCCGGCTCGCACAGGTAAACCCGGGACTTCCCGGCGGCGATCAGCTCGACGTCGCCATCCGCGTCGGCGTCGCCCACGCAGATTCGCGCCGCCTCGGGCAGCCGCAGGGCCTTGCCGTCCACGACCAGGGGGACCGGCGCGTCCAGCGTCCCATCGCCGAGGATCTCCAGCCGCCACAGCTCCCCCGCCTCGGTGCTGACCAGAAACCCCCGCGGGGCCCAGCGGGCTGCCCTCGCGCGTGCGCACCTCGCGGCCGCTGGCAAACCCGCCCGCCCCCGCGCGGTAGGTCACCAGCCGGTCGCCGAAAAGCAGGACGAGGTCCAGGGCGCCCGTGCCGCTCAGGTCGGTCAGGCAGGGCACGGTGGGCCGCAGGGAGACGCCCGGCGTGGGAAGCTCGGACAGGAGAAGGGCGAAGGGAGGGCCCAGATGGCCGGTGCCGTCATCGGGGTAGGCGATGACGTCCCCGTAGGCCGAGCCGAGCACCAGGTCCGGGCGCCTGTCGCCGTTCACGTCGCCCCAGGCCGGGGCCGACCAGGTGCCGCCGGTGGCGGGCCCGGTCTCGAGCCGCAGGAGAGAGCCCGGCCACGGCGCGGGCTGCTCGGCCAGAAGGTCGCCCAGTAGCCCACCCCGCGCACCGACGGGTGCCAGCAGCGCCAGCAGCGCCGGCAGCAGGGCGCTCGCCCCGAGGGCAAAGCTCGCCGCCGGCCTACGACCGCTCGCCTGCATTAGCCCTCCAGAAGCTCGGCGCGGTGCTCGTGGACCTTCGCCATGGCGTCCGCTATCGTGTCCATGTCCGCCTCGTCGCCCAGCAGCACGTTCTGGCCCATCCAGAACGAGCCTTCCTCGCACGCGTGCTCGACGTTGGGTAGCGCCAGCGCCTCGTAATCCACCTTGCCCTTGTAGAACCTGCAGGCGAAGGGGCAGCCGTCCATGTCCAGCCCGCCTCGGAACATGGGCTCGCGGTAGAGCGGGTTGTAGCCGCGCCCGGCGGGGATGCCCTCGGCGGCCAGGGCGGCGAGGAACTGGTCCCGGTGCAGGCCGTCGAAGGCCTGGGCGTCGTAGCGGCCGATGAACAGATGGTAGGCACACTTGGTCGCGCCGGGGGAGAAGGCCTGGGGCTCGATCCCCGGCACCTCCGCCAGTCGCTCGCGCAGGTAGGCCGCGCTCTTCTGCCGCCGCTCGTCCTGCTCGGGCCACAGCTCAAGGCCGCGCAGCAGCACCGCCGCCTGGAACTCCGTCATCCGAAGGTTCCAGCCCAGCACGCGGTGATCGTACCAGCCACCGTCCGGCACTCGCCCGACGTTGTGCAGCGACCAGGCCTTGCCGTAGACCCCGCGATCGTTGGTGGTAATCGCGCCGCCTTCGCCGGCCGTGATGTTCTTCGAGGCCTGGAAGGAGAAGCAGCCCGCGTCGCCGAGGCCGCCGACGATCCTGTCACGATAGCGCGCGCCGTGGGCCTGGGCGCAATCCTCGATGACCCTCAGCCCGTGGCTCCCGGCGATCTCCATCAGGGCGTCCATGTTCGCGGGCATGCCGCCGATGTGCACCGGGATCACGGCGGCCGTGGCGTCGGTGATGGCGGCCTCGACGGCCTGGGGGGCCAGGCAGAGCGTGTCGGGCTCGATGTCGGCGAAGACCGGGATCGCGCCCACCGTGATGGCCGCGCTGGCCGTGGCGATGAAGGTATAGGGAGGGACGATCACCTCGTCCCCGGGCCCCACGTCCACGGCCCGCAGTGCCAGCTCGAGGGCCGCGGTGCCGCTCGTGCACGCCACGCAGTACTCGGCGTCGCAGAACTCGGCGAACCGCCGCAGGAACTCGGGCTGCTTGGGGCCGCCCATGCCCCAACAGCGGCTCTCGATGACGTCGGTCAGTTGCCGGGTGAAGCCGGCGTCGGTCGGAGGCCAGCCGGGGAAGGGTTTCTCCCGGAGCTTGGGGCCCCCGTTGATCGCCAGATGCGCCATGAGTGTGCCCTCCAGTGACCGCCCGTAGTGCTCCGGCGCGATTGTAGCCGCCGTGTACGGTGACGGCAAGCAGGCGCCGCGGCGGCGTTCCGGGTGGAGCCGCCAGCCCGCCAGGCGGGAGGTCCTGTGGGGAGATGGCGCGACCTTCGCGCCTTGTGGGAGGGCTGGCGCGGCTTCGTCCCTTGTGGGAGGGCTGGCG
>CAZSOQ010000058.1:0-21002 GCA_964608495.1 uncultured Armatimonadia bacterium | reverse complement strand
AAGGCGGGTCGCTCGCCTCCCACAGAAGGTAGGCCCTGGTCGCGCACCCAGGCCCGCGCAACTTCGCGCCTTGTGGGAGGGCTGGCGCGGCTTCGTCCCTTGTGGGAGGGCTGGCGCGGCTTCTGCGCCAGCGCGACTGCAGCCTCCGCGCCAGGGCTCGCGCCGCCGTCGCCGAGCTCCCCAAGGCGGGTCGCTCGCCTCCCACAGAAGGTAGGCCCTGGTCGCGCACCCAGGCCCCTGCAGCCCGCCGAAGGTGCCTCGCCCGCGCGAGGGAATTAGGCGGGCGGATTCTGTCCGCTTCAGGGGGAGAAACCATGCAAGTGGGTATCAGTTGTCTGATCCTGCCGGCCGACTGGTCGCTGGCCGACATCTGCCGCGAGACGAAGGCCGCCGGCTACGACGCCCTCGAGCTGGTAGTGCGCGACAAGGGCGAGATCTCGCTGGAGACGCCCGAGGCCGAGCTGCGCAGCCTGGCCGCCTATGCCCGGGACGAGGGGATGGACCTGGCGTCCGTGTGTCCCAGCCTCGGCGCGGTCCGGCCCAACCTGACGCACCCGGACGCCCAGGTGCGCGCCCAGAGCGTGGACACCTTCAAGAGCGTGATTGACGTTCTGGCGGTGATGGGGATTGACAACCTGCTGGTGGTGCCGGGCGGCGTGACGGACCAGGTCGCCTACGACGAGGCGTACTACCGAGCGCTGCAGGGGATGCAGGCGCTGGCGCCCCATGCCGAGGCCGCGGGCGTGAACCTGGCCATCGAGTACGTGTGGAACAAGTTCCTGCTCAGCCCCATGGAGTTCGCCCGGTTCTGCGACGAGGTAGGCTCGGACCGCGTGGGCTTCTTCTTCGACACGGGCAACATGGTGATCACGGGCTACCCGGAGCAGTGGGCGCGGATCGTCGGCCGCCACGTGATGAAGGTCCACATGAAGGACTTCAGGCGGCAGGGGTACGAGTGGCCGCCGCTGCTGGAGGGAGACGTGGACTTCCCGGCGGTGATGGCGGAGCTGCGCAGGCTGGGGTATGACGACGCGCTGATCTCGGAGGTCAGCACTAGCGCGGCGTCCCTGGCCGACACGGCGCAGGCCATACGCCGGATCATGGAGATGTGAGGGCCCGCGGCGCGGGGACCGACGGGAGGCCTGCCATGGACACCGAAGGCCTGGGCAGCCTTGGCGAAAGCCAGGTCGGCCTGCTCCGTCGTGTGACCGAGGCCTTTCGGGCTGATGGCCGCGTGGTTAGCTGCTGGGCGGGCGGATCGCTGGGGGCGGGAAGCGCGGACGCCTGGTCGGACCTGGACCTGAACGTGATGGCCGCCGCCGAGCACTTCGACGCCCTGGCGGACCGGGCCTACGAGGTGCTGCTCGAGGCCGGGGAGCCGCTGATGCACTGGCCGGGCCTGCGCACGGAAGGGATTGCCTGCTTGGGCTGCTTCTACAGCGACGGCAACCATGTGGACCTGGTGGTGCACAATGCCGCCCACGGGGCCGTCTTCTTCAGCTACCCGGTGCGCGTGCTGTTCGGCGAGGAGCCCCGGGGCGACCCCGAGGCCCAGCGTCCCAGCCTGGCCACTCCGGACCGGCAGGCCGAGGTGCGCCGTCGGATCTTCCAGTTCTGGCTGTCCGTGGCCTTCGCCGCCAAGTACATCGCCCGCGGCGATTGCGTGATGGCGACGGGGCACCTGGGCGGGATGCTGGGTGGGCTCGTCCAGCTCTGCGACGTCAGCCGTGCCGCCCCCTTCGGGATGCCCCCGCCGATCGCCTTCGCGACCTGGGGCCGTCTCACGCCCGAGGAGCACCGGCTCCTCGCGGGCGCTCTGCCCGTGACCGACGGGGAGGCGCTTCGCGGGCAGTTCGAGGCGCTGGTCGCCGCGGCGCGGCGTCTGCTGGGCCCCATCGCCGAGGCCGCCAGCGCGGCGGACTTCGCGGCCGCCATGGACCGGGCGGTGATGGGCTGGGTTGACGCGGCCTCGCGCGCTCCGCAGAGGTAGCTTCACCCCGGGCGGGAAAAGGGACGCGGCTTACCCGGGCCGGCGCTCGCGGCGCCGGCCATCGCACCTTCTCAGGGAGACCAACGGATGCACCCGGATACGCTGACCCGCGACGAGGTGAAGGCCGCAGTGGCCCGCGACGGCTGCCGCCGCCCGCCCCTGATGCTGCGCATGTGGATCGGGCAGGACTGCTACGACGCCTACGGCGACGCCCTGCGCGACCTGGTGAACTCGGTGCCCGAGGACGTGGTACAGGTCGGTTTCCGGGCGCCCGCCGGCTGGGAGTACCCCGAGGACCTGCCCGACTACCGCTGGGCCATCTTCGACAAGCCCGAGGACGAGGACGCCCGCGCCATAGACGCCCGGCGCTTCCTGCCAAGCTGGGACGATCTGGACGAGTTCCTGGAGAAGATGCCCGACCCGTCGCCGCCCGGGTTCTACGAGGGGCCCGCCAGGACGCGACGCGAGAACCCAGGTCGCTTCGTCGTGGGCATGGACTTCTTCTGCTTCTACGAGCGCCTGTGGACCATCCGCGGCATGGAGCCGCTCCTGCTGGACATGGTGGTCGAGCGCGAGAAGGTGACGAGGCTGGCGGACGCGATCCGCGACTACCACCTGAGCGTGATCCGGGGCTACGCCGCCGCGGGGGCTGATGCCTTCTATACCAGCGACGATCTGGGCACCCAGACCGGGCTGTTCTTCAGCCCCACCGTCTTCCGGGAGCTCTTCAAGCCGCGCTACGCCGACCTGATAGACGAGGCCCACTCGCTGGGGATGCAGTTCTGGTTGCATACCTGCGGGGACATCACGGAGGTCGTCGAGGACTTCATCGAGATCGGGCTGGACGTGCTGCACCCGATCCAGCCCTTCGCGATGGATCCCAGGGCCACGGCCGAGCGGTACGGCGGCCGGATTGCCTTCATGCCGGGGATAGACGTGCAGCAGTTACTCCCCTGGGGTACGCCGGAGCAGGTCGTGGCCGGGACGCGGGAGTTCGTGGAGACCTTCGCGCGGCCCGAGGGCGGGTTCATCGCCTCGGTGTCCAACGCCCTGCACACGGACACGAGCCTGGAGAACCTGCGGGCCTTCATGGAGACGGTGTACCACTACGGGGCCGAGCACCAACGGCGCCTCCTGCAGGGCGATCCGCGCCGGGTGTAGCCGCGGGCCCTTCGAGCGGCGCTGCGCACGCCAAAGGCTCCGCGCGGGGGCCCCGGGGAGGGTGAAACGGGTTCACCAGTTATTCGGTAGTCTGCGGTTGTTTGCATGCGTTTACAGCCGCCGAATCACGCATTATGTCCAATCTCCGCCGCCCCATGCTCGACTAAAGTGACACGTAACAGCCCCAGGTCTCACCCGTGAGCCGAGACGCCATCCGGCGCTCGGCGGGCCCCCTTCGGCGACGATGGGGAAGGGGGGTGCCGAGCCGGGCCCTAGGATAGCACCTAGCCAGGGAGGTAGGCCCACATGCACCCTTGCACGGCGTTCTGCGTCGCCGCGACCGTGATTCTGCTCGCGTCGCCGGCCTGGGGCCAGGAGCCGGCCGGGAACCTGCTGGCCAACCCGGGCTTTGAGGACGGTCTGACGTCCTGGTCAGTCCTGCTCGGCGGCGACACGGACGCGAAGTATGCCGTTGAGCAGGGCGCGGGACGCGACGGTTCCGCCTGCGTGGGCTACCGCAAGACCGCCGCGGGGAGCCTGAACCACCACTTCGACCAGGACTTCCGGGCCGAGCCGGGACAGACCTACGCCTTCGGGGCCTGGGTGCGCGGCGACGGCAGACTGCGCCCGTACCTGCGGATCGCGGGGAAGGACTGGAGCGACGTGGCGGGTGTCGCGGGGCCGGCGGGCCGGGAGTGGGTGCTGGTGCAGGGCGTCTTCGAATCCGGGGAATTTGGGGAGCTCAAGTTCCAATGGTTCGCCGGGAGCCTGGGCCAGGCGCGCGAGGGCTTCGCGGGCGAAGCGTACCTGGACGACTGCTTCGTGCGGCCGGCCACCGACGAGGAAGTGCGTGAGGCCCGGCGGGCCGCGATCACGGTCCGGGCGGGGCAGCCCGTGCAGAGGATCAGCCCTCTGCTCTTCGGCTCGAACATGCTCTTCCAGGTCGAGGACGATGCGTCGCTGGCGGACGGCAGGATCGCGGCGCTGCTGCGGGACGCGGGCTGCACGCTGCTTCGCTTCCCGGGGGGCGCGGTGGCGGACAACTACAACTGGGACACCCAGGCCCTGGACCGACCGAAGCAGTGGCCCGGACGAGCCGGCCCGGAGACGACCGATACCGACGAATTCATGGCCTTCTGCCGGGCGGTCGGCGCCGAGCCCATCTTCGTGTGCAACTTCGCCAAGGCCATCAGCGGGCCGGGACTGGAGGAAGCCGTGCGGTCCGCGGCGGAGTGGGTGAGGTACTGCAACATCGAGAAGCGCTACGGGATCAAGTACTGGGAGATCGGGAACGAGACGTACCTGAAGTTCCCCGAGACCTGCACGACGGCGGAGGAGTACGCGGAAGGGCTGGTGGCCTTCTCGCGAGCGATGAAGGCCGTGGACCCGACGGTCAGGATCGGGGCCAACGGGCCGAGCGGTCCGCAGGCGCCGGGGATGCTGGACACCGTGCCCTGGTGGCCGGTGGTGTTCGAGAAGGCTCTGGACGACCTGGACTTCGTCATCATCCACACCTACTTCGGGCTGGGCAGCTACGGCAGCTATGTCCACTCCGAGAGGGACTTCGGCGCCCCGGCCTCGTCCCTGCGCGAGTACCTGGGAGAACACTACCCCGCGCGGGCCGACACCCCCATCGCGGTGACCGAGTGGAACACGGGCGCGAAGGTGGTCAACAGCCTGGGGCACGCCGTGGCCGTGGCGAACATGCTGGGGGACTTCGCCCGCGCCGGGATCGCTCTGGGGAACTTCTGGCCGCTGAGGGACCCGGGGAAGCGCCCGGGACGCGGGCTGCTGTCGCGGCCCGAGAACCGGCCCGCGCCGGCCTACTACGCGCTGAAGGCCTATGCGACGTGGTGTCGGGGCGCGCTGGTGGACGTGTCCTGCGAAGCGAAGGTCCACGTGTACGCGGCGCTGTCGGAGGATGGCAAGGCCCTGAACGTGTTCGTGGTGAACGCATGGCCGCACGCCGTCGGGTGCGAGCTGACGGTAGAGGGCTTCGGGCCGGCGGAGGCGGCGACGCTGAGCGTGCTGACCGGGCCCGACGCCGCGGCGAACAACGATGAGGCGGAGGACCGGGTGAGGCTGACGGAGGCCGAGGTGAAGGCCGGGCCGACCTTCGCCCTCGAGGCGCCGGGGCCGTCGCTGTGCGTGGTGCGGCTGCGGGCGAAGTGACGGGTGCTCGGCTGCGGGGGCTCTGCGCGGCGCGGGCGTGGCAGGAGCGCCCTCGCCGGCGGCGAAACCGCGCTCTGTGCCCCCACGGCACGTCACAAGGGCCGTTGGCCGGGCGACGTCCGCGGCGCTCGAGAACCGCCGGGATCCTGGACTGTGTGTCTCACGGAGGGATACCACATGCGCTCACTCGTGGGCCCAGCTCTGTTGGTCGCGCTGATGGCCGCGCTGATGCCCCTGCCGAAGGCCGGGGCCGAGGTCACGCTTCCCGCTCTCTTCTGCGACAATATGGTGCTGCAGCACGGCGTGGCGGTGCCCGTCTGGGGCAAGGCGGACCCCGGCGAGGCGGTTGCGGTCGCGATGTGCGACCAGGAGCAGAAGGCGACGGCGGGGGATGACGGGAAGTGGCTGGTGCGGCTGGACCCGCTGACCTACGGGGGCCCCTTCCGGCTGACCGTGACGGGGAACAACCGGATCGAGATCAACAACGTGCTGGTGGGCGAGGTGTGGGTGTGCTCGGGCCAGTCGAACATGCAGTGGAATGTGGCGAACTCGGACAACGCCCCGCAGGAGATCGCGGACGCGCAGTACCCCAAGATTCGGCTCTTCACCGTGCAGCGCACCTCGTCGCTGACGCCGCTGCAGGACGTGCAGGGGACCTGGGTCGAGTGCAGCCCGGAGACGGTGCCCGGGTTCACGGCGGTGGGCTACTTCTTCGGGCGCGACTTGCACCGCGAGCTGAACCTGCCGATCGGGCTGATCAACAGCTCCTGGGGCGGGACGCCGGCGGAGGCCTGGACGACGCTGGAGAAGATGGACGAGTACGAGCAGACGAAGTCGCTGGTGGAGCGGGTGAGGGCGCAGATCGCGGAGCATCCTGACTTGGTGGCGAACTGGGCGCAGTACAACGCCGAGTTCAACAAGGCCAGCAGCGAATACCAGAAGGCGCGGGCGGAATGGCAGAAGGCGGTGGAGAGGGCCAAGCAGGAAGGGACTCAGCCGCCGCCGGCCCCCAAGGGCCCCGGGCCCGTAGGGAACCACTGCACGCCCTCGGCCCTGTACAACGCCATGATCCAGCCCCTGATCCCCTACGGCATCCAGGGCGCGATCTGGTACCAGGGCGAGGGCAACGCGGGACGGGCGTACCAGTACCGGACGCTGTTCGCGGCGATGATCGAGTGCTGGCGGGAGAACTGGGGCCAGGGCGACTTCCCCTTCCTGTTCGTGCAACTGGCCAACTTCATGGCGGTGCAGACCGACCCCAACAACGGCAGCGCCTGGGCGGAGCTACGGGAAGCGCAGACGATGACGCTGCAGCTGCCGAACACGGGCATGGCCGTGACGATAGACATCGGCGAGGCGGAGAACATCCACCCGCGGAACAAGCAGGACGTAGGGCAACGGCTGGCGCTGTGGGCGCTGGCCAAGACCTTCAACCGGGACATCGAGTACTTCGGGCCGGCCTACAAGGCCATGGCCGTTGAGGGGAACAAGATCCGCCTGCAACTCGACCATGTGGGCGGCGGTCTGGTCGCCAGAGGCGGCCCGGAGCTGAAGGGGTTCGTCATCGCCGGCGAGGACAAGAAGTTCGTGTGGGCCACCGCAGAGATAGAGGGTGACACGGTAGTGGTGTCGTCGCCCGAGGTGGCCGCGCCCGTCGCCGTGCGGTACGGCTGGGCTGACAACCCGGTGTGCAACCTGTACAACGAGGAAGGCCTTCCCGCGTCGCCCTTCCGGACGGACGACTGGCCGGGAGTGACGGCCAACAAGTTCTAGGCCCTCGGGGCAGGGCGGCCCGGACGGCGGAGCGCGCCGTGGCCCAGGCCCTGGGCCACGGGCCCTCGCCGACGTGCCCTTGCGCAGGGCAGACCGCGACACATGGGACCAGGCATGAGATCCTCTGCTCTCGCAGCGCTAGCCCTGGCGGCTGTGCTCAATCCTCTGCCGCGCTCACAGGCGGGAGAGGAGTCGGTGGCGCGCGAGCAGGAAGTGGAGCAGGCGATCGTCGCTGGCGACTGGGAGAGGCTGTACCTGCTGAGCGACGTGTCGTGGGCCCTGCCCTTCATCTCGACGCCCGCCCCGCCGCTGGAGATGCTGCGGAGCGCATGGCTGGGCCTGGAGGCCGCCCGGCGGCTGGACCCCACGCAGAGGAAGCTGCGGGACACGAGCGCCCTGTACCGCGCGATGCTCAGGGACGCGTGGCAGAAGGGATCGCCCGATCTGGCGCGGGTAGGCGAGTGGGCCGCGGAGCTGGCGCTGAGGCATCGCGACAGCGGCACGGCGTGGCAGTTGGCGTCGAGCGCGCTGTGGTGGGCCCAGAAGTGCGACAGTGCTGTCGTGGCGGCGCGCGTGGCTGTGGACCTCGGGCCGCAGGACCCCTTCGCCCACATCGCGCTGGCGCTCGCCCGCGCCGAGCTGGGGGAGGAAGGCGCCATGGAAAGCTTCACGCGGGCCGTGGAGCTCGCGCCCGGGCTCTTCGAGGCCCACGCTCATCGAGGTGAAGCCTACTGGAAGGCCGGCGACTACGACCGGGCGCTGGAAGACTTCAGCGGGGCGCTGGAGCTGGACCCGGACGACCCCATCGTGCGGGCCAATCGTGCCAGCGCCTACGCCATGAAGGGGGACTACGCGCGGGCCGTCGAGGACTACGAGCATGCGATCCGGCTGAAGCCCCGCTTCGCGTGGGCATGGTTCGGCAGGGGCGTGGTGTGCAAGAAGGCGGGCTGGCGGGATAGGGCCGTCGAGTCGTTCCGGGAGTTCCTCAAGCTGGCGAGCGAGGACAGGATGAGCGAGGAAGTGTCACTGGCGAAGGAGCACCTGCGGGAGCTGGGTGCTGATGAGGCCCCCGAGGCGCGCGAGGGAGGTGGTGGGCGGTGAGGATAAGAGAGATAGACGAGGCCGATGTCGAGCGCGTGATAGGGATCTACCGCGCCGTCTACGGGGACGACTTCCCCTTCCAGCAGTTCTACGACGCGCGATGGGTCAAGAAGGGCGTGTTCGACGACGATATCGTCTGGGTGGTCGCTGAGGACGACCAGGGCGTTGTCTGCGGCACGGCGGCCGTGATGCTCGACGTGGGGGACGCCGACGACCTCATCGGCGAGTTCGGCCGGTTGGCGGTGGACCCCGGGCAGCGGTCGCAGGGAGCGGGCACGGCGCTGGCGGCGGCGCTGGTCGAGCGGGCCAGGGGCTACGTCGAGTGGGGCTTCGCCGAGTGCAGGACCGTGCACCCGGGGGCGCAGAAGATCTGCGGGCGGCAGGGCTTCCGCGTCGTGGGCTTCGAGCCGATGGCCTACAAGATCGGCGACCGGCGCGAGAGCATGGCCCTCATGGCCCAGCTCTTCGGCAATGCGGGGAGGCTGCGGCGCAACAACCCCCGTGTGATCCCGTCGGTCTTCGCGCTGGGCTGTCAGGCGCTGGAGAACTGCGGGCTCGAGCCGGACCTCATCGTGGCCGAGGACGCGGTCTGCTACCCCTGGGACGAGGAGATCGAGACCGAGGAGTTGGCGGGCGAGAAGGCCTACCGGCTGCTGCGGATCGGGCGCGGCAGGGCGGTGAACCGCGAGGTCTGCGGGGGGATGAGGCTGGAGCACGGGTACCTGAAGCTGGCCTCCCACGACGCGGAGTACCTGGTGGCGCGGCGAGGAGAGGCGCTGGTGGGCGCGGCGGGGTACGTGCACGACCCGATTGACGAGAAGGTGCGCCTCTTCGAGCTCATCGCCACCGACGACCCGACCAAGGGGACCCTCGTCAGGCGCTTCCTGGAGCATGTGACCGAGCGCTACAGCCCGGCGTACGTGCAGGCCGACGTGAACGCGCACTCGCCGCGGATGCAGGCGGCGCTGGCGCAGCTCGGCTTCTTCCCCGTGGGGTACTGCCCGGCCATGGTCTTCGAGGACGTGGAGCGGCTGGACGTGGTGAAGATGGTGAAGCTGTACACGCCCTGGGCGCTGGGGCAGCTCGACCTGGTGCCGGAGGCCGCGCAGATGAAGGCGCTGGTGGAGCGGGCCTTCGTCGAGCAGAACAAGGGGCGAACGATCTGCGACCTGGCGCGCCACGTGCACATCTTCCAGGGGCTGGGCGACGAGGAGATCGCCGCGATCCGCTCCGTGTGCCACGAGCGGCGCCACGAGGCAGGGGAAGTGGTGTTCGAGGCCGGGGCGCCGAGCAAGGCGTTGTATATAATCGTGAGTGGCACGGTGGCGATCGTGGTCGGCGAGAAGGCCGACGTGGTGCTGGCCGAAATAGGGGAGGGGCAGGTCTTCGGCGAGATGGCTCTGGTGGACCGCGAGCCCCGGTCGGCCGGTGCGGTATGCACCACCGCTTGCGACCTGCTGGTCATTGACTACGCGGATTTCCACCATGCCATCCAGCACCACCCGGAGATCGGCAGGAAGGTGCTGCACAACCTGGCCCGCACGCTGTCGCGGCGTCTGCGCGACGCCGACCGCAGCCTGGAGTGGCGTGGCGCCCCCGACCGGTCCTGAGCCGGCCAGGCGGGCCCGGCGGGCGGCCGCGTAGCAGCAGTGTCCCAAGGAGGAACGAGCCATGCTTAGCGCACCCCTGATAGCCGCGGCGCTTCTCGCGGCTTCACTGGCGGGGCCTCACCCTCAGGTGGTCTTCAGCGCCGACTTCGACGGGTCGCCGGTGCCACAGGTCGGTCAGGGCGAGGCCATGGTGACGGGCGGCGAGGCGGCCTTCCAGGCCGGCAAGCGGGGGCAGGCCTTCGTGGCCGACGGGTCGTGCGTGCTCGCCTATCCGGCCGAGGGGAATCTGCACAAGCCGAGGGGCACCGCGTGCCTGTGGGTCCGCCCGTCCTGGGACGGCGATGATGGGAAGAACCATGGGTTCTTCGCCGATGACCTGCCCTTTCACGACAAGCCGCAGAACACGCTGTACCTGTGGAAGTGGATGTCGGGGCCGCTGCGGCTGGACCTGAGGTCGGAGGCGGACGCCTACTCGACGGCACCGGTGAGCGATTGGCGGGCGGGCGAGTGGCACCACATCGCCGGCACCTGGGACAGCGAGAAGGGGAACGCGCTGTTTGTGGACGGGCGGCAGGTGGCGGGGCGCCAGACGACCTGGGAGCCGCGCTCGGGGAGCCGGTTCCTCGTCGGGGCGGATTGGCAGGGCCAGAGCCCGGCCGAGGCGCTGATAGACGAGCTGCGGGTCTTCGACCTGCCGCTGACCGCCGGGCAGGTGCGGCGAGTGATGGAGGGCCTGGCCATCCCCGCCGTGCGGGCGGCTGAGCTGCGAGCGCCGAAGGAGATCCTGCCGGGCGAGGAGTTCGGCGTGACCTTCTCGGGCGAGGCGCAGACGGAGGCCTCGGGCGCCGAGCCGGTGGCGATGCTGGACGGAGCGGCGCTGGTGCGGGTATCGCCCCGGTCGCCGCAGAGGGTGAAGCCGGGGGCGAACACCTGGCGCTGTCGCTTCGTGCTCCCGGCCTGGTACCGCACGGCGCCGGGCGAGCACCGACTGTCGGTGACGGTGGACGGCGCGTCGGTGGAGAGAGCCGAGGCCTGGGAGACCACGCTGGCAGTGAAGGAGGTGCCGCGAGTGAGGGCACCGCGGAAGTGGGAGATGACCGCGGACGGGAAGGTGCTGTGCGACGGGCGAGCGTACCTGGAGCCCGCGGAGGGCCAGGCCTTCTGGTTCGACGGGGCCGTGCGGCCCTACGACGAGCAGGGGCGGGCGCTGTGCGCCGAGCTGGTGCGCAGTGGGCGCATCGCCGACGCGGTGCCGTGCCGGCTGGTGGACGCCGTGGACTGCACGGGCACGGACCATGGCTTCCGCGAGTGGGGGCGGTCACGCGTGGTGAAGCTCGCGGGCGGACGCGAGTATCGGCTGCCCGGGCCGCCGGAGAGCGTCGAGGAGACACGGGACGTCTACGGCCGAGAGCGCAAGGTGCTGCCGGGCTTCTCGTACCGACTGGCGTGCCGGCCCCTGCCGCGGGCGCACCTGCTGGTGGTCGAGAGCATCAACGACATCGAGCGATGCCTGGAGACAGCGCTGGACGCGGTGGGCGAGGCCGAGACCAGCCCGCTGCTGACGGGCACTGGGATCGGCCAGAGGGACCTGGCGAACCTCCATGTGACCTATACCGGTAGGGAGTATGCGACCGACAACAGACCCTTCCAGCAGGTGACGCTGTTCTTCCCAAAGACGGCGGCGGTCGAGGTGACGATCTCGTCCTCGGGCAAGGAGCAGGAGAAGACCGAGACGACGGGGGCTGCGGTGGCGCGGATGGCGGTGTACGAGGTGCAGCCGGAGCTGGCGGACCTGGCCGTGCAGACGAAGGCCCCGGGCGGGCAGGAGCGTACCGTGAGCCTGTTCTACCCGTGGGTGTCGCCGCTGTACGAGCAGTACGGCTCGACGAGGGCGAACGCGGCCACGCGGCAGGCCTCGGTGGCGTGCCTGATGGAGTACCTGCGGTTCATGGGGTTCAACCGGCTGGAGTTCCATCCATACAACTTCGGCAGGAGCGCGAACTTCGCCTCGCGCCTGTTCCCGCAGGGGGGCGAGGGGGACGTGTTCGAGGACGTGTTGCCGGCGGCCGAGAGGGCCGGGGTGCAGGTGGTGCCGCGAGTGGACTCGCTCGTGTTCTACCTGTCGGGCAAGGGCGCCGAGGAGTACGAGGCCATGGCGGACCTCTACCAGGTCACGCGGTCCGGCGAGACCATGGACTTCTTCGGCACCGTGCCCGACCCGCTGCACCCGGTCGTGCAGGAGCTGATGTACGACCTCCTGCGCGAGATGGCGGAGAAGACGCGGGGGTGGGGGTGCGTGCCGGCCGTGGGCTTCCGGGCCAACGGGAAGTTCGGGAACCTGTACGTCGGCGGCAACCGGGCGCACCCACCGGAGGAGTCGGGTTACAGCGAGTTCGACGTGAGCGAGTTCCAGAAGGACACGGGGATCGTGGTGGGAGGCACGGCGGGCGATGCCGAGAGCCGCTACCAGTGGCTGAAGGAGAACGAGTGGGACGCGTGGATCCAGTGGCGCTGCCGGCGCATCCACGATCACTGGCGGCGGTGCCTCGAGGCCGTGCGGCAGGCCGACCCGGCCAAGGACCTGATGGTCTTCACCAAGATCCCCAGCAACGACCCGGGCGAGAAGCGCGACTGGGAGAAGGCCCCGGTGGACCTGCTGGACCTGCACAAGTACCACGGCTACGACCCGGCCCTGTACGAGGGCGAGGAAGGGATCGTGCTCAGCCGCGTGGTAGGGGTGGACGGGGACCGCTACTGGCCCGCGCCGTGGAACAAGCTGTTCTTCTTCCAGCCCGAGCTGTCGGGCTTCTTCCGCTCGGGGGAGCTCAGCGGCGTCGAGCTTTACTACATCTACTGGGAGCTGCCCAGCCATCCCAAGGGCTTCCGCGTGGGTCCGGGCTACCCGGTGGGGCGGGCCTACTACGAGCCGCTCACCCACGCGCTGCGGCTCCAGAACCCCGGCCACGTCACCTTCTACAACTGGTTCCGCGGGACCATGGGCCACGAGCAGGACCTGCGCGAGTTCTGCCGGGCCTTCCGGGGTCTGCCGATGACCGAGCCCGCGCCCTTCGCCGGTCGGGTGCTGCCCGAGGAGGCGGCCGCCGACGAGAGGCTGTGGGTGCGGCAGTTCGGGGACCGGATCGCCGTGGTGAACGACAGTTCACAGGCGCGGCGCGTGGAGCTGAGCCTGCCGAGGGGGTACGCCGCCCGCGGGCTGAGGGACCTGGCGCTGGACGTGGAGTGCGATGTGGGGGGGAGCGCCGGCGAGAGGAGAGTGGTCCTGGAGCTGAGGCCCTGGGACTTCAGAACGCTGGCGCCGGAGTGACGGAGCTCGGGAGCGCACCCTCCAGCGGCTGCCTATCGGGGAGACAACGATAGCCGGGACGCCCTCGCCAAGGCGCCCCGGCTCTGGAGAGATCCGAAGCCGTCCCGCCGCCGTACGGGGAGGGGGTACCTCCGCCGGTGCGTGGGGGCAGGCGGGCGGCTACTTCTTCTTGTGGGTCCAGGGATACCAGCGGAACTGGAGCTCGGCCATCCACTGGTCCTTGGGCGCCTTGTCGCCGTTGTAGATCTCGTAGTTGAGCAGCGCCCGCCAGCCGGGCTCGGTCTCGTAGCTGACGCCCAGGGTGGTCCGGTCCCAGTGGCCGTCGGGGCCGCCGACCGGATCGAAGCTCCAGCGCTCCCAGCGATTGCTCGTCCACCACTTGCCGCCCAGGTTCTTGCGGGCCAGGATGTAGCCGCCACGGTGGTCCGTACCGGCGCGATGGCCGCGCCAGTACTCGGCGCTGAGCCACCAGTCCTCCTGTGCCCACTGAGCCATGGCCTCGGTGAAGTGCAAGTCGCTCGTCCCGTGGCCCATGTACCTGGTCAGCTCGAGGGTCCAGTTGTCCACCGGCGCTCGCAGGCCCACCATCAGGTCCTTCGACCCGTCCGGGTCGTCGTTGTTCATGCCCGCACCATTGAATACCCCCACCCCCACAATGCCCTTCTCGATCAGCGGGTTCTCCCACTCGGTCCACAGGAAGGTGTCGTAGGTGCTCGTGATCAGCCGGCTGATCACGAGACTGCGGTTCACCGTGTGGATCCAAGCCGAGCTCGTGCGAGCCTCCCAGCCACCCGGGATGTGGCCCTGAAGGAACTCCAGCCGCTTGAGGGCCTTCCCCTTGGGGGTGTAGCAGAGCCAGGCGTCGAGGAGCTGGTCGTAGGTGCCGCGGGCCCGGTGGCCGATGTCGTAGAGGGTGATGAACTGCCAGTCACCGTACTTGAACAGCAGGCCGGGCCTCATGGCCGAGTAGTCGCCCTTGGTCGTGTCCCCGACGTGTGTCACCATGAGCTTTCCATACCCATAGGGCGTGACGGTAAGCTTGGGGTCCCCCTGGGCGTGCGAACACAACAGCAGTGCGCATGCGACGAGAGCTGGCACGATATTCCCTCCCTGATCTGGGCACGATACACTGCACTGACTCCAGGCAGCTCGGCCCATCCGCCCAGGGGTCGCCCACCCCGGGCACGTTAGAGCCCATTATAGCGAAGGAAGGGTTCCACGCCAACAGAAAAAAGGCAGGGAATCGCGGCAATAGGAGAAGAGCACGGAAGCCGACGGACGCAGTCGGGAAAGGTCGGGTACAGGGGTAGGGAAGGGGCGGGGATCCGAGCCGGTGTGGTGGCGGGTAAGTGTGGCCCCGACGCCCGTGAAGGCCCCGCGGGATGGCTCTGGCCACGCGGCCTCCCCGTCAAAGAGGGATCACCACGTGGCCACCTCCGCGCGCTGAAGCCTGGGCTTACAGCCGGACGGTAGGGCTGAAGCCCGGCGCTACACGGGGATGTGCGGTTTGCGGATGGCGCCGCCGTCGCCCTGGCGCACGAGCCGCGCCAGGCTTCCCACAGAGCAGCCCCTGCAGGGCGGGCTTTGCCATAAGGGGCGGCTGGTGCATCACAAACGGACCACACCAAGGGGCCACACCGCCTATCTCCATGAATAAACATAACCTATCTTATGCGACGGGCGGCTCTACAGGCCTTCCCACCAGAGATGATGTCCCCTGGTCGCGCTCAGCCGCGCCCACAGATTAGGTCCGCGGATAGGGCTGGTCTCTCCCCTCGGCGCACGTTCTGGTCCACGAGCGGCAGCACCTACGGTGTGGAGGAACCGCGCGACCGCTTCGTCGGGGGCGCCTTGAGGCCGCGTTGGGGCCGCCTTGGGTGCGCGTGAAGATCGGGGCTACTTGCGCGGGGCCGGCGGAAGCGACTGGCGCACCTTCTCGGCGTCAGCCGCCGAGATGTCGCCGACAACGAGGAGCGTGTAGGGCCCCGCGTCCCACCGGGCAACCGCGTGGTCCGGCTTGCCGCCCGAGGGCAGGCGCCGGCTCTGGAAGATGGAGAAGGTCTTCCCCGGGCCACGGAACAGGAGCCATAGCGCCGAGTTCGGCCCCCGCTGGACGACGCCGATGCCGTCGCTCGCCAGGGAGAAGCCTGGAGGTAGGTACGTGGGGACGAGAGCCTTGATGCCCAGGGCGCGCTCGGCCTCCTGGAGGGACAGCCGGCTGGGGCCCGCGGGGGTCTGGACGACTTTGGCCCCCGGAGGTGGCCGGAAAGTGAACAGTTGCGGGTCTATCTGCGAACAGAAGGTGATGTTGTCGAACTTCCAGCTCTCGCCGTCCTCGCCGTGCATCCTCTGGTGCTCGGCGGCCAGGATCACAAATCTCTCGCTGTCCACGGAGAGCTTGGCGGGCTGGCGGCCCCCGGGGCCGGCCATCACAAGCACCCAGCACTTCCTGCCCGCCACGGTGACCTGGCCGCGAACCTGCCACTTGGCAGTGCTGCGGCGGTTGCCCGGGCCCATCGGGAACCCCATCGGCCCGGCCCCAGGAGGCAGCAGCGCGACGTGGACCTCGTTGTCGGCCTTGGAGTAGCGCCAATGTCGCTGTCCGTCCAGGACGGCCAGATCGCCGGCCCGCTCGCGGGGCGAGATGACCTCGAAGCGCTGGCGGCGGCCGGGCGCGAAGTAGGCCTTCTGCTTGAGGGTAGTGGAACGCCCGCCGTAGCGGACCTCGAGGACCCGCACGCCGTGATAGCTGACGGCCTGCCCAACGGTCTGCATCTTGTCCATGATCTGCTGGGCCGTGGGCGCGGCGAGGGCCGAGAGGTACAGGCCCAGGGCGGCGGCAACGAGGAGCCCGATGCGGCCGGCCCTCGTGGCAAAGGGGCCGCGAGGCTCGGGGCCGATCGCCACCGGCCTGTAGCCCCCAATCACCTGATCCCGCATGTGCCTTCTCATTGCTCGCCGCAGCTCCTCAAGCTCGGACCTGCGCTCCTCGCGACTCACAGGCTGCTGCCGCTGACCAGGAGAACGCCGGCGTCCACGCCGTGGCTGCTATCGGAATAGCGGCTGTGGAAGCGCACCAGGTCCTCGAGAAAGGCGTCCTGGGCGGCCTGCAAGCCGCCGTTGGTGGCGATCTGCGGGGGGCGAAGGCCGGGCCCCGTGTCAGGCCCAGTCGGGCTGGGCCGGGACACGAACACGGCGACCCCCAGAACGATGACCAGCAGAAGCGCGGCGGCCAGCGCCGGCTGCCAGCTCCGGCGCAGGGGCACGGGCACGGACCTGGCCCTTCCCCCATCGCGGCCGCTCACCGCGCGCTCGCTGAGGCGGTGTATCACCCGGCCGGCGAAGTCGGGAGGCGCTGCCTCGCGCGAATCCGAGGCCATGATCGCGCTCAGAAGCTCGATCTCGGCCACCTCGCGCCGACAGCCGGGGCAGCCGCGCAGGTGCTCCTCGAGAGCGCCCCGCAGGTGCGCCGGCCAGTCCTCGCGCCGGGAGGCGCCGGTGATTCTCTTGACTTCTCTGCAGCTCAGATTGCGCATTGCCATCCCGAGCCCCTGTCAGGGCTCTTGCCCGAGAGCGCCGACGTACTCCCCCATGGGAAGCCTTTGGGACAGCTTCTCGCGCAGGACTCGTCGGGCGTTGAACAGACGGCTCTTCACTGTCCCCAAGGGGACCCCAAGGGCCTCGGCGATCTCCTCGTAGGTCATCTGCTGGAAATCGTACATGACGAGCACCGTCCGCAGCTTGGGCGCCATCTCCGCCACGGCCCGTCGCACCTCGCGGCGCAGTTCCCGGAGGGTGACCTCCTGGTCGGGGCCAGCGGTGGGATCGGCGATCTGGCGCTCCGTGTCGCCGGTGTCGGTCTCGAAGGGCGCGTCGAGGGACTCCTCGTGCCCGCGGCGGCCCTTACGGCGCAGGGAATCGATGGCCAGATTGGTGGCGATGCGGTACAGCCAGGTCGAGAAGGAAGCCCCGCCGCGGAATCGGCCCATGGACTCCCACGCTCTGACAAAGGTCTCCTGCGCGAGGTCAAGCGCTTCCTCGCGGTCGTTGAGCATCCGGGCGAGATAGCTGTAGATCTTGTCGCCATGCGCTTCTATGAGCGTGGCGAAGGCAGCTTGCTCACCCGCCTGGGCGCGTTCAACCAGCGTCACCATAGTTGTGTCGTCCAGTTCCTGCCTAGACACAGACGACTCTCCGCCCACGAGGTTCACTTCGCACGCGCCGACGCAGCCCCTAGTGGGCTACAGGTGGCAGTATAGCAGGTCAGGCGAGGGGAGGCCCACGCCCCGCGGCGCGGGATGGCACGGCGGAGCACACTCGCGAGGCGATTAGGCGCGGCTGGGCTACCCCTGCTCGGCGGGGCGCTCGCCACTATCGCCGCGGTCGCCCAGGTAGATGTAGCGGTCGAAGAGGCGCTGGTACTCGGACCAGCGGTTGCCCGGCGGGCCGCTCTCGACCACCTCGCTGAAGTACTGCACGTGCGCGTCGAGGTTATCGGCATAGTGCAGGGCACAGGCCTCGGGGGTCATGGGCAGGACGGGCGCGCCGTACTCCTTCTGGCCGTGGTGGCTGAGGAGAAGATGGGTCAGGCGGGCGGCGGTCTCGGGCGGGAAATCGGGAAGCCCCAGCAGGCGCTGGGTGACCATGCGGTCCGTGAGGACGATGTGGCCCACGAGCCGCCCCAGGTCGGTGTACTCGATGGTGGTGCCGACGATGGCCAGCTCCAGCATCTTCCCCAGGTCGTGGAGCAGCCCGCCGGTGATGAGCAGATCGCGGTCGAGCTCGGGATGGGCGCGGCAGGCCGCGTCGAGGATCTGGAGGACGCCGAGGGTGTGGTGGATCAGGCCGCCGAGGTGGGCATGGTGGAGCGTCTTCGAGCCGGGCGACTCGGCGAAGCGATCCAGGGTCTCGTGGTCACCGAAGAAGGACTCGAGGAGCAGGCGCAGGTCGGGGCTCTGGACTTCGAGGACCCAGTTCAGCAGCTCCTCCCTGGCGGCCTCGACGTCCACCTTGCCGGAGGCCAGGAAGTCGGCGCGGTCGTACTCGGCCGGCTCGCAGCGGCGGAGGCTGTCCAGGACGATCTGGAGCTGACCGCGGTAGCTCTCCACGCGTCCGGCGACCTCGATCACGTCGCCAACCTCGAAGAGAGCGGCGGCCTCCTCGGCCTTCTCCCACATGCGGGCGCTGATCTCGCCGGTGCGGTCGGCGAGGACCACATCGAGGTACTGGCCGGGCTTGTGGCGGAAGGTGAGCAGCCGCTTCTGGCGCACGGAGAAGCGCGAGCGAACCTTCCCGCCGTCGCTCAGGTCGGCTACGTATTGCTTTGCCATGACACGGCCTCCTCGCTTCTGGGGGAGCCGTCACGATGCAGGCGCAGGGCCCCTAGACGCAGGCCGCGCGCCTCCGCCGTGTTCGGGGGAGCCCAAACGCGCGCGTAGGTGGCCTCGACGTCCAGCTCCTCCAGCAGGCCGACGCAGAGGCCCACTCCGCTGTGGTCGTCCAGGCCGACGAGCAGGCCGTCCAGCTCCCCGGCTTCGTGCAGTCGCTGGAGGCACGAGTCGGGGGGCATATGCTGAAGGGCGAGATGGTCCAGCGCGAACTCGTGGCTGCGGCTGTCGGCCAGCCACTCACGGAAGAGCTCGGTGCGCCACTCGCGGCGCATCTCCGTGGACTTGGCGCGGCAGGCGGGGGCGACGGCGAGGCGCAGCCAGCGCACCTCTTCCCTACCCCGCCAGGGCCAGCGGAGATGGTCGAGGCGGCCGGGGGGGCCCAGGGCGATGACGGTGGCGGGCGAGAGCAACTGGGCCTTGGCGGCCTTGAGCTGACCCGCGCCGGGGCCGTCCACGTAGCCCGTGGTGTCAACGACGATCCAGTTGGCGTCGGCGAGCCGTTGGCCGCGCAGAGCCATGCGCACCGTCGCGGCCACGGCCGTGGCGGGGCGCGACGCCGGCGAGACGTCGCCCACGAACTCGAACTCGCCCTGGTCGCTGCCGTACTTCAGCCAGCCGGCGCAGGCGGGCGGCCCGACGCGGGACTGCCCCAAGTCGGCGTCCACGAGGACCACGGTGCCCTGCGAGGAAAGCTCCTCCGCGAGCCACCAGCAGAAGGCGGTTTTCCCGGAGTCCGTGGGCCCGAAGACGACGATGCGCCCGCGAGAGGGCAGGCGCTCGACCAGGTCTACCCACTCGTCGGGCACGTCCAGGGACGTAAGTTCAGGGGGCGAGAAACGCATGTGCCACTCCGGCCTCAGCAGACCGGCATCCCATTCCCGAGAGCGAGGGAGTGCTTCGCCGCTCAAGCTTGGGCTCCTTCTCACGGCGCTGGGGGTGATGTCAGGCGTCTGGGCCTCGCGGCCGGCGACGGTCGAGGTGGACCCGGAACAGTCGGCGGGCAAGGTGCAGCCGTGGGTGTTCGGCAACAACATGCTGGCGTACCTGCAGCCCGCTGCGGTCAGCGCCACTGACTACGCGCGCAGGGTGTACGCGGACCGCGGGGCGGGCATCTGGGACCCGGAGCGGGCGTGCCCCGTGCCCGGGTACCTGGAGCTGGCGAAGCAGGCGGGGATCACGATGGCGCGCTGGCCGGGCGGGTGCGGCGTCCATCACTACGACTGGCACCTCACCGTGGGGCCGGTGAGCCAGCGCCCCAACCACCGCTTCGGGCTGAGCGAGTTCCTGGTGTGGTGTCGGGCCGCGGGGGCCGAGCCGCTGCTCACGCTGGCGGACTACTGGGGAAGCCATCAGGACGCGGCCGACCTGGTCGAGTACCTCAACGCGCCGGTGGGTGCCAATCCCAACGGCGGCAAGGACTGGGCGGCCGTGCGGGCCTCCGAGGGACATCGCGAGCCGTGGAAGGTGGTGTGGTTCGAGTACGGCAACGAAACGTGGCACGGCGACCACCAGGGCAAGCACACGATGACCGGCGAGGAGTACGGGCGGCGGTTTCTGCTGTACAAGGCCGCGATGCGGGCCGTGGACCCGGCGGTCAGGCTGGGCGGGTTGGTGCAGGACGTGGGCGACTGGGCACGGCAGGCCGTGCGGATCGCCGGCAAGGAGATGGACTTCGCCATCACGCACACCTATGTGCCGGGGGCGGACAAGAACAGCGTAAAGCAGGTCTCGGCCAGGCAGGTGGCCGAGGCCTGCGCGGCGGCGGACCTGCAGATCGGACGGACCTACGACGGGCTGCACGAGATGATCGGGGAGGAGTGTGGGCGGACGGACATGCCCCTGGCGATCACGGAGTACAACGGGCACTTCGTGCAGGAGGAGCCGGTGCCCTACCGGCAGAGCATGGCGGTGGCGCTGCGGAACGCCGACCACATCCGGGTGATGCTGGACCCGGCGCACCGGGTGCTGATGGCGAACTTCTGGCAGTTCGCCAACGAATACTGGGGCATGGTCAAGGGCTACGTGCACCAGGGCGAGCGGCCGGTCAAGCAGGCCAACTACCTCGTCTACGAGCTGTACCGGCAACACTTCGGCCAGGAACTGCTGGCGGCCAGCGTGGACTGCGGGAGGTGGGACTTCGACGCGGCCTGCTGGGTACAGACGCGCAAGGGCCTCGGTCAGGCCTTCCGGCTCGACGAGCGGAATCTCTACCAGGGCCAGACGTGGACGATCTCCCAGGCGCCCGAGGTTGACCAGCACCTCGAGCAGGACGGACGGGTCGTGTCGGCCCAGTTCAAGGGAGGCGTCTTCAACTACTACCACGCCGCCATCGAGTTGCCGGCCGAGCCGCTGACGGGCTACCGCATCACCGGACGGATCAAGACGCAGGACCTGCAGGCGTCGCACGGCGCCGGGCTCCAGGTGGGAGACGCTCGGGGCTGGACCGCCACCCAGTCCTGCACGCTCTTCGGCGACGTGCG
>CAZSOQ010000057.1:17913-24950 GCA_964608495.1 uncultured Armatimonadia bacterium | reverse complement strand
GGCCTCGAAGTCGGCCAGGACCGTGACCCGGCCCGGCGGCGTGTCGGGCATCACGACAGCTTCCCACTTGCCCGCGGCTCGGGCCAGGTCGCGGTCGAAGGGCACTCCTCCCAGAGAGAGGAAGGCCCCGCCGCCCTTCAGGTAGGCCTCGAGGGCGGGCAGCCCCTCGCGCGGATACAGACCCACCGTCGGCGCCACCAGGAGCGCAAGCTGCCCCGGGTCCAGTCGCCCGGGGTCCAGCAGGGCCTCGGTGGACAGGACGACCACCTCGTAGCCCTCCTCGGCCAGCAGGTGCTCGAGGACCTGAGGGTCAGCGGCGAGGCCGCTCGGCGCCACGGGCGCTTCCCACACGCCGATCCGGGCCGCCGGTACCGCCTGCGGGGCCAGCAACCACGATCCGATCGCCATCACTGCACTCGCGCGGACGGTCACGGCTCACCTCCCGAGCATCTTCTCCCGATCGCCAGGGTCGCGCGACGGTGCTTCTTCGGTCACTCACCTCACGCCCCAGGCGCGCAACGCCTGCCGACGTGGCCGCCGGACCCAGCCCTTCCCTCGCGCGCCTCACGGGGACTGATTCGCTTTCCAGGGCCTGGTGCCTCCCGGTGCGCCGGGGCCTTCGGCGCGAGCGGCCGCCGGCCGGGCGGAGGCCCGCCTCGGTGCCGAGAGGAAGGACGCGGCGGGGGAGAAGCGGAAGGCTGCCCCCGGATCGCTCTCGTGGGCCTGCGAGCCCTCTGGGGTCCGCGAGGGGCCCAAGGAGGATGCCTGTGCGCCCCTGCGATGTCGTGCCGATCTTCGCCGTCGCGGGTCTTCTGGCCGCGGCGACATGCCTGGCCCAGGAGAGCCGCGCGGGCTGGTTCCCCTTCGTCATCGCGGACCTGGCCGACGAGGAGACCGCCGGATCGCCCCTTGACCTGTCTTTCCTCAGCCCCGAGCCGGCCGGCGCCCACGGCTTCCTGCGCCCGGACGGCGAGCAGGTCGTGGACGACCGCGGTGTGGCCGTGCGGCTCTTCGGCAGCAACATGACCGACTACCACGCCATGCCTCCGAAGGAGGTCGCGCCCCGCATCGCCGAGCGGCTGCGCCAGCTCGGGATCAACTTCATCCGGCTGCACTACTTCGACTGGGACGTGGCCCCGCGCGGCATCCTGAGCGACGACCGACAGACCCTCAACCCCGAGAAGCTGGACGAGCTGGACTTCCTGATAGCCCAGCTCAAGCGGTGCGGCGTGTACGTGGACATCAACCTCCACGTGGCCCGGGGCTACCAGGACATGCCCGAGGGTTGGTCGCGAATGGGCAAGTCCCTCGACATCGTTCACCGCCCCTACATCGAGTCCCAGAAGCAGTACGCCCGCGATCTGCTCACCCACGTCAACCCCCACACGGGCAACGCCTACGTGAACGAGCCGGCGATCGCGGTGATCGAGCTGAACAACGAGAACACGGCGCTGGGGGCGTGGCAGGAGTACGCCGACCTGGCGGAGCCCTTCTCCGGCCCTCTGCGCGAGCGCTGGAACCAGTGGCTCCGCGGGAAGTACGGCACCACCGAGGCGCTGCGCGCGGCGTGGAATCCTGCGCCGCCTCACGGTCCCGAGCTGCTGCGGAACGCCGATCTGTCGGGCGGGACGGCCGAGTGGAGTCTGCAGAACTCCGGCGGCGCCCAGTCCACTCTCTCGGTCGTGGCGGGCGACGAGGGCAAGCCCATCCTCTGCTGGGAGGCCACGGCGCCCGGCACTCAGACCTGGCACCTCCAGTTCTTCCAGCCCAGCGTGCCCGTCGAGCACGGCAGGGAGTATGTCTTCACCTTCCGGGGCCGCTCGCGCACCGGCGGCGCCCTGCAGGTCTCGCTCATGCAGCAGCAGGAGCCGTGGAGCACCGTCGGCCCCGCTGTGGTCATCAAGCTCACCGACCAGTGGCGCGAGCACGGCGCGTCCTGGGTGGCCCGCAACGAGACGGGCGCTCCCGTGCGCCTCAACGTGGACTGCCGCAACCAGCCCGGCGTCTTCGAGCTGACCGACCTGTCCCTGCGGGAGGGTGCCCTGGCCGGCCTGCGTGTGGGCGAGACGCCCGAGGCAGGCAACGTGCCTGTGGTCTCGGACACGGCCTCGGCGCCGCGGGCAGCCGACTTCGTCGCCTTCGTCGCGCATCTCGACCGTGAGTACGCCCGCGAGATGAAGCGCTTCATCCAGGACGAGCTCGGGGCCCGCTCGATGCTCTGGGACACGCAGGTGAGCTACGGCGGCCTCGCCGGCCTGGTCCGCGAGGCCGGCGTCTCGGACGCGATAGACTGCCACGCCTATCCCTCCCATCCCCGCCGCGAGCAGGACGAGAAGGGCGGCTACTGGTCCATCCGCAACGTGTCCATGCTCGACGGCGCCTTCGGTGGCCTGGAGGGCCTGGCCCGCCAGCGCGTGGCCGGGATGCCCTTCTTCGTCACCGAATTCGACCTCAACCCGCCCAACGACCACGCCTCCGAGACCTTCGCGATGCTCGCGCTCCTGGCGGCCTACCAGGGCTGGGCGGGCGTGGCCGACTACGCCTGGTACAACTTCCAGCGCACCTACGGCCACTCGCGCATCAGCAGCCACTTCGCGACCACGGGCCACGCCGGCCAGATGGCCTTCGTTCCCGCCGCGGCGCTGCTCTTCCGGCAGGGCCTGGTGTCGTCGGCGCGCGGCCGGGCGGCTCTGAGCGTGCCCGAGGACGGTATCTTCGCCGGCCTCATCAACAACGTGTGGTATGGCGCGAGCGCGGCGTGGGACGATGCCGGGGTGCCTGCCTCGGCCGCCTGGCGCACCGGCCTGGCGAACCGGCTCGTGCAGGGCGCTGGAGCGCCCTCCGTCGAGAACGCGCCGGCGCCCCTCGACGGTCCGATGGTCAGCGACTCCGGCGAGATCACCTTCGATCGCACCGAGCAGGGCCGGGAGTACCTGGCGGTCAACGCGCCGGCCGTGCGCCTGCTGATCGGCCGTGTCGCCGGCCGGACCTTCGACCTGGGCGACACCACTTTCGCCGTCGGCACGGGGACCTTCCGCGACTACGCCAACATCGCGCTGGTCGCCCTCGACGGGCGGCCCATCGCCGAATCTTCGCGGCTGCTCCTCACGACAGTCGCCCGCGTCGAGAACGCCGGCCAGGTGTGGAACGAGGACCGCACGTCGGTGGGCCACGACTGGGGCGAGGGGCCGACCCTGGCCGAGCCCGTCGCCCTCACGCTCACGTTGCCGGGAACGGGCTGGCGCGCCGGCGCGCTTGACGGCAAGGGCCGGCTCCGCGGCGCTGTGCCGATGGAGGGCTCGACCCTCGCCACCGGCGGCGAGTTCGAGACGCTATGGTACCTGATCGAGCGTTAGGAGGCCGTGACCGCAATGCCCGAGGACAGGTTCCACCGCAAGCCCTGGCGGGTCGATTGGTTCGACCCCGAGATCGAGCACCGCAAGTATACCAAGGCCTTCATGCAGGACGAAGATTACAGCGAGTCGGTGAATCTGTACTTCGGGGACCTGCACAAGCACAGCGAGCTGAGCCCCTGCGCCCACGTGAACCCGTACAACGGCTCCCTGGCCGAGTGCTACCGTTACGCGCGCGAGGTCGAGGGCACGGACTTCCTCGCTATCTGCGACCACGCGGAGCATCTCAGCGAGGGGCAGTGGCGCGAGTCCATGGGCGCGGCCCGCACCCACACCGTTCCGGGGGAGTTCGTGGCCTGGCCCGCCGTCGAGTGGGCCACGGGCCTCTACGGCCACCGCAACATCTACTACGCCGACTACGCAGTGCCTCTCATCAGCGGCAAGACGGACCCCACGCCGCCGCGCCTGTGGGCACGGCTGCGCGAGCTGAGCGTGGGCGCTCTCACCATCCCGCACCACACGGCGCGGGAGCTGGGCTGTGACCTCACGCGCACCGACCCCGACCTGGAGCCCGCCTTCGAGATCTACTCCGGCTGGGGCAACGAGGAGTACTACGGCGCGCCCAAGCAGGACACGGACCGCTCCTTCACGCGCAACTTCTACGTGGACGTGCTGCTGCGAGGCTTCAAGATGGGCGTGGTCGGCGGCGGCGACGGTCATCCGGCCAAGCCCGCCACCTGCGCCCTCACCGGCATCTACGCCCGCGAGCTCACCCTGGAGGGCCTCTTCGACGCCCTGCGCCGGCGGCGCACCTTCGCCACCACCGGCGCGAGGATCAAGCTCGACTTCCACATCAACGGGCTGCCGATGGGCTCCGCGGTCGCCTTCAACCAGCATGAGATAGACGACCTCTTCCCGCTGGAGATCGGCGTCGCGGTCCAGGGCACCGCGCCCATCGAGCGCGTGGACATCATCGAGAACGGCCAGGTCATCCACACCAAGACCAAGCCCCGCGCCGCCGCCGAGCTGTTCTCCTATCGCTGGTTCCGCGCGGCCCGTCCCACCGACGGCGTGCATCCCATCGGCTCGATCGCCAACGTCTCGCGCTTCGTCTACGTCCGCGTCACCCAGACCGACGGCCATCTCGCCTGGTCGAGCCCCATCTGGCTGGACTTCTGCTACGACGAGTGACGGGCGGCGGGAGTGCCCGGGCCGCGGCCCGCGGTGCGCCTCAGCCCGGCAAAGGAAGAGGGCCACGCTCTCGCGTGGCCCTCGTGTCGTTGTGCTGGCACCGGTCCGCCGGCGCGCGTTCAGAGCGCGGCCAGCAGGTCCTCGATGCGATCCGTCTTCTCCCAGGTGAAGTCGGGGTCCTCGCGCCCGAAGTGCCCGTAGGCTGCGGTCTTCCGGTAGATGGGGCGGCGCAGGTCCAGCCGCTCGATGATGCCCCGCGGCGTCAGGTCGAAGACCTCTCGCACGGCCGCCGCCAGCCTCTCCGGGGCCACCTCGCTGGTCCCCATCGTGTCCACCTTGATGCCCAGGGGCTCGGCGACCCCGATCGCATAGGCGAACTGCACCTCGCACTTCTGCGCCAGGCCGGCCGCCACGATGTTCTTCGCCACCCACCGCGCCGCGTAGGACGCGCTGCGGTCCACCTTCGTCGGGTCCTTGCCCGAGAAGCACCCGCCGCCGTGGCCACCCACGCCGCCGTAGGTATCCACAATGATCTTCCGCCCGGTGAGGCCCGCGTCCGCCGCCGGCCCGCCCTTGACGAACCTGCCCGTCGGGTTGATGTGGTAGGTCGTGTCCTCGTCCAGCATGTCCCCGGCGATCACGGCGCGGACGACGTGCTCCATGATGCCGGCGTGCAGCTCCTCGCGCTCCACCGCCGCGCTGTGCTGCGCCGACACGACCACGGTGTGCACGCGCGTGGGCGTGCCGTTCTCATACTCCACCGTGACCTGGGACTTGCCGTCCGGGCCGAGGTAGGGCAGGACCCCCGTCTTGCGCACCTCGGCCAGCCGCCGGGCCAGCCGGTGAGCCATGAGGATGGGGAAGGGCATAAGCTCCGGCGTCTCCTGGCACGCGTAGCCGATCATGAGGCCCTGGTCGCCGGCGCCTTCGCGGTCCACTCCCAGCGCGATGTCAGGCGACTGGTCGTCTATGCTCACCAGCACCGCGCAGGAGTTGCCGTCGAACCCGTACTCCGGCTTGTCGTAGCCGATGCTGCAGATCGTGGACCGCACGATGTCCGGTATCTCCACGTAGCACGTCGTGGCCATCTCGCCGGCGACGAGGGCCATGCCGGTGGTCACCAGGGTCTCGCAGGCTACCCGGCCCTGCGGGTCCTCCTGCATCACGGCATCCAGGATCGCATCCGAGATCTGGTCGGCGACCTTGTCCGGATGGCCCTCCGTCACGGATTCCGAGGTGAAGACGAAATGGTTTGGCAAGGTGATCACGCCCCTGGCAGACTTGCTTCCGCGCTCATCGCGACCGAGATGATAGCACGCCCCGCCCTCTGCGCGCGCCGGGACGTGCCAAGGCTACCCAACACTGTGGCCCCGGTCAAGAGTTCCCGTCGCGCGCGCGGTCCTGCAACGCCCGCGGGAACACGGCCCTCGCCACCCGCAGCACGTTCCCGCCCAGGACCTTCTGGATTTCCTCGTCGCTGTGGCCCCGCTGCACCATTCCCACCGTGAAGAGCGGCCAGTTGGTCCACGCCAGGCTGAGAGTCTGTTCCGGCTGGTGCCACCGCGGGTCGAAGAGCGCGTCGTCGGGCTGCCAGAAGTTCGCCCACCTCTTCCGGCTCGGCCCGCGCGAGGGCACCTTTCTCTGCTCGGCCTCGGCCGCCGATGACACGTAGGCCGTATCCGTGCCGATCGCCACGTGATCCGCCCCGAAGTGGCGTACTAGGTAACCGATGTGGTCCAGCAGCGCCCTGAGGTCACCGGTGCCGCCCAGGAAGGCCGGGACGCAGCAGATGCCCACATACCCGCCCGTGTCCGCTATCGCCCGTACCACCGCATCGGGCTTGCAGCGATGGTGCTCGTTCACGGCCGCGCACGCCGAGTGGCTCGCCACCATCGGGCGCTGCGAGCACTGCGCCGCGTCCAGGCTCGTCTGCCAGCCGGAGTGGGCCACGTCCACCAGCACGCCCACGCGGTTCATCTCCGCCACCACCGCGCGCCCGAAGTCGCTCAGCCCGGCGTTCGCCGGCTCTGCGCAGCCGTCCCCGATCATGTTCCGCCGGTTGTAGGTCAGGTGCATCATCCGCACCCCGAGCTGGAAGAACACGCGCACGTACCGCAGCTCGTCCTCCACCGACACCCAGTCTTGAGTCAGCGGGACGCCGTTGCCCACGAGGTATAGGCAGCGCTTGCCTTCCTTCCGTGCCGCCGTGATGTCCTCCGGCCTGGCCGCCCGCCGCAGGAACTCGGGCATCAGGTCGGTCACGTAGGTGAATCGCGCGAGCCGCTTCATAAGCCGCAGGGGCGACTGCCCTTCCTGGCCCGCGTTCTGCAGTATGCAGTCCACCCCCGCCGCCTCCCACGCCGCGACGAATTCCTCCCGCTCCCGCGCATCGCTCACGCACCGGGTCATCCCCATCTCCTCGGTCAGGTCCTCCACCTCGCCGTCGGACGCCCCGGCCTCGATCGCGGCCCGCAGGGCGCCCCCGTCCAGCGC
>CAZSOQ010000057.1:0-17903 GCA_964608495.1 uncultured Armatimonadia bacterium | reverse complement strand
CGGGGATTGTTAGGATACCACGCATGGCGAAGAAGGAAGCGGACGCGACGGCCGCCGAGGGCGAGAACACGCCGGAAGAAGAGGAGCAGTCCTCGTAGGAATCCGCGGCCGGGGACGGGGGCGGCCCGCAGGGCGCCCCCGTCCAGCGCCGCCCGAGGCGCGAAGCCGTAGGCGTCGCACACCAGCGACGCCCGATGCAGCTCCAGGCCATGCTCCAGGTCCCGCCGGCTCGGCTGCAGGATCCCCAGCCCCGCTTCCCACGCCCGCCGGATCTGGTCGTTCATGTTCCCGCCTCCCATGCGTGCGCCTGTGTCGCGGCCCAGGCCGCCCGTCGGCACGGCGCCCGCATCGGTTCCCGCCCTGGACCGCCCGTCCTCTGATTCCCCTCGGGCTACCCCGGCGCCCTCTACCCTTGACCTTCTCCGGGCTGCTTGCGACAATCCCCTCGCGCGCAGGTCCGCAATCCGTGCCGTCGGGGCGTACCGTCGCGACGCCCGGCCGGCGAGAGGTGACGACTGACCATGCCCGAGGCCGCCTCGCGACCCCGCAAGCCCGTCCCGGTGATTCTGGACACGGACATCGGGGGCGACATTGACGACACCTGGGCCCTGGCCATGATGCTCAAGTGCCCGGAGCTGGACGTCAAGCTCGTCGTCAGCGACACGGGCGACACCGTCTATCGCGCCAAGATCATCGCCCGCCTGCTCGAGATCGCGGGCCGCACCGACATCCACGTTGGCGTCGGCATCCCCTTCGACGCGCGCCGCAGCTACCCCCAGGGCCCGTGGGTGCGGGAATATGACCTGGCGTCCTACCCCGGCAGGGTCCATGCCGACGGCGTGCGCGCCATCGTGGACACGATCATGGGCTCGCCCGAGCCGATCACGCTCATCTGCATCGGTCCGGTGCCGAACATCCACGCGGCCCTCTCGCGCCAGCCCTACATCGCCACGCGCGCGAGCTTCGTCGGCATGCACGGCAGCCTGCGCGTCGGCTACGGCGGCAGCCCCACGCCGTGCGCCGAGTGCAACGTCGTGAACCACACCGACGCCTGCCAGGACGTCTTCACCGCGCCCTGGGACATGACCATCACGCCTCTGGACACCTGCGGGCTGGTGAGCCTGAGCGGCGCCAAGTACCACGCGGTGCGCGACTGCCGGGACCCGGTCACCCAGGCGGTGATTGAGAACTACCGCATCTGGGACGCCAGCGGCGGCGGCAAGCACGACGTCGAGAACGCCAGCTCCGTGCTCTTCGACACCGTTGCCATCTACCTGGCCTTCGCCGACGGCCTGGTGGTGATCGAGGAGCTGGGCGTGCGCGTGACCGACGGCGGGTACACGGTGGTAGACGACTCAGCCAAGCACATGCGCTGCGCGACCGCCTGGCGCAACCTGGGGGCCTTCGAGGACCTGCTCGTCAAGCGCCTGACGTCTTGAGCCACCGCGGCGCACCCGCCGCGCGGCCCGCGACCCAGGGGTGAAGCCATGAGGCACTTTGGGCACCCGTTACGCCGCGCCCCGGCACTCGCGGCAGCGCTTGCCGGCCTTCTCCTCGCCGCCTCATCCGGCCTGGGCGAGGAGACGGCAGCCGGCGCGGCCACGGCAGGCGACGCGGTGTCCCTTCGGCTCGGGCCCTCCCTCGGCAAGACGCTCTCGCCGCTCCACTTCGCGGCCAACGCCGAGTTCTTCCGCCCCGGCCTGGGGCGCGG
Source organism: uncultured Armatimonadia bacterium (assembly GCA_964608495.1). Taxonomy (GTDB): domain Bacteria; phylum Armatimonadota; class Zipacnadia; order Zipacnadales; family FEN-943; genus JAKORR01. Next base: position 16,192 of record CAZSOQ010000057.1, on the reverse strand, counting down.
CGTCACGACGCAGCGCGACGATCTCGCCCGGGCCCTGGCCGACTCGGGCCTCCTGGCCCTGCGCTTCCCCGGCGGCAATCCGGCCTACTACTACTTGCCCGACAGCCGCGAGCTTACGCTCCAGCTCGCGCACGCCACGGGCCACTGGGAGTTCCGCGACGACGCGCCGCCCAGCACGCACTTCGTCACCCTCGACCAGCTCGCGAGCTTCTGTCGCTCCGCGGGCGTGCAGCTCATCTACGAGCTCCCCTGCCTCTTCTACCTCGACGGCGACACGCCCCGGGCCATCGTCCGCAGCACGCTGAGCGATCGTTCACCCTCTCTCTTCGACCATAGCCGCGTCGAGGAGGGCGTGGCCTACGGGCTCGGGATCGTGAGCCGCTTGCGCGAGCTGGGAGCGCCCGTCGCCGCGTGGGAGATGGGGAACGAGGAGTTCGCGCACTGCTCGCCCCAGGACTACGCCGCCGTGGTGGCGGCCTACGTGCGCGAGATCCGCAAGCTCGACGCGGCCACGCCCATCGTCCCGGTGGCCATGGGCAAGGACTGGCTCCCGGCGCTCGTCCCGCTCCTGCGCGACGCCGGGGTGCTCGAGGAGCTCCCGTGCTTCCAGGTCCACTACCCCTTCGGCAATTGGCCCGGCCCCGCAAGCCCCGACCGGCGTGGCGAGCCGGCCGACTTCCTCCTGGGCGATGTGAAGTTCGAGCGCTGGCTGACGCCTCACGTGGCCGGCCGCGTCAGCCTGGGCCTGGCGCCCGGGCCCATCGCCGTCACCGAGACCATGGTGATGCACCACCAGTTCTGGGACCCCCACGCGGTCATCGCGACCCACGCCCACGCCCTGGCCTACGCCTGGAATTGGATGGCCTTGCTCGAGCATCCGCAGGTGAACATGGCCGTCTTCCACGACCTCGAGTCCCCCTATTTCGGCATGTTGCGCTACGACGTGGGCTTCGATGAAGCGACCCGTCACTTCGTGTGGCTGGACCCGGCGGCCGAGGCGGCCGCGCTCTCGCCGGCCTTCGATGACCAATACGTGCTTTCGCCCACGAGCCTCGCGAACCGCCTCCTCGCTCGCCTGGCGGGCGAGGAGCTTGTCGCCACGAACCTTCCGCCCTCGCCCGAGCTGCGGGCCGTTGCGTCGCGCGACCGCCTGGTCGTCGTGAACCGTGGGTCGGCGCCCGTGCCCCTGGAGGCGCCCTTCGATCGGGCAACCGCGCAGGCCCTCACTGCCGATGGCGTGGCTGCCTGCCTGCCGGGCACGTACCGCATCGCGCCGGTGCCCGTCCGGGAGGGCGCGGGCGCGGCTCAGCTCACCCTCCCGCCCCTGTCCGTCACGCTGATCGAGGCCCGTGGCCGTGCCGGCCCTCAGCCGCCGCGATGACGAAGGGCCGCCGGCGCCCCACGCCCGCCACGAGAGGAAGGACCACCAGCCACCCTTCGCGAAGGGTCTCCGCACCACCAACAGGAGCGGTACCTCCATGACGCCATCCCTGCTCACCAGTGTCGGCTGGGCGGTCGCCTTGGCCGTCGCGGCCCTGTCGGCCACGTCGGCCCTCGCGGGCAAGCCTGCTCCCCTGGCGCCCACGGACCTGCGCTGCGAGTACCAGACCGATCCGGTGGGCCTGGACGCCCCGAGCCCGCGCTTCTTCTGGCACGTGTGCGACCCCCGCCGCGGCGCGGTCCAGACGGCCTACCAGATTCTCGTCGCCACGGAGCCCGCCGACCTTCGCCGCGATCGGGGCCCGGTCTGGGACACGGGCAAGGTCGCTTCGGACCGGTCTATCCACGTCCCCTACGCGGGTCCGCCGCTGTCCTCGCGCCGGCGCTACTACTGGAAGGTCCGCACCTGGGACGGCGACGACGTCGCCTCGCCCTACCCCGATCCCGGCTACTTCGAGATGGGCCTGCTGTCGCCGGACGACTGGCAGGCCCGGTGGATCCGTCCGGCCGGCGCGGGGGACGGGCTTCGCCTGGGCGACTGGGTGTGGCACCCTACGGCCCGCGGCAGCAATACCATCGTCCTCCTCCGCGTGGCCTTCTCGGTGAGGGCGACGCCGTCGCTGGCGAAGGCGGTCCTGAGCATTGCGGCCGACAACCACGCGGAGGTGTACGTCAACGGCCTGGAGGTCGGGCGGCACGACGAGTGGGAATCGCTGGCGACCATCGAGCTTACCTCCGCGCTGGGCCCGGGCAGGCAGGTGCTGGCCGTGCGTGCCCGCAACGACGAGGGCCCCTGCGGACTGCTCGCCGGGCTGCGGCTTGAGTACGCCGACGGCAGCGCCGACTTCGTCCTGTCCGGCCCCGACTGGCGGGCCGCCGCCGAGGCTCCCGGCGGCTGGGCCGACCCGGCCTTCGACGACTCGGCCTGGCCCGCCGCGGCCGTCGTGGGCAAGTACGGCGACGGGCCCTGGGGCCCCGTGGGCGCGAAGTCCGAGCGCGCGCCCTGCCTGCGCAGGGAGTTCAGTCTTCGCGGCCCGGTGGCACGCGCCCGCGCCTACGTGACCGGCCTGGGCCTCTACGAGCTGCACATCAACGGCGCCCGCGTCGGCGATGACGTCCTCACGCCGGGCTGGACCCGCTACGACAAGCGGGTGCAGTACCAGGCCTACGACGTCACGTCCCTCCTGCGCGAGGGGCCCAACGCCGTCGGCGCGCTCCTGGGCAACGGCTGGTGGACGGGCCGCGTCGGCGACGCCGCGCGACCGGCCACCTGGGAGCCCAACCTGCGCTTCCTGTGCCAGATCGAGGTGGAGTACGCGGACGGCGGGACCGAAGTCATCGCCACCGGCGACACGTGGAAGTCGTTCCCGTCGCCGATCCTGGAGGACGACTTCTACGACGGCGAGACCTACGACGCGCGCCTGGAGCTGCCGGGCTGGGACCGGCCGGGCTTCGACGACAGCGAGTGGCGACCCACGGTGCTCCTGGACACGGCGCCGGGCCCGCTCGTCGCCCAGCAGGGGCCGACGATCCAGATCACCCAGGACCTTCCCGCCGTGGGGCTGATCCGCTCGGGGCCCGGCGTGTGGGTCTTCGACTTCGGCCAGAACATGGCCGGTCGCGCCCGCCTGAAGGTGCGCGGCCCAGCCGGCACGCGGGTGCAGATCCGCTTCGCCGAGGTGCTCAAGCCGGACGGCGGCATCTACACCGACAACTACCGCTCGGCCCGCGCGACCGACGTCTACATCCTCCGGGGCGATGGGGAAGAGGTCTGGGAGCCGCGCTTCACCTATCGTGGCTTCCGCTACGCCGAGCTAAGCGGCTACCCCGGCGACCCGCCCCGCGGCGCCTTGCTGGCCCGCGTGCTCCACTCGGCCGCCCCGTCCGCCGGCACCTTCGAGTGCTCCAACGACCTGCTCAACCGCGTCTGGCGCAACATCACCTGGGGCCAGCGCTCGAATATGCACAGCGTTCCCACGGACTGCCCGCAGCGCGACGAGCGGCTCGGCTGGACCGGCGACGCCCAGGCCTTTGCGGCGACCGCCTGCTGGAACATGGACATGGCGCGGTTCTTCGCCAAGTGGACCCACGACCTCACCGACTCGCAGGGCCCGAAGGGTGAGATACCCGACGTCGCGCCCGGCCCCATCGGCGCGGCCGGCGCGCCGGCCTGGGCCGACGCCGTGGTCATCGTCCCCTGGACCCTCCACCTCTTCTACGCCGACGACCGCATCGTGGCCCAGAACTACGAGGGTATGAAGGCCTGGGTCGAGTACATGCGCGCTCGCGCGCCGGGGTACCTCTACGAGCGCGAGGGGTATGGCGACTGGATCGCCGTCCAGGGATCACCGAAGAAGCCCATCGGCGCCGCCTACTTCTACTACTCCACGAGCCTTCTGGCCGACATGGCCGCGGCGCTGGGCCGCGATGAGGACGCCGCCGAGTACCGGCTGCTCGCCGCGCGCATCGCCGACGCCTTCAACGCGGCCTACCTCGACCGCGACACCAACGACTACCCCGGCGGCACTCAGACCGCCAGTCTCATCCCCCTCTACTTCGGCATCACGCCGCCCGACCGTCGCGAGGCCGTCCTGGACAACATCGTCCGCGACCTGCACGCCGCCGACGATCACCTCACCACGGGCTTCCTGGGCACCGCCTACCTTCTGCCGCTCCTCACCGGCGTGGGCCAGCACGACCTCGCCTACCGGGTCGCCACGCAGCGCACCTATCCCTCCTGGGGCTACATGGTCGAGCAGGGCGCCACTACCATCTGGGAGCTGTGGAACAGCGACAAGGCGGGCCCGGGCATGAACTCCCGCAATCACTTCGCCTTGGGCGCTATGGGCCGCTGGCTCTTCGAGGCCCTCGCCGGCATCAACCCCGACCCCTCGGCGCCCGGGTTCAAGCGCATCATCGTGCGCCCGCGGCCGGTCGGCGACCTGCAGTGGGCGCGCGCCGACTACCCGTCCCTCTACGGACTCATCACCAGCGAATGGCGGCACGAGGGGGACGGCCTGCGCCTGCGCGTCACGGTCCCGCCGAACACCTCCGCGGTGATTCATCTCCCGCTGCTGGGCCTGGACCGCTACACGATCACGGAGAGCGGTAAGACGGTCGCGCGTGACGGTGAGAGGGCTGACAGGGTCACGGGCCTGCGGCTGCGGGGCGTCGAGGACGGCTGCGCTGTCTTCTCAGCGGCCGCCGGGGCGTACGACTTCCGCGTCGCTGCGGAGTGAGCGCCGGCCTGGGCTGTACGGTGGCGGGTGAGTACCGACCGCGCGGCGACCGGTGCAGGCGAGCGGCGCCAGCCTCCTGGCTCTGGTAACGACGCCGGCCCAATCAGTCTTACCCGTCAGACGCACCGGATGATGCGCCTGGTACGGAGAGCCAGGCTGCGCAGAAAGCCCGCGGGCCGACCTGCGCCGTACAGGCTTACAGCCCAAGGGTTGCGCTACTACGCTGCGCAGTACTGCTTTTCCGGCACTTTCTGCGCAGCCTCGGGCCAAGCCCCTCACTCGGCCTGTTCGCGCAGCATGTTCTCCAGGAAGTAGCCGCTGACCGTGTGGTCCGCTGCCACGTCAACAATGAGGGTGTGCCCCGGGCCAGGCGGTACGGAGACCGGGACCGTCACGTCGGCGAGCGTGACTTCGAGGGTCTGCGAGGGCGTCATCTCGCCGAGGCAGATGAAGGAATACGCGGGGTCGCTGTCCTTCACCGCATCCACCAAGACACTGCTCGCACCCGCGAACAACTGCACGCCGTCAAGACTCACGGTGATGAGTGGGAGCAGCTCCCACGTCTCCACCTTCAGGTGGGCGCAGACCGCCTGCCGGGCGTTTCGCCGCTGCCCGATGGCCCTGGCTACCCGCTCAACCAGGAAGAGGGCGAGCGCGCCCGCGCCGAAGGCCACCGCCTCCGACCACGTCAGCGCCAAGACAAAGACCTCCTCGCGGCATAGCAGAGACGCCGCCGCTACTCGTCCACTGCCTCGCCCCACTTGCGCAGACGGGCGCGGCCGGTCACTTCGCCCATGTGATGTCCACCGCCAGGCCGAAGGTCTCGTTCGGGTACCGCAGCAGCACGGTATCTACCTCCGCTCTCGCCTCCACCTTGACCTCGCGCGCCTCGGCCGCGACTGCCCGCAGTGCCTCGATCCTCCGCCCCGCGGCATATAGCCTGCAGCTCCCATAGGTCCCCTTCGCGCCCGACAGGATCATGCGCGTGCGCGCTTCCTCTTCCGCCTTCCACTCCACGCAGGAGGACGCAAAGAGCACCCTCGGTCCGCCGCTCATATCCGGCGCCGCGTCGTACAGCACCGCCAGCTCGTCCGGCCCGAGCAGCCTCTGCGTCACGATCGGCAGATTCGCGTCCAGCACGTCCACGTACCGCCCCCGCATCTCCAGCGGCTCATCGAAGGTCTTGGCGATGGTGTACCGTCCCCGCTCCAGCTTGATGTACCCCTGCTCGTGGAAGCCCTCGCCCGCCTTGTCCGCCATCGCATACCGTACCAGCCCGCGCAGCGCCCGCGCCCCTTCGGCCGATCGCGCGAACCAGGCCGGCGACGCCCCGAAGAACAGCACCGTGCCCCGGCCGCATTGCCTCTCGGACAGGAGCTCGCCGGCCGCGTCCGCATACAGCGCCTTCGCGCCCGACCCCTCGTACCTCACCACCGAATCCGTGGGGGGGACCTCTACGGTCCGCGCGCCCAGCACGGGCGCTTCAGCCCCGGACGTGAAGCTTCGGACGAGCCCGCCACGCGCGGCTGTTGCGCTGACCGTGTACTGGTTGCCGATCTCGATCCTCAACGTCGCCCTGCTGCCGGGGTCGAAGCGGAAGCCGTAGACCACGTACCGGTCGCCGTCACAGAACCGGCCGGTGTCGCCGCTGATCCCCGTGTCCCTATCGAAGGCGACGAGCGCGCCTTCTTCCCTGGTGTTGGGCCGCGCGTCTATCCTCACGCGCTTGCCGTCGCGCACGCCCTCGGCCTGTAGCCGCGTGATGTACGCGCCCCAGCCATCCTCCTTTATGCTGTCCTCGCACTTCACCAGCGCCGTCCCCGTCTCGAGGAAGGGGCTCAGGTCAATCTCCTCGGTCGTCTGGTTCTCCAGGTTCCGCCCCGCGTAGTCGGTCTTGGCGACAACCTGCCATTCGCCGACCGTCGCCAGCCCCTGCGACACCTGCCGCTGCGAGACGTCCAGCCCGCACAGCGACAACAGGTGATCCTGCGGGCTCTCGAAGCCTTTCTCGCGCCACCACAGCGGCACGGCGTTGTAGGGATCCTCGCCGCCCAGGACGATCAGACACCCGCCCTTGCGGGTCCACTCCGCCAGGGCCTCGTTGATCTGCGGCTTCATCGGCTTCAGCATGTCGTAGGACACGAGCAGTACCCTGTACCGGTCCAGGTATCCCGGCTCCGCGGCCCGATCCAGGTGAGGCACCTCGACGGGCACGCCCCTCATGAGCAGGGGCAGCGTCAGCCCGTAGAAGCAGTTCATGTCGCTCGCATGGGGCGCTCCTCGCTGCCACATCGCCGAGTCCGCCAGGAAGGTCCCGATCCGCGCCGGCCCCGCGTCCCATCGCGCCTCCCCCTGGTTCTGCATGTCTGACAGCACGCTGATCACGCTGCAGATCTCGGTCGCGAAGTCGTCGGGCACGCGCCCGAAGATTCTCGTTGGCCACGGCATCGTCTCGAAGTTCACTACTTCGGGGAACATCAGCGACGCCGCCAGCGTCCGCTCGTAGTTCGTGTGGTAGTCCTCCATGCTCCGGTCCGGGTTGTCCTCCAGCGGGTCCATCAGGAACCACAGCTCGATCCCCGTGTCCCTCACCAGGCCCGCGCACGACGCATACTCCAGGTAGGCGTTCTCGAAGGTGCGCTCCCGGCCCCGGCCCTCGTACACCACACCCGACCGCGCCGTCCCGGTCCATACCTGCGCGACCACGGCGTCCACCTCGCCCGTCGCCAGCATGTCCTGGTGCCCGAACACGACACCCCACGCCGTATAGTTCAGCGGGCTGTGCGTCAGCAGGAAACGCTTGACCTTCGGGTCGGCGCTGCGCGCTCCCTCGTAGCAGGCCTGCAGAAGCTTCCGCTCCAGCTCCACCTTCAGCCGGTCCGCCTTGAACCGCGCCTCCACCGAGCCGGCCTGATCCTGCCACGGCTCGCGGTAGAAGGCCTCCCACTCGCGCTTGAAGGCCCCGCTGTGGCCCGCCCGCGAGAAGAACTCGGGCTCTTCGGGGCATGCGGCCCTGGCCCCGCGCCGCACCGCGTCCGCGAAGTACTCCCGGAAGATCCGCCGCCGATTCTCCGTGGGCACCATGTAGTAGCTGCCGGGGCCACAGGTCAGCAGCGTCCCGCGCGCGTCGGTCTGCACCTCGTCCCGGTGTTCCCCGCCGTCCTCGCGCCCGTCCAGGTACGCCTCGCCCGCCCGAAAGCCCACCATCACGTGCGGCTCGTACCCCAGCGCCGCCCAACTGCGGATCTTCTGCTCCTCGTTGCCGGCGATGATGACCACGTCCACCTTCAGGTCATTGTCATCCCGGTATCCCGTCGGCGTCTGGAAGCTCGTCGTCTTCCGCCTGGTCCGCCGCGCGCTCATCGCCTTGTCGCCCGGCTGGGTACCCAGGAAGGCCTCCAGCGCATCGGCAAGCCCGTCGTTGTCAGCATCAGCGGGCACGTTCTGGGCCTCCTCGATGTCTTTCCAGCCCTCGCCGCCGGCCGGCGCCGGCCCGAGCAGCCGCGCCGCATCCTGCTCGCGCTCGCCTCTGACCAGACACGCCGCCGCCACCTGCACCCTCGCCTGCGACCAGATCTGCACCGACACATCCGCCGCGTCGGCCTCGTCGGCCACCGTCACCACGCCTGTGACGATCTTCCACTCCTCGCTCACGCCCGCCAGGGACGGGCCTTCCTGACGCACGAACCCCGCCGGCCGGAAGAAGCGCACGTAGACGCGGTCCCGGTCCTCGGCGGCTTGCCCGGGCATCACTCGCACCAGCGCGGCCACGGTCAGCCCTTCCCCGGCCCTCGCCGACACTCGGCGCGAGGTAAGCCCCGCCCAGTCCTGCCCACTTCCCGCCAGCAGCACCGCGTGAGCATCGCCCTGCGCCGACATCTGCCACGTCACGCGATTCCCGGCAACGGTGTTGAAGCCCCATGCCGCCGGCTCGAGGATTCCCTCTTCCAGACGGGGATTGGCGAGCAGGTTCTCGCCGTCCTGCGCCCCAACGACCCCTCCGCCGAGGAGGATCGTCAGCCCAAGTAGCATGGGGAACCGGAAGCCTGCCAGCTCGCGCATCGCTTCGCCTCCGCGTCCGACGAAATAGCGCTGAACCCGCTCACCGCGGCACGGTGCCTGGCCCGCCGCCGTGCCCGTCACGGCCCGATCCACCTCACGCCCAATTGCCGCCCCAGCCGCCGAAGCTGGCCGGCCCGTCGCCCCGCGAACACCGCCACATGGTGCGGCATCCCGGCCTGGACGAGGTCCTCGAACCACTCCTGCGCGTCCCGGTGCTCAAGCCTTACCAGGCCGTAGACTCCCTCCAGCTCACGCCACGCCGGCACCGTCTCGCCCTCGAAAGCCATCAAACGGTACTCACCGTCGCAGCGCCAGAGCCTGAAGATCGTCACGCCCAGCCGCGCCCGGAGCACGGCGTTGACCACGCCGGGGTGGCCATCGTTGAAGTGCCGCCCTATTGATGGCCCCTTCGCCCGCCCGAAGGGCTCGCACAGGCGCAGGGACGCGTCGCCGGCGTGCCACAGGGTGATGCTGTTGCGGTCGTGTTCGAGCCAGTCGGACAGGTACCCCGTGCGAAAGCCCATGAGGTTGCCCACCAGACAGGAGAGCGCGCCGTCTACGTCCCCTTCCGCCACCACGGCCTTACCTTCGCTCAGCAACCGCACCACCGCCACGTACGGCCAGTGGCCGAGGGTGTTGGTCAGCTCCGGCCAGCAGCGCAGCGCCAGCGCGTCCAGGCACTCGCCTTCCAGTATGGCTGACAGCGCCAGGTAGTACCGCGACGACATGGCCACGTCCTCTCTCGTCACTCCGTCCAGCCCGAAGCCCATGTCCAGCGTCGCGGCCACGTCCTCCTCGACCCGCTCCTGCGGCAGCGCCTCCATCGCGTCGGTGAGTTCCCGCAGCCCGAAGTGGCGCAGTTGCACCCCGAAGGCTCGGTCCAGGCTCACCGGATCGGCGTGCATGTCCACGAATCCCGGCGCGTGGTAGCCCACCAGCCCCACCTGTGCCCGCCGCAGCCGGCGCACGGTGTACGCGACACGGGCCGCGGCCTGCAGGTCGTCGCGGGTCTGGGGTGTGCCGGGCATCCCGTACACCAGCTCGAAGCGCTTGCCCATCTGGCGCAGGATCGCGGCGAAGGCATGCGTCCCCACGAGCGAGCAGGAGCTGACCTTGAGACTGGCGTGCTTCTCGGGCGTCGCCCACAGCACGATGGGGTCGGGCCACAATTGCCCCAGCACCGGCGCCAGGCGCCCGTCACTCATGGTCGTCTGGAGCGCCACCAGCACGTCCGCCCCCTCGCGCTCACATGCGCAGAGGCCCGCCCGCAGCGTCTCGTTGTCCACCACGCGCTCAGGGTGGGCATAGGCCCCATCGGCCCTGGCCGCCAGCGCCTCGCGGACCCTCTCCTCCATCTCGGCGCCCCAGGCCTGATCGAATCCCGGTCGCTTGCGTCCGAAGAACAGCACTCCCAGCTTCACTGCGGCAGCCCTCTCCGTCGGTCGGCAATGGCTCTCGACTCCCGCTGACACGGCCCGGGAGGCCCGGGCCCCATCTTCGCGTACCTGCGGCCCCTACTGCACCAGCGACCAGACCAGCACCACACCCGAGGCCACGAGCACGCCATACACCAGCCTGCGAAAGGCCACTTCGTTGATCCTGTAGTGCGCCGCGTTGCCCAGGACCATGCCCAGCAGCGTGAAGGGAAGGCAGAAGGCCGTGATGGCGAGGGTCCTCGCGTCGAGGCTGGAGCTCGCGATCCACTGGCCGATCATGACGGTATTCAGTGACAGCCACAGCAGGCACAGGGTCACCCGGAACAGGCTCTTGTCGGGTATGGCCTTCGCGGCGTAGGCCACCACCATCGGTCCGCCGGTGCCGAAGGCCCCGTGCACCACGCCGCCGATGGGCAGCAGGCTGCTGGTGAACCACCGCGCCCGGCGGCTCATGCCCCCGGGGGAGGGAGGCCTGGCCGTTCTGGTCAGGCCCTCGGCCCCGACGGTAACCATGAAGACCGCCAGCAGCCACTTCAGCCCGGTCTCCGGCACGGCCTTCGCCATCCAGATCCCGAAGGGAAGCCCCAGCCCCACCAGCACCACGATGCGCCCAAACTCGGCCCACACTATCTGGCGCCTCGACTCGAGCACGATGTACAGGGCCAGCACCCACGCCTGGATGACGAGCACGGGCACGGCCACGTGCAGCCCCAGCAGCAGCACGATGAAGGGCAGGGCCAGCACCGTGCATCCGAACCCCGTGATCCCCTCCTGGAAGTGCGTCAACAGGACGATCAGGCCGACCAGCGCGTACCGAATCGGGTCGCTCACGGGCGGACCTTTCTACCCGAGGGTCTCGAGGGGCCTGTCGAGCGCCTCATCGCCCCGGGAGCTGATCTCGTCCCTGGCCTCGACCCAGAAGTCCAGGACCTGCTGCGGGATTCCGGGGGCGTCCTGGAAGCGCGTCTGGAGGAAGGCCGCCACCAGGGCGCAGGCGGTCTCGGGCGACACCAGGCTTTCGCCCATGCACAGCACGTTGGCGTCATTCACCCGCCGCCCCAGCTCCGCCGCCGCCACGCTCTCCGCCGAGATCGCGCACACCCCACGGAACTTCCCCGCCGCCAGTGCCATGCCCGTGCCGCTCCCACAGCACAGCACCCCCACGTCCGCGTCCCCCCGCTGCAGCACGCGCGCCGCCCGTTCCGCGACCGACGGGAACTTGACGAAGGTGCTCGTGCCGTGGCACCCGACGTCTATCACCTCGTGGCCCTGCTCCTCCAGGTACTTGCGGACCGCGCTCTTCAGCGCGAAGCCCTTCACGACCGATCCGATCACCACGCCCATCGTCAATCTCCTTGCCTTGGCTCTCTGCAGGCTTGCTCGATGTGCCGCACCCCGAACCCGTGCTTCTCGAACAGGTACTCCTCCGACGCCACTTCCCCGAACCGGTCCGGCACCCCCAGCCGCTTCACCGGCGTGGGACGCCGCTCGGCCAGCACCTCGCAGACCGCTCCGCCCAGCCCGCCGAGGATGCTCTGGTTCTCCACCGTCACCACCCGGCCCGTCCGCCCCGCGGACTCGACCAGCGTCTCGGCGTCGAAGGGCTTGACGCACGGGTAGTGCAGCAGGTCCACCGCCACGCCCTCGGCCTCCAGCGCCTTCGCCGCCTCCAGCGCGAAGGGCGTCATGTACCCCGTGCTCACCAGCGTCACATCCCCGCCCTCGTGCAGTCTCACGCACCGTTCCGCGCTGAACCGGTAGCTCTCGTCGAACACCGCGCGCTGCTTGAGGCGCACGAGCTGCATGTACACGGGCCCCTCGTGCCGCGCCATCCAGTGCAGGCACGACCGCAGCTCGTAGCAGTCACAGGGCGACAGGACCCCCATGTTCGGCATCACGCGCATGATCGCCAGGTCCTGGAAGCACATGTGCGTGCCCCCGTTGGGCCCCGTGGTGATGCCCGGCGCGGTGCCCACGATCTTGACGTTGGCGTTGGCGTAGGCCACCGATATGGTGACCTGGTCGTACACCCGACGGCTCGCGAAGGGCGTGAAGCTCGCGCAGAAGGGTATCTTGCCCTCCACGGCCAGCCCCGCGCCGATGCCTATCATGTTCGCCTCCGCCACCCCGACGTTCACGAACCGGTCCGGATGGGCCTGCGAGAAGGCCGGGGTCGTGCCCGACGCCTTGCTCAGGTCGGCCTCCACCACCACGATCCTGTCATCTTCCTCCGCCATCTCGGCCAGCGTCCGGCCGTAGACGAAGCGCATCTCGATCTCGTGCAGGGGCTCGTCCATGGTCATCACCCGCCAGCTCAGTAGGGCAGGGAATAGTCCCGCCGGCGCAGCCCGCCCATGAAGGTGGCGTAGGCGTTTTCGTCAGGCACCCTCACGTTATGGCTCTCCGGCTTGTTCTCGACGGGGCAGCAGTCTTTGGCCTTGACGGTATGCGCCAGGACCATCACCGGCCTGCCCTCGACCGCGCTGGCCCGCCCGAGGGTCTCGTAGATGTCGTCCCAGTCGTGCCCGTCCATCTCCAGCACTTCCCACCGGAAGGCCCGCCACTTGTCCGCCAGCGGTTCGAGCCCCACCACGTCCTGCGTGAACCCGTCAATCTGCAGCTTGTTGTAGTCGCAGATCGCGATCAGGTTGTCCAGCCGATTGTGCCCGGCGAACATCGCCGCCTCCCACACCTGCCCCTCGTCGCTCTCCCCGTCGCCCAGGATGCAGAACACGCGGTGCCGCCGACCGTCCATCCTGGCCGCCAGCGCCATGCCGCAAGCCGCCGACAGCCCCTGCCCCAACGACCCGGCCGTCATGTCCACCCCGGGCGTGCGCAGCCGGTCCACGTGGCTGGGCAGGCACGTGCCGTCCGCGTTCAGGGTGCACAGCTCCTCCTTCGGGAAGAAGCCGCGATAGGCCAGGGCCACGTAGAGCACGGGCCCCGCGTGGCCCTTGGACAGGACCAGCCTGTCGCGGTCCTCCCACCGGGGGTTGGCCGGGTCCACCCGCATGATGCGCCAGTAGAGGCTGATGATGACCTCCACAAGGCTCAGCGACCCGCCCAGGTGCCCGGACCCGGACCGGCAGATCATGTCCGTGATCACGTACCGGAACTCCCCGGCCAGGCGGTCGAACTCCTCTCGGTCGAACTCACAGGGCATGGAGCGTCACTCCTCTGGGCCTTGTCGGGCTAGGCGCCCGAAGCTCCTCGGCGACGGCCTGCGGGGTGTCCCTGCGCGCGAGCCGGCCGAAGCCCGCGGCCGCGCGCCTCCCCACCGCCGTAGGTTCCGGTACGCCCGGGCGGATTCCTCCCGGGGGTATGCGGCTCTTGCCAACACCCGGAATCCGGGCCAAGCTAAGGGTCGCACCGCGCGCCGTCCGTCCGGCGAAGACTTGCCCTGGAGGCCCGCACATGCGCACCATGGCTCTCGCTCTGGCGTGGCTCGCCCTTCTCGCCTCGACCCTGGCCCTGGCCCAGACGCTCGTCGAGGCGCAGGCCGTCAGCAACGAGCGCGAAGTGACGCTCACCAACGAGCGCCTCTCGGTCACCCTGGACCGTCAGCGCACGGGTGAGGTCACCTCGCTGGTGGATCGGCAGAGCGGCAGGGAGCTGGCGGCCAAGCAGTCCGAGCGCTGGCTGTTCTTCCTTACGCTGTCCAGTCGCGGGGACACAAGTGGCCAGCCGCTCTACCTGTCCGGGTCCGATGCGGCTTCGATAGACGCCACCACCGCCCTTCGCGATGACCGGGCCGTGGCCACGCTTGCCTTCCACCACCTGGGCGGGCGCGGCGTCGAGGTGGTCTGCACGGTCTCCGTCGGGGCGGACGATCCCCTGGTTCGCTGGCGGCTCACGGCGCGCCTGCCGGAGGACCTGGTCCTCGAGTCCGTCCAGTTCCCCCGCATGGTCCTGCGCGCGCCCCTGGGCGAGACGGCGGACGACGACGCAGCCGTGCTGGGCCAGACCAAGGGTGGGCTCTATCCGCGCCCCGCCGAATGGAAGCCGAAAACGGCCCTCCACGCGCGCCAGCCCGGCTCGCTCGCGGCCCAGTTTGCGTGCTACTACGACGCCGATCTGGGGTTCTACACGGCGACCCAGGACACCCGCGGCTACCCCAAGACCTGCCAGGTTCGCCGCACCGACGAGGGCCTCGAGATGGTCTGGCACCAGCACTGCTTCGCCTCGGGCGACTTCGACCTGGGCTACGACGTCGTCCATACCACCTTCCGCGCCGCCGACCCGTCCCTTCCCACCGACTGGCGCGACGCCGCCGATATCTACAAGCATTGGGCCGTGAAGCAGCCCTGGTGCGCCCGCACCTACGCCGACCGCCCCGACATCCCCGAGTGGCTCAAGTCCGGCCCGGCCTTGGTCCGCTTCGGCCGCTCCTGGCTCGGCGACCCTTCGACCGTTGACGGCTGGCTCGACAGCTACTGGGACAAATACTTCCCCAGCCACCCTCCCCTCATCACCACCTACTGGGGCTGGGAGAAGGTGGGCCCCTGGGTCACGCCCGACTACTTCCCGGTCGTCCCCTCCGACGAGGAGTTCAGCGCACTCGTCGCCCGCACGCGCAAGCTGGGCTGCCACGCCTTCCCCTGGCCCTCCGGCTACCACTGGACCCTCACCTACGACAAGCGCGAGGACGGCACCTTTGTCTGGGACGACCGCGAGCGCTTCGACCGCATCGCCCTCCCGCACGCCGCCCACAACCGCGACGGTACGCCCTACCGCGGCGCGCGAAGCTGGCTGCGCGGTGGCGAGACAGGCGCGGTCTGCCCCGGCGACCCCTGGACGATCGCGTGGTTCAACGACATCGGTGTTGAGCTGTGCCGGCGCGGCGCGGATATGATCCAGGTGGACCAGGTCGTCGGCGCCTCCTTCTACTGGTGCTACAGCCCCGACCATCCGCATCCGGCGGGCCCCGGTCCCTGGATGGCCGACGTCTTCCACGAGCAGCTCCGCACGCTCCTCCAGGCCTGTCGCGAGGTCGAGCCCGAGGCCGTGGTCTGCTTCGAGGAGCCTAACGAGATGTTCATCCAGGAGGCCGCGGTCCAGGACTATCGCGACTGCGAGATCATCAACCGCAGCTCCCCGCCCGTGACCCTCGCCTCGGTCTTCAACTACGTCTACCACGAGTACCTGCCGACCTTCCAGAGCAACCCGCGCGCAAACGACAGGTTCCTCGAGGCCTACTGCCTGGTGAATGGTCAGATACCCCATCTCGCGCCATCGCCGGTGTTCGGCTCGGGACCTCTGCTGCTCAACGGCGACTTCGAGCGATGGACCGACAGCGTGCCCTCCGCCTGGGACAAGGTCTCGGGCTGGCAGGGGAAGGACTTCGACGGCCGGTGTGGCCGGGACGGAGAAGAGCGGCACGGGGGCGCGGCCAGCCTGTACCTCGAGAACGACGGGCAGGACCAGATCGTGCAGGTGTCGCAGAACGTGGACATCTGCGACGCCTTCCGCATCGGCGGTACCTACCGCCTCAGCGCCTGGATGAAGACGGCCCGGCTCGCCAAGCCTAACCGCATCGCCCTCGCCACGCTCAAGGCCGGGCTCCAGTCCACGGGCGGCTGGGGCATCGAGCTGCCCGCCGAGGGAACGCAGGGCTGGACGCGGGGCGAGGTGACCTTCACGATACCCGAGGGGTCCGAGTACCTCAGACTCATGCTACACGTCGAGGGCCCGGCAAAGGTCTGGCTGGACGACCTGGCCCTCGAAGAGGTACTGGACGACGGCTCTGCCCGGCCGGTCCTGCGCCCCGAGACGCCGCGGGACCACGCCCTGATGGCCCGATGGGTGGAGCTCTTCCACGGCGCGGGCCGCCCGTATCTGCTCCTCGGGCGGATGCTGCACCCGCCGAAGCTCGAGACCGGCGTCACGACCTACGCGGGGCGCGAGTTCCCCGCGATCCTCCACAATGCCTACCGCGCGCCCGACGGCAGTGAGGCGGTGATCGCGGTGAACGTCACGGACGAGCCGCAGGACGGCCGCCTGACCTGGCACGACCGC
>CAZSOQ010000056.1:0-25180 GCA_964608495.1 uncultured Armatimonadia bacterium | reverse complement strand
CGCCGAAGCGCTGGGCCTGCCGGGTGAGCGGGTGGCCGTGGTGACGCCCGGGCCGGCGCCCACGCCCCCGGTGTCCCCCGCGCCCGCGGCGGCAGAGGGGCCGGGTGTGCGTCCGCACACCGAGGTGACACCGCCGGCGCCCGCGACACCGTCCGTCCCACCCGAGCCGCCAGCTCCCAGGCCCGTGCGGTTGGCGGCCGCCAGTACGGACGGCGGGCCGCACTGGCTGCCGGTGCGCAGCGCGGAGCCCGAGCGCGTGGTGGTGGCGGCGCCGAAGTCGGCGCCTGCTCAGCTTGCCGATGCGGCGCGGCGGCTGAACGCCGAGATCGAACGGGACGAGCGGTCGGCGCGGGACGGATGGATCACCATCAAGTAGCGCGGCCGCACCCCGCCGGATTCCCCCAGTAGGACCGTGAGGTCGTCGCGCGCGTGCCGGTGGCCGAGGCAAGCCGGGACTGCTGCCCGGCACGGTGGGCCGGGGCGTCTTCACCACCGGGGATCGCGGCAGAGGCCTAGTCCTGGCGATTGAGCCACAGGTCAATGGGCTTGTGGGCCCACTCCGGCGGCGTGAAGGGTAGGGCGACCTTCCTCCCCGTGCCGGCGCTCTCGTAGGCCGCGAAGATGATCTCCAGGACTGCCCGGCCGTCCTCGCCCGTCTCGAGCGGCTCCCGGTCCTCGGCCACGCACTCGATGAAGTGGGCCATCTCCTGGGGGAAGCCGTAGTTCCACAGCTCCTCGTACATCGTGAAGGACCAGCCCACCGTGGAGCCCGCCTTCTCGACCGCGTAGCCGTAGCCGACGTCCGAATAGGTGGGGAAGCTGGAGCCGCGCAGCAGATCGCAGCAGATCACGCCGCGCGAGCCGTACAGCTCGATGCGGTCGTCCATGCCGCCCTTCTTGGCCCAGGACTCCTCGGCCACGCCGCGGACGCCGCCCTCGAACTCCACGATGATGACGGCGTCGTCGTCGCCGCGCGTGCGGTCGCCGTGCACGTAGGTTCCCATGTCGGCGTAGACGGAGACGGGCCGGCGCTCCTTGTTGAGCATCCAGCGGAAGTACTCGAAGGCGTGGCAGCCCATGTCCATGGTCACGCCGCCGCCCGACACGTCCACGTCCCAGAACCAGGGCGAGTGGGGGCCGTCGTGCTTCTCGGCCTGCTTCATCAGATACAGCTCGCCCAGGGCGCCCTCGTCCACCAGCTCCTTGGCGCGCACGTACTTGGGCGTGAAGCACAGCTCCTCGGCGTACATCAGCTTGACCCCGGCGTCGCGGCAGGCGGCGATCATGCGGTCGGCGTCCGCCAGGGTGGTGCACAGCGGCTTCTCGCAGATGACGTGCTTGCCGGCCTGGGCCGCGGCGACGCAGGCCTCGGCATGTAGGTAGTTGGGGATGCCGAGGACAACGACGTCCACCTCGGGCAGGGCCAGAAGCTCGTGGTAGTCAGTGAACCATCTGGGGATGGCGTGGGCCTGGGCGAAGGAGCGCGCGTGCTCCTCGGTGCGAGAAGCGACGGCGACGACCCGGGCCTTGGGTACACTGGCTAAGGCCTCGACGTGGATGGACGAGACAAAGGCTGATCCGATGAGACCGACACCAACCTCTTCCATCCTGCTCTCCCTCCTGCGCGAGCCTGGGGACCTGTGCCTTGTCATGAGCATTCGTAGGCCGACACGCCACTCCTGCCGCGGCGGCCATGCTATAATACGGCGTCACGGAGGACGTCGGTGAATGCATGCTGGTAGGTCACGCAAGGCGGCAGGGTTCCGCGCGGCGGCGGCGGGAGGGCTGCTGGTACTGGTCCTGGCGAGGGCCGGCTGGGCGCTCACACCCCGCGAGGCGGCCGGGCGGCTGGAGGTATTGTGGGATCACCCGAAGCTTGCCGGTGGACGCATCGCTATGCTCGTCGCCGACTGCTCCACGGGTGAGACGCTCTATAGCCGCGGGGCCACCGAGTCGCTGGTGCCGGCCAGCACTGAGAAGCTCCCCGTCACCGCGGCGGCCTTGATCCTGCTGGGACCCGACTACCAGTTCCGCACCGCGGCCTTCGCGGGCGGCCCCATCTCGCCCGACGGTCTCATCGCCGGCCCTCTGCTGGTCAGCGGCACCGCGGACCCCACGGCCGACATGGACATCTTCAGCTCGATGGTGGCCGAGCTGGGCAAGCGAGGGGTGAAGGGCTGCCGCGACATCTGGGTCTCGGGCGCGGTCACGGGGTCGAGCGGGGACAGCCCCCAGGTCTCCCAGAGCCGCCTGAAGGAGGCCCTGGCGGGAGCGGGCTTTCTGCTCCAGCCGACGGTCGCCGGCACCGGCGCCGATCCGCCAGCGCACACGATCCCCCTCATCGAGCACCTCTCCGAGCCACTCGGGCGCACCATCGTGAGCATAAACAAGCGCAGCCTGAATCCGTGGGCGGACAACCTGTGGCGCAGCCTGGCCTGGTTCGCGGTGGGGAGCCCGGGGAAGATGCCGGACTTCCTCCGTCGCCTGTGGCGGGAGCGGGGCTGCTCGGTGGCGGGCGTGGAGTTCGCCGACGGCTCCGGCCTGTCGCGCAGGAACCGCGTCACGCCCGCCTTCCACGTCGGCCTGCTGCGCTACATGTACCACTGCTCGATGGAATGGCCGGCCTTCATCGGCTCGCTTCCCGTGGCCGGGCGCGACGGGACGCTGGCCGGGCGGATGACCAAGGGTCCCTCCTGCGGACGCGTGTGGGCGAAGACCGGCACCATGCACGACATGGCCACCCTCTCGGGCTATGCCTCCACCCTCGAGGGGCGGCTTCTGGTCTTCTCGCTGCTCATGAACAACCTGACGTGCCCGAGCGATTCGGCGCGCTACCTGCAGGACCGGGCCTGCGACGTGGTGGTGCAGATCGAGGCGAAGGGGTCCGGTGTGCCGGGCGGCCAGGGCGTGGGCGGCGGTGAAAGCGGCGGCCCGAGTTGACGTGGCGGGCGGCGAAAGGTTAACTGTATTACGTAAGAGGACTGGAGCGATGGACGAGGATGCAGTCCAGTTCGGGAGTTAGGCGAGAACCACAGCCATGGACGCACGTTGGGTCATCGCCGTTGTTGGGGCAGTGGTGGTGTGTGGGCCCGGTCCCAGCGGGCAGGAGTTGCCGTCCGAGATGGCGAGGCAGCGGGCCGCGGCCCTGGTGCCCGGGGATGACTGGTCGCCGGGCAGGGGCTGGGCGACGACGACGGCCCTGCCGCCGCTGAAGTCCGAGGGCAAGCCCGCCATCGAATTCATCCTCCCCGAGCCCCAGGCCCAGTGGACCGAAGGCACCGAGCAGACGATCCTGTGGCACTGGACCGGACCCGTCACGAAGGTGCGGCTGTACTACGAGTACGGGAAGTGCAAGCTGGGTGGGCACGAGCGGGGCCGCAGCGGCGCCCTGGTAACCCAGGTGATCCCGAACCGCGGCCATGCGACGTGGACGGTGCCGTGGATGGACGCACCGGGGTTCTGGGTACGCCTGGCCGGCTTCGACGACCAGGACAACCGCCTGGTGGCCTGTGAGCGGTTCGTGCAGCTCCGCCCGAAGGAAGTGCGCGACCTCAGGGGCACCTTCATCGTCATCCTGCGGGACCGGCAGCGCCTGTACTACTTCCAGGACGACAGGCTGCTGCGCATGCACCTGATCTCGACAGGCCGGGGTGGCTACGCGACGCCGCGCATGCAGCCGGGCATCAAGGGCTGGGGCGTCACCATGGGCAAGGTCTTCAACAAGATGACCTACGCCTGGAGCCGAGCCTACAACTGCTCCATGCCCTACTGGATGGCCGTGACCAGCAGCGGCATGATCGGCATCCACGCCACCACGCCGTCCGCCTACCACCGCCTGGGCGGCGTGGCCTCGCACGGGTGCATTCGGCAGCACGGCAACGACGCCCGCGAGCTGTACAAGCTGGTGAAGCTCGGCACTCCGGCTTACATCTTCTAGAGGGTCGGGAGGGCGCCGGCGGGACTCCGCGACGGCGACGCGGCGTGCACGGCGCGCCGTCCGGCCTTCGAAGCTTGCGCCCCTGACCGATTCGCGGCACACTTCCCACTGACGACGGCCTCGTGGTGGGCCGGTACGCGGCTCTGCCACCGGGGCGGCGTGACTCCCTGGACAGGAAAGCCGCGGGGCGTTCGCCGGACCGCCGGCCGCCCGGAGGCGCCCATGCCGCCCGCGACGCAGGACACAATCGAGTCTTTCCTGGCCCGGGTCCGCGAGACGGCGCGCAGGCATCAGATGTGGCACCCGGGCCAGAGACTGCTCGTGGCCGTCTCGGGAGGGCCTGACTCGGTGTCCCTGCTCGATGTCCTGGTCCGCCTCGCGGCCGAGGGCGCCCTGGCGCTGGTTGTGGCCCACTTCCATCATGGCCTGCGCGGCGAGGAGGCTGACGCCGACGCCCTGTACGTTCAGGCCCTGGCTTCACGGTATGGCCTGGAGGCGGTGGTCGGCAGGGGGGACGTGCGCGCCGAGGCCGAGCGCATGGGACGCGGAGTGGAGGCCGCGGCGCGTCGTCTGCGGCATGGCTTCCTGCGCGAGCAGGCCCGCGAGCATTCCTGCGAGCGTATCGCGCTGGGGCACACGGCCAGCGATCGCGTGGAGACCGTGCTGCTGCACCTGCTGCGGGGGAGCGGGCTGTGGGGGCTGCGCGGGATTCCGCCGGTGCGCCCACCCTTTGTCCGGCCGCTCGTGGAGGTCTGGCGGGCGGACACGGAGGCCTACTGCCGCGCGGCGGGGCTGACCTGGCGCGTGGATCGAACGAATCTCGAAGCTGGAGCGTCGTTAAGAAACAAGATACGGCACGAGCTGTTGCCCCTGCTCGAAGCCGAATACCGCCCGCGAGCCGCCGAGGCCGTTCTGCGTTGCGCCGAGGCCGTGGATGCCGAGATGGCCTGGACGGAGGCACTGGTGAGGGAAGCCCTCGGGGGCGCGGTGGAGACGGCGGCGGGACTGGCGAGGGTACGGCTGGCGAGCATCAGGGCGCTGCCCGACGGGTTGCTGATCCGTGTGCTCAGACACGCCGCCAGCGAAGCCCATGGGCCACTGTGGGACTGGTCTCAGGTGCACTTCCGCGCTCTGATCCATGCCGCGCGCGAGGGGCAGACCGGGCACAAGGTGACCCTTCCCGGTGGCCTGGAGGGGCGCGTGGCCTACGGCTGGCTGGAGATCGGGGCGCCGAAAGAGCCGGCGCCGGAGATCCCCGAGCGGCCCCTGCCCGTGCCCGGCCGCGTGGACGTGCCGGAGGCGGGGATCAGCATCGGCGCTCGGATCATCGCCGCGGAGGAGGCACCGGGCGCCGGTCCGACGAGGGCCGTGGTGGCCGAATCGCTGGCCGTCGGGCTGCTGGTCCGGGGGTGGCGGCCGGGGGATCGGTTCTTCCCCCTGGGTGCGCCGGGGAGCAGGAAGCTGCAGGACTTCTTCGTTGACGCGAAGGTGGCGAGGGACGAACGGGGGCGCAAGGCGCTTGTGATTCACCCGCAGGCGGGTATAATCTGGGTGGCAGGGATGCGAGTCGGCGAAAAAGCGCGCCCACCGGAAGGCGTGCGACGCGTTCTGCTGCTGGAGGCGACTCCGTATCGTACTGGATGCGGGGACGTTGGCGGTTTGTGATACACAATGAATATGAGATACCAGACTTTCGTGGGTCTTCTCGTCATTCTGACCATACTGTACGTGACCTGGGCCTGGCCCAAGATCGCCGGTCAGGCTATGACCGTGAAGCACTACGACTACTACACGGACTTCGTTGCTGACCTTGCCGCGGGCCGCATCGCGTCCGTCGCCATCGTCGCGGGACAGCGGGCCGAAGGCGATTTCGTCGCGGACAGTCAGTACAAGCGGTACCGGGTCGAGGTGCCGCCGGACCCGGCGCTCGCGGACAAGCTGCACGAGCTCGCCCCCAACGTCCAGATCGCCGTGACCGGGGCCGGCTGGAGCGACCGGGTTGCAGGCTACGTTACACAGATTCTCTTCCTCGGGGTCTTCGTGTTCTTCGCCTGGTGGCTCATCGTGCGCCAGATGCGGTCGTCGGGGAGCCAGGCGATCTCCTTCGGCCGCAGCCAGGCCAAGCTGGTCGGGGACAGTTGGGACCGCGTCACCTTCGCGGACGTGGCCGGCATGGAAGAGGTGAAGGAGGAGCTGTGCGAGATCGTCGGGTTCCTGCGCGACCGTGAGAAGTACCGGAGCCTGGGCGCCCGCATACCGAAGGGCGTGTTGCTGGTGGGCCCGCCGGGCTGCGGTAAGACGCTGCTGGCGCGGGCCGTGGCGGGCGAGGCGAGCGTGGCCTTCTTCTATATCGCGGGCTCGGACTTCGTGGAGATGTTCGTGGGCGTGGGCGCGTCGCGGGTGCGGGACCTGTTCAACCAGGCGAAGCAGCACCTGCCGGCGATCATCTTCATTGACGAGCTGGACGCGGTGGGACGCGTGCGCGGGGCCGGCATCGGGGGCGGACACGACGAGCGCGAGCAGACGCTGAACGCGCTGCTGGTCGAGATGGACGGGTTCGACCCGAACGCGAACGTCATCATCATGGCTGCCACGAACCGGCCGGACATCCTCGACCCGGCGCTGTTGCGGCCAGGCCGGTTTGACCGGCGCATCGTGGTCAACAACCCGGACGTGCGGGAGCGGGAGGCCATCCTGAGGATCCATGTGCGCAACAAGCCCCTGGCCGCGGACGTGGACCTGGCCGCCCTGGCCCGGCGCACGTCGGGGTTCTCGGGCGCGGACCTGGAGAACGTGGCCAACGAGGCGGCGCTGCTGGCCGCCCGCCGCACCAGGGCCGCCATCGAGATGCAGGACTTCGAGGAAGCCCGCGAGCGGGTCATCTCCGGCCCGGAGCGCCGCAGTCTGGTCATCAGCGACAGAGAGCGGCGGATCGTGGCCTACCATGAGGCGGGGCACGCGCTGGTGGGCGCCGAGCTGCCCGACGCACCGCCGGTGGACAAGGTGACGATTCTCCCTCGCGCCTTCTCGCTGGGTCACACCTCGATCACGCCGGAGGAAGACCGGTACATGATGTCGCGGGCCGAGATCCTGGACTTGATCGTTCAGGCCCTCGGGGGCCGCGCGGCCGAGGAGCTGGTGCTGGGGGACATCACGACGGGGGCGGCCAACGACCTGGAGCACATCACGGAGCTCGCCCGTCGGATGGTGACCGAGTACGGGATGTCGGAGCAGCTTGGGCCGCTGCAGTACGGCAAGAAGCACGGGCCGATCTTCCTGGCGCGCGAGCTGTCGGAGGAGCGCAACTACTCGGAGGAGATAGCGCGGCTGATAGACGAGGAAGTGCGGCGCATCGTGGACGTGAGCTACGAGAAGGCGCGCCGGATCCTCGAGCGCAACCGCGACAAGCTCGAAGTCCTGGCCGAGGCGCTGCTCGAGTACGAGACGCTGGACGCCGAACAGGTGGCGGAGATCGTGCAGACTGGGGTGCTGTCCGAGCACAGGCCAGCTCCGGTGGCCGAGCAGAAGGGCCAGGAGAAGCCGGCCGAGGAGTCCAGGCCGGCCGCCGAGCAGGCACCGCGCCCGGGTCTCTCCGGACCCGTGCCTGAGCCGGGAAGCTAGAGGGCGCCACCCCGTCCGGGCGATGCACGAGGGCCGCCAGCGCCCGGCGGTCGCTGGGTCCTACCTGGCGCCCGGCGGCTTCTCGCCCGTGTAGACCCGCACCTCTTCCATCAGGCCGACAAAGCCGTTCTCGCCCTCGTATAGACCGACCTTCGTGCCCCGGTCCTGGCCGATCTCGAGGCCCTCGTTGGGGTCCGTGGACAGGAACCAGCTCGCCTTGCCCTCCGCGACCTTCTCCCCGTTGACGTACAGCACGAGCCGCAGGTCGCGGGTCAGCATCCCAGTCAACTCGACCCAGTCTCCGCCTACCTGGCGGTCGGCCCGCACCACCGCCACGTCACCCGACGACCGCACGGCGAAGACCGGCCGCCCTTCGTCGAGGTAGAGGGCGAAGCCCTGGGTCTGGCCGCCACGGGCCAGTATCACACCCTTCGGCTGCTCGGGCTTGACCACGGCCGACACGGTGAGGGGCTTCATGCTCGGGTCCATGCCGGCGGCCTTGGGCACCGTGATGTAGCTCTTGCCGTCGAAACGCCGTGCCTTGCCCTGCCTGCCGTCCGCGAGGGCGGCGCCCTGCACCTGGCCGTGGTTGTCCTTGCCGCTGCTGTCCACGGCCCGGTCGCCCTCGTCCGCGTCGAAGGTGAGGACCAGCACCGCCTCGGGCTCCGCGGCCACGGCCGGCAGCTTCACCTCGGGCTCCGTGCCCCACCCGGTCTCCTTCTGAAGGCGCTCCAGCTCGGCCTTCATGGCCTCTAGCTGGTCGTGGTGGTCGGGGTCGGTGGCCAGGTCCCGCATCTCCAGGGGGTCGGTCTGCAGGTCGTAGAGCTCGTCCAGATCGTCTACCTCGGGGCAGGTGACGTACTTCCATCGCTCGGTGCGGACCCCCACCATCGTCGGGATGCCGGGGAGCCACCCCTCCTGGAAGTACTCGTAGAGCCAGGACTGGCGCCAGTCGGCGGTGCGGCCGTCGAGGACGGGACGCAGGGACGCGCCCTGCATCTCCCTGGGCGCCTCAAGGCCGGCCAGGTCGAGGATCGTGGGGGCCACGTCTATGTTGAGGACCATCTCGCGCGGTCGGCTCGCCGCCCGGGCCAGGGCCGGGTAGCGCATCATCATTGGGATCCGGATGGACTCTTCGTAGGCCAGGCGCTTGTCGCCTCGGCGGTGCTCCCCCAGGAAGAAGCCGTTGTCTCCGGCGAAGATCACCACGGTGTCGTCGAGCTGGCCCATCTGCTCCAGGGCCTCGAGGACCCGCCCGACGCTGTCGTCCACGGCCAGGAGCGTCCGCAGGTAATCCAGGCGACCCTTCTGCTTCGGGTCCCACTTTGCGGGCGGGAGCTCGTCCGGTACGGGCTTGCCCTCCGAGTCGTGCCACTGCTCGGCTCGGGCGCCGTAGACGGCGGAACGACGCATCCACGCCGGCCTGCCGCGGAGGTTGTCCTGGAAGCTGGCGGGCTCGGCGATCTCGGCGTCGGGGAAGGCCTGGGCGTGCCGCTCCGCGGGCGTGAAGGGGCCGTGGACCGCCTTGTGGGCCAGGTACAGGCAGAAGGGCTGATCCTGGTGCTGGAGCCACCGCACGCTGTAGTCGGTGAGCAGGTCCGTCATGTAGCCCTCGGCCTTGAAATCGCGTCCGTTCTCGTTCAGGTCGGGGTCGGCGTACACCCCCTGGCCCCGGAAGCTGAGCCAGTAGTCGAAGCCGGGCCGCGGCGACGGGTCCGGCCTCATATGCCACTTGCCAACGTAGGCGGTGCGGTAGCCGGCCTGGTGGAGCAGTTCAGGGTAGGTCTGGACGCCGGGATAGGGGTCGTTGCGCTCGTTGACGCGCACGCCGTGGCTGTGGGCGTAGCGGCCCGTCAGGAAGCAGCCGCGGCTGGGCGAGCAGAGGGAGATGGTCACGAAGGCGTTTTCGAACCTGGCCCCCTCCTGTGCCAGCCGGTCCAGGTTCGGGGTGCGCAGGAAGGGGAAGGCGTTGCGCATGTTGCTCATGGCGTCCCAGCGCTGGTCGTCGGTGAGGATGAAGACGAAGTTGGGCCTGCGCTCCGCGGCTGGGGCTCGGGCGCTGAGGCCCAGCGCGGCACCGGCCGCGCCGAGCGCCATGCTGCGTATCGCCTCTCTGCGGGATACTCCCTTGCTCATGTCCCTGTCACCTCCGGGCTTGCGGGCGGTATTCGGCGGGCGGCCGGCCGTGTCCTGCGCGCGAGGCAAGGGAGCGGAAGGGCATGGCGCGGTTGTCGTGGCGGGGAGCTTGTGGTATAACTTGCGCCGGTGCGCGGGGCCCGGACCTGCGTGCCTACTTACTTAATGGATGCTTCGGGTGACCCAGATGGGACTAGAGAAATGCCCCCGCTGCAGCAGTAAGGTGCAGCCCACTGACTCGGTCTGCATGGAGTGTGGCCTCGATCTGGTCGAGGCCCGCAAGAAGCTCGCGGCTGACGCGGCCCAGACAGGGCCCGTGGTCACGAGCAGCCAACAGCGCGTGGCCGTCGCCGCCACGGCCGCCGCCGGGGTCGCCACCGACGTGGGGGAGGACACTCGCCTGCGGGAGTTCGACCACCAGCTCGCGGAGCGCCTGCGTGCGGAACGCGGGGCGGCGATTCTCACCGCCATCATCGGTCTCGGGGTCGGTCTGGCCTGCCTGATGACGGGGCTGAAGCTCCTGGCGGGCGTCGGCGGCCTGAAGGCCCTGGGGGGCCTGACACCGGGCTATCTGAAGGACCAGGGCTTCGGGATGTTCGGCGACCAGCTCTGCCTGGGCGTGATGACCCTGGCCGTCGCCGTGGCCGGACTGCTGGCCTTTGCCGGGCAGGTGCACCGCGCCTGGACCGGCACCCAGGCCATCGAGGATATCCGGTTCGGTGGCCGGCCGCGCGTCGTGGGAATCTCATCCTTCACCGTCGCCGGCCTCGTCATCGCCAGCTTCATCATCCCTCCCCTGGGGCTGGTCCTCGGCATCATCTTCAAGCTCAGCAAGGACGATGACACCCGCGACCTTGGGGGGAAGATGGTCACCGCCGCCATCGTGGCCATCGCTCTGCTCATCATCAACGTGCTGATCGGGCTGGCGAGCGGCCTGAAGACCGTGCAGCCCCCCGCCACGCCGGAGGCCCCTGCCGAGTAGTCCGCGGCCGAGCGCCGGTGCGCTCGGCCTGTGCGGGGCGAATTCCCACCGCGGGGTGGAGGCCGGGCCTCTCTCTAGAGGCCGCAGGCGTCCAGCACCGGCGGCACCACGTGCATCCAGCCCAGGGGCATGATGTGCACGCCCTGGCACATCGGGCGCAGGGCCTGGATGAGCTCGATGGTTATCTCCCTCGTCTCGCGCTTCTTGTCGTCGGTGTTCGCCATCCGGTCAATGAGCCCCTCGGGCACCGAGACCCCGGCCACGTTCTTGTTCATGAACCTGGCCATGCCGGCGCTCTTGAGGATGACGATCCCCGCCATGATCGGCACGCCGATGTCGCCGACCTGCTCCATGAAGTACTCGAAGCGCGCCGGGTCGTAGACGGCCTGGGTCTGGACGAACTCCGCCCCGGCGTGGAGCTTCTTGCGCAGCTTCATGAGCTGGGGCTCGAGGGGCTCCGCGCCGGGGTTCACTACGCAGCCCACGCAGAAGCTGGGCGGGTCGCCTTCCAGCTCGTTGCCCCCGAGGTCGTGGCCTTGCTCCAGGGCTCGCGCGGCCTGGATCAACTGGACGCTGTCCAGGTCGAAGACGGGCATGGCGCGGGCGTCGTCGCCGAGGGTCGTGTGGTCGCCCGTGAGCGCGAGGAAGTCGGTGATGCCGAAGGCCGCCGCGGTCAGCAGCTCCGACTGGAGGCTGAGGCGGTTCCGGTCTCGGCACACCACCTGGAGGAGGGGGTGGTGGCCGGCCTCCAGCAGCCTTATGCACATCCCCAGCGAGCTGGCGCGGGTCACGGCCGATTGCAGGTCGGTCACGTTGATCCCGTGGACACGGCCGCGCACGAGCTCGGCCTCCTCGAGCGCGTGATCGAGGTGGGTCCCCTTGGGCGGAGCCACCTCGGCGGTGACCAGGAACTCGCCCGACTGGATAACTTCCCTCATGCCCATCTACCGGCACCTCCGTTAGTGGCCCGCCGGCGCCCGGCGGCGTGACGGGTCCCGAAGCCGCGCGTCCGGGGCCGGGCGCGACGTCTAGGCGCTCCTCTGAAGCTCCGCGGCCTCGACAGTGTTCTTCAGCAGCATCACGACGGTGAGCGGCCCCACGCCGCCGGGCACCGGCGTCAGGATTCCCGCCACCTCGACGGCCTCGTCGAACACGACGTCGCCCACCATCCTGCTCTTGCCGGTCTCGGGGTCCTTCACGCGGTTCATGCCGACGTCCACGACGAGGGCGCCGGGCCTGATCATGTCGCCCGTGATGAGCCCGGCCTTGCCCACGGCCACGATCAGGATGTCCGCCCGAGTGGTGTGGAAGGCCAGGTCGCGCGTGGCGATGTGGCACACCGTGGTGGTCGCGAAGTCATCCAGGAGCAGGAGGGCGGAGGGCTTGCCGACGATCTCAGAGTGGCCGACCATGACCAGCTCCGCGCCCTCGATCTGCACGCCGGACTCCTTGACCAGGCGGTACACGGCCTGGGCGGTGCAGGGCGCGAGCTGGGTCCGGCCCTGGACGGTCGCCCCCAGATTGGCCGGGTGCACGCCGTCCACATCCTTCACGGGAGCCACGGCCGCCTGTGCCACGCGCCGGTCAACGCCCTCCGGCAGGGGCATCTGCAGGATGATGCCCGTGACCGAGGCGTCAGCATTGAGCTCCTCGATGGCGGCCAGGATCCCGCCCTCGCTCACGCTCTCGTCGAACTGCCTCAACTCGTACTCGATGCCCATCTCGTCGCACGCGCGGGCCTGCTGCCTGGCGTAGGCGGCGGCCCCGGGGTTCTCACCCGCCATCAGGGCGACGAGCTTGGGCGTGGTACCGCCCAGCTTCTCCAGGCGCTCCCGCAGCTCTTCCTTGATCCGCTCCGCTATCGGCCCGCCTTCGAGCAACTGCGCAGGCATCGGGATCCCTCCATCCGGGTGTCAGGCGCAAGGGTTCTTCGCCCCCGGCCTCGGTTGGCCTCTTGTCTGCCTGCCGCGGGCGTGACGCCCCACGCGCGGCCGCGCCGGGCGCAGGGCTATCGCTTGGCCACGCGGCCCACGGTTCCCTCCCAGACCTCGGCGGCCACGTGGCGTGCCTCGACGAGCCGCTCGTCCAGCGCCGCCCTGGTCGCCGCCACGTACTCCTCGTCCTTCAGGTAGGCGAGGTTGATCTCGACGTTGAGCCAGGCGCACCGCAGCGCGCACTCGGCACAGGCCGCAGCCACGCCCACGTCGCTCACGAGGTTCGGGTTGCTCTTCTCCAGCAGCTCGGGGAGGAGCCTGAGCACCGCCAGGCATCCGTCCACGATCGCCAGAGGCACCGCCGCCGCTCCCTTCAGCGCCCTCTGCACCGCCTCGGCCCGCGCAGGGTCGTCCTTGGGCAGCTTGAAGGCCGCCGACACCTCGCCGTAGGCGTCCATGTCTTCCTGGATCAGGTCCAGGAGCGCGGCCCGTTGGGCCTCCACAGCCTCGAGCACGCGGCGGACGTCGTCCTCCACCGGGGCGAACTTCTCCTGTCCGACGGTGAAGTTGGCGACCATGGCCGCCAGGGCGGCGCCAAGAGCGCCCACCAGCGCGGAGGCTGAGCCCCCGCCGGGCGCCGGCAGCTTCGCGGCCAGCCTGTCCAGGTACTCGCGGATCTGCAGGTCCGCAGCTCTGGGGTCACTCATGGCACGCACCTCGCGCAGCCGACCTGTCGAAGGGTTAGAACAGCCCGACGATCTTGCCCTCGTCGTCCACGTCCACGTGGACAGCGGCCGGCTCGGACGGCAGGCCCGGCATCGTGCGCATTTCGCCGAGCAGGGGATAGAGAAAGCCGGCGCCGACCGACGGACGGACGTCGCGGATCGGGACGCGGAAACCGGTGGGACGGCCGAGGACCGTTGGGTCGTGGCTGAGGGACAGGTGGGTCTTCGCCATGCAGATGGGCAGGCGGTCCAGGCCCAGCTCAGTGTACTGGCCGATCCTCTTCTCGGCCTCGGGCTCGTAGTCCACGCCGTCGGCGCCGTAGACGCGGGTCGCGATGGTCTCGATCTTGCGCTTGACGGGCCAGTCCAGCTCGTAGAGGAACCGGAAGTCGCTGGGCTGGTCGCAGGCCGCGAGCACGGCCTGGGCCAGGTCCACGCCTCCGGGGCCACCTTCGCTGTGGACCGTTACCACCTCGCAGCCGAAGGCCCCCGCCTTCATGGCCTCCTCGTGGACGACGGCGATCTCGGCATCGGTGTCGGAGGCGAAGCGGTTGATGGCGACGACGACGGGGACGCCGAAGAGCCTGGCGTTCTCGATGTGCTTGGCCAGGTTGGCGCAGCCGGCGCGCACGGCCTCGACGTTCTCGCGCTCGATCTCGTCCTTGGGGGGCTTCCTGCCCGGGGGGAGCCGGAAGGCCCCGCCGTGCATCTTCAGGGCGCGGACGGAGGCTACGATGACGACGGCCGAGGGGGTGAGGCCGGACGCGCGGCACTTGATGTTGAAGAACTTCTCCATGCCGCAGTCGGCGCCGAAGCCCGCCTCGGTGACGACGTAGTCGCCGAGCGCGGACGCCACCTGGTCGGCGAGCACGGAGCTACAGCCGATGGCGATGTTGGCGAAGGGGCCGGCGTGGACGAAGGCCGGACCGCCGTCCAGGGCCTGCACGAGATTGGGCTTGAGAGCCCCGCGCATCAGCGCGGTCATTGCGCCCGCCGCGCGCAGGTCCTCGGCGGTGACGGGCTTGCCGTCGCGGTCGAAGCCCACCCAGATGCGGCCGATGCGCTCGCGCAGGTCCCGCAGGCTCGTAGTGAGGGCCAGGATGGCCATGACCTCCGAGGCGACGGCGATGTCGAAGCCGGTCTCTCGGGGCACGCCGCCCCTGCGTCCGCCCAGGCCGCATACCACCGAGCGCAGGGCCACGTCGTTGAGGTCCACGACGCGCTTCCAGGAGATCTCGAGGGGATCGAGGTTCAGCGGGTTGTTGTGCCACAGGCTCGCGTCCACCATAGCGGCCAGCAGGTTGTTGGCGGCGGCGACGGCGTGGATGTCGCCCGTGAAGTGCAGGTTGATGTCTTCCATCGGGACAACCTGCGCGTAGCCGCCACCACAGGCCCCGCCCTTGATGCCGAACACCGGCCCCATGGATGGCTCGCGGATGCAGGTAATCGCCTTCATGCCCAGGTGGCGAAGGGCGAGGGTGAGCCCGATGGTGCAGACCGTCTTCCCCTCGCCCAGCGGGGTGGGGGTGACCGCGGTGACGAGGATGTACCTGGCGCTGGGCGCGCCGGCCAGCCGGTCCAGGAGGCCAAGGCTCACCTTGGCCTTGTAGGGCCCGTAGAACTCCATCTCGTCGGGCAGCACACCCAGATCGGCGGCCACGTCGGCGATGGGCCGCAGCGTGGCCTGCTGCGCAATCTCGATGTCACTCAGCATTACTTTTCCTCCGGCGCGCTTGGTGTGGGGTACTCGGGGACTGCAGGCACGGGTCCACTTGTGGCGACCGCCCGGCTCCGCCCGGTGCCCGTCCCGCTCAGCAGCCCAGCCGTTCCCTGAGAGCGGCTAGGTCAAGGTGTTCTGTCACAAGCTCATAGGCCCGCTCTACCTTCTCTTCCTCGCTGCTCGTCATCTTAGCCACCAGGTCCGAGATGCGTGAGGCGGCCCGGTCCATGCCGTCCTGCACGACGATCACCGGCACGTTGGCTCGGCGTATTATGGCGAGGATGCTCTCGTGGGGCAATATCCCGCTCGTCAGGCGGATGGCCGAGGTAGAGGCCGAACCCGGCTCCTCCCTATGCCGCGCCGACATGGTCTAGAGCATGAGATTGCCCAGGTTGCCTGCAGTGAGCGTCACCACACCCGACGTGAGATGCCGCAGCACACCGT
Source organism: uncultured Armatimonadia bacterium (assembly GCA_964608495.1). Taxonomy (GTDB): domain Bacteria; phylum Armatimonadota; class Zipacnadia; order Zipacnadales; family FEN-943; genus JAKORR01. The sequence continues at coordinate 9,681 of CAZSOQ010000056.1, read as the reverse complement.
GCGTCGCCCGCGCGCCTCAGTAGACCTCGCAGGTCTGGTAGTGCGGATTCATGAGCAGCCCCTGCGAGCGGGACGTGGTGATGGCGATGCTCTGGGTGATGCCGCGAGCCCTGGCCTCGCCCTCGACGCGCAGGTGCAGCGTCCACAGAGTGCCCGTCGAGATGCTCCGCACCTGCTCGTGCCCGAGGCGGTGGAGCGAGGCCACGAGTCCCGGGCCGGGGTCGTACTGCAGCGACCGGACCAGGCAATTGACCAGGTAGACGCCGTCGCTGCGCGCGAGGCCGGCTCGCTCCTGCCGCGGCCGCACCTCGAAGACGTGCTTGTTGGGGTTGACGAAAAGGTTCGTGTGCTCGGCGATGTCGCGCACCACGGCGCAGGCCTCGTCCGGCGTGGCCGCCTCGACCTCGAAGAGGAAGTAGTCGGCGCGCTCGAGTCTGTCCAGGACCCCCTCATAGCCCATGCGGCGTCGGAGGGTGTTGGCCGCCGTGAGGGCGGTCACGTCCGGTATCTTGAGGCTGACCAGTAGCTCAACCTGGTACATCGCCGGTCCTCCTTCGGCCGGGGGCGGCCCTGCCGGCGCCCCCGTGTTCCCGCCTCCGCCGGAGTGCTCAGCGCCCGGCCATCGAGGCAAGGCGGGCGAGCAGGCTGTCACGCATCGAGACGAACACGGCCAAGCCCGGGCCGGGCTCGGCCATGGCGAGGGCATTGCCCATCGCCTCCAGCTTCCGACGGCTCCAGTCGCCGGCCAGGTCGGTCGGGATCTGGCGCAGGAAGCTGGCCCGCTCGGGATGGGGCATCATGGCCAGCACGTTGCCCTCGGGATTGCACAGCCCGGCGAGGTTGTCCACCGCGCCATTGGGCGAGACCTCCGGGTCGTCGGAGACGTTGCCGTGGGCGTCGCAGTACTGGAAGACGATCTGCCGGTTCTCGCGCAGCTTCTCGATGACCTCGGGCGTCCTGGTGGTGTAGCGTCCCTCGCCGTGGGCGATGGGTATGGGGATCACCTCGCCCTCGGGGACCTGGGTAGTGAACACGCAGCGGCCCGGGGGCGCGATGTGCTTGATGTAGACCCAGCGGCAGCAGAAGCCCGCGATCCGTCCCTCGGGGTGCGGCCGGTTGGGGGCGAGGGCCATCTCTACCTCGCCAGGCTTGAGGCCGGGGGCCAGGCCCGCCTCGACGAGCACCTGGGCGCCGTTGCAGATCCCGAGCACGGGCTTGCCGCGGTCCACGACCTCGGAGAAGAGCCGATCCACGATGGGCTCCTTGGTGGCGATGACACCGGCGCGAATGCGATCCTGGTAGCTGAACCCGCCGCCGATGAGGTAGCCGTCGTACTCGGCGAGAAGGTCGGCGTCGCGGTTCCAGCGGAAGATGTCGCAGGCCATGCCCGCGGCCTCCGCGGCGCGCTTGGTCTCCCACTCGCAGTTGGAGCCCGGGAATTGGATCAGAGCCACCCTCGGCTTGCTCACCCTGGTGCCCTCCTTCGTGCTGCGACCAACGGTCGGCCGGCCCTGCTCGCGACGGGGATAGCGTACGCCCCGGCCCTACCCGCCGAGGGGGCTGTCGGTGCCCTCCAGCATGGCCTCGACGCAGGCCACGGCGTTCTCGGTCGGGACGTCGGGCAGGATCGGCTTGGTAGGGGAGAGGACCAGCCCGCCGTCTCTGCCGATCTCCTGCTTGACCCGTCGCACCTCGCGGCGGATCTGCTCAGGGGTACCGCGGGGCAGGAGCTGCTGGGTGCCGATGCCGCCCCAGAAGGCGATTCGGTGCCCGAAGCGCCGCTTCATCTCGTAGATGTCCTGGGCCTCGGGCTGAAACGGGTTGAATAGGTCCACGCCGATCTCGATCAGGTCCTCGAGGATCGGCGAGTTGTCACCACAGGAGTGTATCGCAACATACTTGCCGTGGCTATGGGCCCGGGCGTAGGCGGCCCGCAGCCGGGGTCGGAGGTACTCGCGCCAGTAGGGCGTGCCCATGATGACGCCCCTCTGCATGCCGTAGTCGTCGCCGAACTGGATGTAGTCGAGGCCCTCGATCCGGCCGACGGCGTCCACGACGGGCAGCCACAGGTCCAGCAGCAGGTCCATGAGCTCGTGCACGAAGCGCGGGTGCTCGACCATGTCCATCAGCAGATTGTCCATGCCGCGCAGGGACCAGGCCCGCTCGAAGAAGCTGAAGCCGATGGAGAAGCCCCGGAACAGGTCGGAAGGCTGAACGCACCACTGCTGGACACGGGCCAGGTCCTCAGGACCGAAGAGGTCGGGCGGCTGGAAGCCTTCGAGGGTAGGCTCGCGCAGGGGTATCTCGACGACGTGGAAGTCGTTGGCCTGGGCCCAGACCACGCCGAACTTGTCGCGCCAGCGGCCGTCGCCTAGCTCCTCGTGGCCGCTGTCCAGGCCCAGGGCGACGAGGTGGTCCACCACCGCGGACCGCCATTCGGTGCCCCCGTAGTGGCGGTCGAGGCGCTCGAGAGGCTCCGGGTCTATCGGGAGGCAGTAGGGCGAGTAGTCGGGCTGCTCATGGCGCAGCGCTGTCAGAACTCGCTCCCTCGGCGTCATCGCGCCCCCTCCGGGCTGTCAGTCTCCCACGCGCTCGAGCCTGGCGGCGAGCTGACCCCGCAGCCCGGCGACCTCGAGCGCCAGCCTCCTTCCGTCCGATCGCGCGCGCTCCTGCCTAAGGGCCCCGCCGGTGAGCGGATCGGTCCAGGCCACAGCCCACTGGCCCTGGCGCAGGCCCGAGAGGGCCACGCGGGCGGTAAGCTCCGGCGGCGGGCCCAGGCCGAGCCGGGGGTCTACCTCGGCCCAGTCGTTGGCCAGCCACAGCCGCGCCTGATCGCCCGACACCAGACCCAGCAGCTTGACGGGCGGGTACCTGGTGACGTCGCGGTAGTCGCTGAGGACAAAGGGCCCCACGGACATCCAGTCGGCGCCCGCGTTGTCCGCGCCGATGCGGTGAGGACCGGCTGGGACCTGCACAGTCTGCCAACGCGTGTCCTCGGGCGGCGAGCGGCGGCCCTCGCCCGGAACGGCGTACCGCAGGGCTTCGCCGCCGTCGAGCGTGATGACCAGCGTGGCCGGGCCGCTGCACTCCCCGAGCCGGACGGCAAAGGCTCCGGGCGCCGGGTAGTCCACGACGAAGGTGGGTGGATTGCGGTAGGGCGCCCGGTCGGGGTTCGAGCCGTAGAGGCGATCGCTCATGCCGGATGCGTCGGTGGAGCCGTCGGGCCTGACCGTGAACTCGGCCTGGGTCGCTCTCCGAAGCCACGTGTTGAAGCCGGGGTGAAGGACTACCGGGGCGTAGGCGGCGCCATCGGGCACGGCGACGCGCACCTCGGCGGCGCCCAGCGGCGTCACCGGGTCGGCCGCGGGGAAGTCGCGCCAGAAGCCGAACAGGCCGCCGAGGAGCGGGTACAGGTCCTCGCGCTCCACGGGGCTGTCGGGGCCGGAATGCCACGTCAGGGGCGGGCCGGCGGCGCCGACCAGGGGAGACACGTAGCCCGCTCGCGCCAGGGCCTCGCGCGTCCAGGGGCCCTCGCCGACGATGCAGGGCTTGTCGGGAAAGGCCTCGCGGGCGAGCTCGACAAACCGCTCGCTGGCGTAGTGGAGCTGCACCAGGTCCATGGCCTGGAAGGTGCGGGGAAGCTCGCGGGCGTCGCTGAGCCAGGTGCTGGTCGTGACCAGGTGGCGGCAGGGGTCCACAGCGCGCAGGTAGTCGGCCATCTCGCGGTGCCAGGCGGCGGTGGCGTCGGTCTCCGAGCCCTGCTCATTCCACAGCTCCCAGGCCAGGACGCTGGGCGAGTAGCCCCATCGGGCGACGGTATACCGGAGCCGGTTGCGGTAGAGGCGCCGGGCCTCGGCCTTCGTCCAGAAGTCGCCGGGCTCGGCGCAGGGGCCACCGTTCCTGGCGTTGTACGGGTTGCCTCCCCAGGAGTCATAATGGTCGTTCTTGCCGTCGGGCCGGCCGAACTCCCAGGCGCCGTTGTTGAGGCAGAGCTGAAGGAAGATGCCCTTGCGCTCGGCCAGCTCGATGAGGCGGTCGAAGTTGTGAGCCACCTGCTGGTTGTAGCGCCCGGGCCCCTCGTAGGCGCGGAGGGCACCGGACTCGCCCGCCGTCCACTCCAGCCATGCCCAGTGACACATCCACACGCGCACGGTGTTGGCCCCCAGCGCGGCCAGGCGGGAGAGATACGAGTCGTAGGTGTCCGTTTCGTTGCCGCCGCGGGCCCAGGCGAGACACAGGCCCCGCGGGACGAAGCCCGTCCCGTCGTCGAACCGCAGGAACTGCCCGTTGGGCGCCGTGCGCAAGTAGCCGTGCGCCGTTCCCGCCGTGCAGGTCAGGGCGAACTCGTCGGACAGGGTCTCGCCGCCGGGGTCCCTCGCGCGCAGGCGGCCTCGCCAGCGGCCCGGCGTGGTAGGCGCGAAGCGCAGCTCCCATCGGCCCGGACCTGCGCTGGCGTAGTGCTCGCGGCCCGGGTTGGTGAAGACGTGGGCGGCGGTGAAGTCGTCCTCAGGGCGCATGGGCTCGTGCCAGAAGGCCGGGACGACGAGCCGGCGGCCGTCGGGGCCGAGGACCTCGGCGGCGCAGTCAACCTGGTCCGGGTCGTAGGGGTTGTCGTAGAACCGGTCGAGGGAGAAGGTCAGGGTCGCGCGGTCGTACTGGCTGACGGTGTCCCGGATCAGGCTGAGTCGGGTGAAGTGGGGACCCTCGGCGGCGCAGGGGGCCGCGAGAAGCAAGGCCAGCAGGATCGAGGTACCCCCGGTCAGAGGCAACCGCGCGAGCATGAGCAGCGCCAAGGGGGGCCCACAGTGACACCGGCAAGGCCCGCCGAGCCGTGGGCCGGGAGTTCTCTCGCGCACTGGCGCCCGGGCGTGGCGGTCAGAAGGCATGGGCGCGAATGGAATCGTCTCTGGCGTTGTCGGCAGTGACCAGGATGCTCTCGAGTTCGATGTGCTTGGGCACCTGCTCGCCCTTCAGGATCTTGAGGGCCGTCTCGATGGCCTCGGCGGAGCCGTTGGGGTAGATGATGGTGGCGTACATCTTGCCCTGAGCCACGGCCTCCATGGCCTCTTCCTGGCCGTCAATCCCAACGATGACGATGTCCTTGAGGCGATTGGCGCGCTCGGCCGCCAGCATGGCCCCCAGCGCCATCTCATCGTTGTGGGCATACACGGCGTCTATCTTGTCGTTCGCCTGGAGGACGTCCTCCATGAGCTTCTGGGCCGGCTCGCGGGCGTAGTCGCCCGACTGCCCGCCGATGACGCGGAGGTCCTTCCACTCCTTGATGGCCTCCTGGAAGCCCTCATTGCGGTTGGTGGTGGCCGTGGCCCCCAGGGTCCCCTGGATCTCGAACACCACGCCCTTGCCGCCCAGCTTCTCGGCAATCACCCTCGCGGCCAGCGCGCCGATCTTCTTGTTGTCGGCGCCGATGAAGCAGGTGTACTTGTCCGAGGCTATGTTGCGGTCGAGGGTGATCACCGGTATGCCCTGGTCGTAGACCTTTTCGACCACGCTGGTCAGGCCCTCGGCCGTGTGGGGGCTGATGACGAGCAGCTTGATGCCCTGGGTGATCAGGTCCTCGACGTTGGCGGCCTGCCGGGCATCGTCGTTATCCGCCTCGTTGTGCACGAGCGCCACTTCCTGGGCGTGCTCGCGCGCCGCGGCGAGCATGTCATCCCGCATCTTCACGCGCCAGGGCTCGCTGAGCGTGGTCTGCGAGAAGCCCAGCTTCCAGACCTTGGCTGGGGTCGTGGGCTGGTCGGGCCCCGAAACCGGCCCGGTCTGGGGCGCCTGACGGCCGCAGCCGCCGGCAACCAGCACCGCGAGAAGGACCGCGACAGCACAGCAGGACGCAAGGGAAGGTCCGCGGGCGAATCTCATGGGACTGGCCTCCTGCCAAGATGGGTCCTGGCGCCACCACTGGTGCACGGGGGATATTAGCCGCGGGCGGCCCGCTCCCTGCCTCAGCGGGCCTTCTCGCGTTTGAGGAGCACGGCGCCGATGATGATGGCTCCCTTGGCGATCTCCTGGATGAACTCGCTGACGCCGCGCAGGTTGAGGACGTTGGCGAGGACGCCGAGGATCATGGAGCCGATGAAGGTGCCCGCGGCCCAGCCCTCGCCGCCCATGAGGTTGGTGCCGCCGATGACCACCGCGGCGATGGCGGTGAGCTCGTAGCCCTTGCCCAGCTCGGCGTTGGCCGAGCGCAGCCGGGCGAGCACGAGGATCCCCGAGAGCGCCGAGAGAAGGCCGGAGATGGCGTAGATGAGCACCTTGCGCTGGGCGACGTCCACGCCGGCGAGGTAGGCCGCCTCTTCGTTGCCGCCGATGGCGTAGACCTCGCGGCCGAAGCGCGTGCGGGCGAGAAGGAGCCCGGCGAGCAGGGCGATGGCGACGAAGATCAGGGCCGGGACGGGCACGCCGCCGACGGTGCTGTCGAGGACGCGGATGCCGGCGGGCGGTTCGAGGCCGAGGGAGATGCGCTTGCCCTCGACGTAGAGCAGCGAGGCACCGTGGAGAACGGTCATGATGCCGAGGGTGACGATGAAGGGCTGGACGCGGCCGAGGACGATGACCAGGCCGTTGGTGGCCCCGAGAGCGGCGCCGGCGAAGAGGGTCAGCGCGATGGCCAGGAAGGGCGGAAGGCCGTGGCGCATCATCAGGCCGGCGCAGAGGCAGGCGGTGAAGCACATGAGAGCACCGACGGAGAGGTCAATGCCGGCGCTGAGGATGACGAAGGTCATGCCCAGGGCGATGATGCCCTCGAAGGACACCTGCCGGACGACGTTGAGCAGGTTCTGGGCCGAGAGGAACCTGGGCGACAGAGCGGCCGATACGCCGATCAGCACGACGAAGGCGACGACAATGCCGTAGCGTTCGAGGACCAGGCGCAGCCAGACGCCTGCCCGGCCGGGGCGCTGGTGGGTTGCGCTATCGCTCATGGGTGTCCGTGGCTCCCAGGACGTGCGACAGTACCCTCTCCTCCGTGGCCTCGTGGCGAGCCAGCTCGGCGACGATCCGGCCCTCGCGCATGGCCAGCACTCGGTCGGAGAGGCTGAGTAGCTCGGGCAAGTCGGAAGAGATGAGGAGGATACAGACGCCGGCATCGGCCAGAGCGCGGATCAGCTCGTGGACGGCGGCCTTGGCCCCCACGTCAATCCCGCGCGTCGGCTCGTCGAGAAGGAACACGTCCGGGGTCAGGTTGAGCCAGCGGCCCAGGACGACCTTCTGCTGGTTGCCGCCCGAGAGCGCGCGGACGACCGTGGCGGGGTCGGAGGGGCGGAGGTCGAGACGCCGGGCCAGGTCGGCAACGCGGTCGCGCACCCGCCGGAGCGAGATGAGAGGGCCCGACAGAGCTCCATGGTAGCTGGGCATCAGCAGGTTGTCGGCCAGGGAGAGCAGGGGGAAGAGTCCCTGGACCTGCCGGTCCTCGGGCACATAGGCGACGCCGGCTCGCAGACAGTACCTGGGCAGGCGCGGTCGGAAGGGACGACCGTGGAGGAGCACGTGGCCGCCGGTGCGGTGGCGGGCGCCGATGATAAGCTGAGCCAGGTCCGAGCGGCCGCTGCCGACCAGGCCCGCCAGGCCCAGCACCTCGCGCCGGCGAAGATCGAGGGAGCAGGGGCCGAGGCCACGGCCGTCGGTGAGGTCGCGGACCTCGAGGACGGCGTCGGCGGCGGGCTCGGTGGAGCGACGGCGCTCACGCTCCCAGGCGCGGCCGACCATCATGCCGATCAAGGCCGGGCGGTCGAGCTCGCGGGTGGGCAGCGTGCCCACTGCCTCGCCGTCGCGGAGCACGGTGACGCGGTCGGTGAGCTGAAAGACCTCCTCGAGCCGGTGGCTGACGTAGACGATAGCCACGCCCTGCTGCCTGAGCTCGTGAAGCACGGCGAAGAGGTGCTCGACCTCGGCCCGGCTGAGCACGGCGGTGGGCTCGTCCATGATGAGGATCCGGGCGTGCAGCGACAGGGCACGCGCCACGGCCACCATCTGGCGCTGGGCGACCGACAGAGCGCGGACCTGAGCGTCTGGGTCGAGGGCCATGCGCAGACGGTCGAGCAGCTCCTCGGCCTGAGCCACCATCCGGCGGCGGTCCACGAAGGCGGGGCCGCCGGGCATATGGCCCAGCGTGACGTTCTCGGCCACCGACAGAGTGGGGACGAGCACTAGCTCCTGGTGCAGGAGGGCGACGCCGGCGTGCTGGGCGGCATTAGGGGACGACCAGCGTACGGGACGGCCGGCCAGCTCGAGGACGCCCGCGTCGGGCTGGGTAGCCCCGGCGAGGACGCGCATGAGGGTGGACTTGCCCGCCCCGTTCTCGCCGACGAGGCCGTGGATCTCGCCTTCGTCGAGATCGAAATCCACGCCGCGGAGCGCCTGGACGCCGCCGTAGCTCTTGCGGATCTCGACCATGCGGAGTAGGAGGTCGGCTGGCACGACGCGGGGATTGTAGCACGCCTAAGGCCTCAGGCCCACGGGCCTGCGGTACGGTCAGGGGCGCCGCGGCCGCGGGCGAATCAGGCCACCTTGCCGCCGCGAGCCTCGCCCTCGACCTGCTCCATGGGTATGGCCCAGGCGATATGGGACGTGTTGACGATGACCACCGAGGCCGGGGGCAAGCTGCGGGGACGATCCTCGTGCCAGCGGCGACCGCGCGTGGCCCGAAGGCTGCCCGGGATCGTCTCAGCAACAGGGGCGCCAAGAGGGAGCAGAGGCCGCGCCAGGCCCAAGCCCGGGGAAGAGACGAGGCCGGCCCGCGGCGAACTCAGGGAGCCTTGGGCGACGCAGCGGCGGGCGACGGCCCGTAGGACAGGGCCAGGAGGACAACGCCGAGGATGATGACGGCCAGACCGGCGAAGCGCAGCGGGTTGAGCTGCTCGTGCATCCAGCGCCACGAGATGAGGGCGACGCCGACGTAGCTGAGGGCGATCATGGGGTAGGCGTAGCTGAGGGGCAGGCGTGACAGGGCCTGCAGGTAGACCAGAGAGCTCAGGCCGTAGCAGGCGAAGCCGCCGAAGATGAGTGGGGTGAAGACGGACTTGAGGACGAGCACCGGTGGGGGCTTCTCGCCCAGCCTGTTGAGCCCCAACTTCAGGAGGATCTGCCCCATGACGCCAAGGCTGATCGCGATGATAAGCACCGCGACGGGAAGCCACGGGAAGTCAGCACGCACCACAATAGCCTCCAGGAACCAGGTGTTTGGTGCCTCGCGGCGGCGGCGCGCCGCCCGGTCAGCGGGGACAAGGGCCCCCAACCACCAGATATCACAAGCTGGCACACAGCCGGGGAGCTGTGTGCCAGCCCTTGCGCTAACTGATCCAGGGACCCCGCGGGAGCTGCGACGGAACACACCGGCCGTGCGACCGCAGGGAAGGGCCTCTAGGCTCCGATGAGTTCGTTGGCCTTGTCCACGGCGCTTGCGGCGTCGGGAGCATAGGCGTCGGCGCCGATCTCGTCGGCGTAGTCCTGGGTCACCGGAGCGCCACCGATGAGCACGGCGACCTGGTCGCGGACCCCGGCCTCCTTGAGGGCCTCGATGGTGTCCTTCATCGCCGGCATGGTGGTCGTGAGGAGGGCCGAGAGGCCGATGACCTGAACGCTGTGAGCCTGCACGGCCTCGACGAATTTCTCCGGCGAGACATCCACACCCAGGTCCACGACCTGGTAGCCCCCGCCCTCGAGCAT
>CAZSOQ010000055.1:0-25216 GCA_964608495.1 uncultured Armatimonadia bacterium | reverse complement strand
GGGCTGCGTAGCGCAGGGGGGCGAAGGCCTGCTGCTGAGCGCAGGGGACGTGCGGGCCCACAACACCTTCGACGAGCCGGACCGGGTGAAGCCCGAGGACTTCGGGGCCGACGCCGGTAATGGGGGCCTGCGGCTGACGCTGCCGCCGGCGTCGGTGGTGGCGCTGCGGGCGCCGCTCAGCTAGCCGCCGACGCCCGGTCGGGGCGCCCCTCATGGCCGTGCCGCGCCGTGGCCTGCCCAGCCGGACCGTAGCACCACGGCCGCCGGGCCGGGCGTCAGGGCAGCCTGGCGCCGCAATGCGGGCAGAACTTGGCCCCAGGCGGGGGCACGGCGTCACAGTTCGGGCAGCACACCTGGCCGGGCGGCGTGCCTAGCTCCTTGCCGCACTGGGGGCAGAAACGCCCCTGCAGGGGCGCAACGGCGCCGCAATGGGGGCAGGTCCTCGTCGCAAGCCCACTGCCCGCCAGGGAGCAGGAGATCAACGATACGGCCTTGGTGACGGCCTCGCGCGTGGCGCGCCCCATGGCCGTGCGGTCGAACTGGGCCCCGCCGAAGATGATGCCCAGGTAGCCGCCCGAGATGCCCACCTCCGTGGCGTCGCCCGTCGCCTCCCCGATGCCCAGGACCTTCCCCGTGCCGGCGTCCACGACCTTGATGAGGATCTTGACGATGCCCTTCTCGCGGTGCAGGGCGGCCCCGGCCGACCAGGGCAGGATCCCGCCGTAGGTGGACTTCTTGGTCGCGAACTCGGTGATGGAGCCGACCACGAGCACATCCGCGCCCGTCAGCGTGCCCAGCTCGCGAGGCTGATCGCGCCGGTTCACCAGGCCGCTCAGGCCCAGCGCCTGCTCGGACACCGTGTCGTCCAGGTTGGTCCTGTCCACGACCTCAACCGTTCCCAGCTTCATCAGCTCCTGGGCGATGAGCTCGGAGACGGCCTCGCGCAGGTTCCAGTCGGCGCCGCGCCAGCCGGATCGGTCCTCAAAGGGAACCACGGCCACGCGCACGGGCCGGCGCAGCCCTTCGCCCTCGGCCGGGGGCCCCAGCTCGGGGCAGGCCGTCGCGGCCAGGTCCTGCGTCGGGCCGCCCGTGGCCTGGCCGACCACCTCGATGAGCAGCGGTGCGAGACGATTGGCGGCCTCGTCCAGGGCCTTGTGGGCGGCCAGAGCCCGCGTGGTGTCGGCGCCCGATTCGGTGACGCCCTCGGAAAGCAGGATATCGCCGGTCTGCGGCACCAGGAGGCGCACTTCCACTCGCCCGCGAGCCGTGTAGACCCCGTGGGTGCTGCCGCCGTCCTCGGCCGAGGCCCGGCCGATAAGCAGCAGGTCGGCACCGTGCTTGGCCGCGAGCGAACGGGCCTCCGCGCCCGTGGGCTCATCGAACACGGCGTCGGCGAAGGCCCAGTCGCGGGCGGCGGCGGACTGGGCCTGGTCCACCACCCGGTAGCCGGCCGCAAGGAAGTGTCGGATAAGCTCGGTCTCGGCCGTCGCCAGATCGTCACCGGGGGCTCCCGCGATCCGTTCGGGGACGACGACCATCAGCAAGAGCTCGGGGTAGCGCGGAAGCAGAGGCGGCTCGTCGGCGAGGATGCCCACGGTCAGCGTGGCCAGAACGGCCAGCGACAGGAGGAACCGTGTCGAAGGCATGGCTCTCAACTCCTCGGGCGCAAGGGAGGCCTGGGCCCGGGGCCTGGCCTCCACGGCGCTTGCCTGCTCCTAGGCTGTATAGTAGTAATAGACAGCCCGTGCACCGCCATGTTCCCTGTCGGGGGAGTGCGGCAACCCACGGTGGGGCCCGCGGTGCGAAGGTACGGATGGACGGGGCGCGAAGGGATGGTATCACGGCGGATAGGGCGTGTCGAGCCAGGGGGCTCGGGCAGCCGGGGGCGAGCATTCCACGGCAGAGGGAGGGACTGGCCTTCATGCAGTGGCAGTCGTGGGCGCTGGGGCTCGTACTCCTGGCCGCCGCGCTGCGGGCGACGGCCGCAGGGGCCGAGAGTGAGCGGGTAGTGGTCTGTCTGGGCGATTCGGTGACGCTCGGGGTGAGCATGAGGACTGGCCAGAGCTACCCGGAGGTGCTGCAGAGGCTCTGCGACGAGCACTACGGCGGGGGTGTGGCGCGTGTGGTCAACGCCGGGATCGGGGGCAATACCAGCGCGCAGGGCGTGGCAAGGCTGGAGGCGGACGTGCTGAGGCCCGCGCCCGCATCAGGCGCTGCGGAACCACGCCGGGGGTTGGCGGGTCGTACCCTCGGGTGAGACGGACGCAAGTATGGCGAAAGGACCCTTAGGAGCGGCGCCGGACTCGGGGGCAGTGATCACTGACAAAGGAGGCGGTAAGAGTGGGGAGCCGAGGCCTTTTCCCTTGGGTTGTGCTGGCAGTGGGAGTGCTGGCGCTGGTGGCGGCCCTGGGCGTGCACCGTCCAGCCTGGGGCCAGGGGGACACAGTGCGGCTGGTGCAGGGCAATGACCGGGCCGAGCTGTCAGTATCGGGCGAGGCCGAGAGGTGGGTGGACCCCGATCGCTGCCGCGTGTTCCTGGGCTGCCAGAGCCAGAACGAGAGCCTGCAGACGGCAAGAGCGGAGAACAACGAGCGGGTGAACCGGGTCATCGCGGCTGTGGAGAAGCTCAAGATCGCCGGGATTAAGATGAAGGCGCCGTCACTGCGCATTGAGATCCTGTACGGCGATACGTCCCGGAACGAGCTGCCGAAGCGGGTGGGCTACCGGGTGACGCAGGAGTTCACGGTGCTGCTGAGCAGCGACGACCCGAAGGCCATGTCCGAGCAGGGCGGACAGGTGGTGGACGCGGCGCTGGAGGATGGGGCCAACGTCCTGGGGCAGATCGTCTTCTTCAAGGAGGACGAGGACGCCGTCCGCCGCGAGGTGCTGGGCGAGGCCGTCAAGGACGCCCTGGCCAAGGGCAACGAGATGGCCGGGGCGGCCGGCGCGCGCCTGACCCGTGTGTGGCGCCTGTCAGGCACGCCCGAGTTCCGCTCCTATCCCTCGCACCAGAACATCATGCAGGTGGCGATGGCGGATTCCTCCGAGGACGCCGGCACCACGCTCATGTACGGCCAGGTACGCGTGAACTGCTCGGCCCAGGTCGTCGCGCAGATGGACTAGCTGCGGGGCGGGCGAGCGCAGGACTCGTGCCGCAACTCCTCAGCGCGTGGGTCGTCTAAGCCCGAAGACCGACGCGCGATGGCGACGGGCTGTCGCGGAGCGTGGTGGTACCTCTCGCATAGGAAGGCTGATAGCCGGTGCGCGTACCGCTTGTTGACCTCCGGGCTGAGTATGAGAGCCTGCGCCCTGAGATTCTTGACGCGATAGACGAAGTGCTCCAGGGCATGCAGCTATTCCTGGGCCCGCGGACCGAGGCCCTGGAGCGCGAGTGGGCCGCCAAGTGCGGCGTGAAGCATGCCATCGCGGTCGCCTCGGGCACCGACAGCCTGCTGCTCCCTCTGCTCGCCGCCGACATGGGTCCGGGCGACGAGGTCATCACCGTGGGCTGGACCTTCATCGCCACGCTCGAGGCCATCGTCCACGCGGGGGCCCGGCCGGTCATCGTGGACGTGGACCCCGAGACCCTGACCATGGACTTTGACCAGCTCGCCGCGGCCGTCACGCCCAGGACGCGTGCCATCATCCCGGTCCATATCTACGGGCATCCGGCCGACATGGGCCCCATCATGGAGCTGGCGACCGAGCACGGGCTGTTCGTGCTCGAGGACGCGGCGCAGGCTCACGGTGCGATGTACGCGGGGCGGGCCGTGGGCGGCCTGGGGCACGGCGGGTCTTTCAGCTTCTACGTGACCAAGAACCTGTCGGCCTACGGCGAGGGGGGCATGGTGACGACGAACAACGACGAGCTGGCCGACGGCGTGAGGCTGCTGCGCAACCACGGCCGCACGGCGAAGTCCGAGCACGTGGTCGTGGGCTTCAACTCCCGCCTGCACGAGCTCCAGGCGGCGGTGCTCCTGGTCAAGCTGCAGCGGATGGACCAATGGAACGCGCGGAGGCGAGAGATCGCGGCCCGCTACCAGGAGCGCCTGGGCGACCTGCCGATCCGCTTGCCGGTGGAGCGCTCGGAGTGCAACCACGTCTATCACATCTACGGCACGCGGACCCCGGACCGCGACCGCCTGAAGGAAGTCCTGGACGAGGCCGAGATAGGCTACTCGCTGCACTACCCCAAGCCCGCGCACCGGCAGCCGGCGATGGCGCCCTGGGGACTGGACCGGTGCGAGACGCCGGTGAGCGATCAGGCTGCGCGGCAGATCCTGGGTCTGCCCATCCACCCCTTCCTGAGCGACGCGCAGATAGACCATGTCTGCGACGTGCTGGCCGAGGCGCTGGGAGGCTGAGGCAGGCCCGAGGGCGGGCAGGGGCTTACCCGCCAGGGATGGCGGGCAGCAGGTGGGCGGGCACCTCGCGGGCGGTAACCACGTCGGCCACCCGTTCCAGGCGTTCCCTCAGGTACTGGATCTGGCGCCGGTGGGCCACGTCCACCTGGAGGAAGAGCTTGGCGATGCCGGGCTCGGACTCGCCGGTGCGGGCGGCGGCGATGTTGATACCGGCGTCGCTGACGATGGCCGCGATGTGCGACAGCAGCCCCACGCGGTCCACGGCCACTACCTCAACCCAGACGCGGAAGGGCCTCTCGGGGGCTTCGCTGCGCCAGAAGACCGTCACCACGCGCTCGGGCTCCTGTTCGGCGCGGTACCTGATGTTCTTGCAGTTGGCCCTGTGGACCGCTATGCCGCGCCCGCGGGTGATGTAGCCGAGGATAGGATCGCCGGGCACGGGGCTACAGCAGCGGGCGAGGCGTCCGTGCAGGCCGCTTGCCAGCGTCACGGTTCGCGTGCCCGTCTCGTCCATCTCGTCCGCCTGCTCGATGGCCGGCAGCTTGAGCTGGACTTCCTCGGTCAGGGTGGTCGGCCGGCGGGGGGCCTGCTCCAGCAGATGGCGCACCACCGTGCTGGGCTCCACGTCGCTGAAGCCCACGGCCGCGAAGAGGGCGTCCGCCCCCTTGTAGCCCAAGTGCTCTGCCACCTGGGCGAGCTTGTCCATGTCGAGGCGCTGGCGCTCCTCGGGGGCCAGGTGCTCGATCTCGCGCTGCACGCTCTGGCGTCCGCTTTCCATGCTCTGCTCGCGCATCTGGCTGCGCAGGTAGCGGCGGACCTTGGCCTTGGCGCCCGCGCTCTGGGTGATCTCCAGCCAGTCCCTGGTGGGACGAGCCTGGGGCGAGGTGAGGATCTCCACCACGTCGCCCGTCCGCAGCCGGTATCCCAAGGGCACGAGCCGGCCGTTGACCCGGGCGCCGGAGCAGTGATGGCCGACCTCCGTGTGGACCCTGTAGGCCACGTCCAAGGGTGTCGAGCCGGCGGGCAGGTCCAAGACCTGGCCCTTCGGCGTGAACACGAAGACCTGACCGCGCAGCAGATCGCCCTGGATCAGCTCCAGGTACTCATGCTGCTCGCCCAGGTCGGTGCCCAGCTCCAGCAGGCTTCGAAGCCACGAGATCTGGCCGTCGAAAACCGGGTCGGCCTGGCCCTCCTTGTAGCGCCAGTGGGCCGCCACCCCGTACTCAGCCATCCGGTGCATGTCCCAGGTGCGGATCTGCACCTCGAGCGCCCGGCCGTCGGGGCCCAGCAGCTTCGTGTGCAGGGACTGGTAGCGGTTGGACTTGGGCACGCCGATGTAGTCGGTGAACTCGCCGGGGATGGGCTTCCACAGGTCGTGGACCACGCCCAGGGCCTGGTAGCACTGTTCCACCGTGTGGACGATCACCCGCAACCCGAGGATGTCCAGCACCTGCTCGAGCGCCAGGCCCTCGTCCTGCATCTTGTGCCAGATGCTGAGGACGTGCTTGGCGCGGCCGTGCACCTCGGCGGGGATGCCCGCGGCGAGCAGGCGTCCGCGCAGCAGGGAGCGCACGCTCTCCAGGTACGCCTCGCGCTGCTCCTGCGAGTCGCCCAGCAGGCGGGTGATCCGCCAGTAGGCCCTCGGCTCCAGGTAGCGCAGCGACAGGTCCTCGAGCTCGGCCTTGAGGCGCCACACCCCCAGCCGGTGCGCCAGCGGCGCCAGGATGTACCGCGTCTCCTCGGCCGTGCGCACGCGCTTCTCGGGCGGCAGGGGCCACAGCGTCCGCATGTTGTGCAGCCGGTCGCCCAGCTTGATGAGCACCACGCGAAGGTCCTGGGCCATCGCCAGCAGCATCTTGCGCAGGTTGGACGCCTGCTTCTCGCGCTCGGTGGCGAAGTCCAGCCGGCGCAGCTTGGTGACCCCGTCCACCACCACGCCCACCGGCTCCCCGAACCGCTCCGTCACTTCCTCGATGCCGACCTCGTCGCTGTCCTCCACCACGTCGTGCAGCAGCCCGCCCACGATGCTCACCGGGTCGGACTCGATGGCTGTGAGGATCTGGCCGACGGCCACGGGGTGACAGATGTAGGGCTCGCCCGTGAGACGGCGTTGCCCCTCGTGCGCCCGGCGGGCGAAGTCGAAGGCGGACATGATGAGAGTCCCGTCGGGCTCCGGCCAATAACGGCCCAGCCCCGCGATAACGCCCTCGATGGGGCGGCAGGAAGCACTCGCCGGGCTCATCTTGCTCTCGATTATACCATACCCCCCGGGGCCAGGGCTGTCTCGGCCCTGGGCGGGCAGAAGCGTCCGCCAGGCTTCGCGTTGGCCGCCGCGTCAGCGCCGCGCGGGCGAGGCGTCCTAAGGCGGCGGGCTGCCCCCCGGGGCCCCGCGATCGGCGGTTCACGACGTGCGCCCGTTGGGCGATAATGACAGCCCAGGGAGGTGACCGAGATGTCTGAGGTCCGCGCGGTAGTCTTCGACAAGCCGGGCAAGGAGAACACGGAGGCCACGCTGCAGGCGGCGGCGCGGCGGGCCGGGGAGCTGGGGATAGAGGAGTTCGTCGTCGCCACGAGCACGGGCCGTACCGCGCTGCAGGCGGCCGCGACCTGTGGCGGGAAGGTGGTCGGCGTGCATCTCTCGGCGGGCCTGTGGGCCGTCTACGTGGGGCCCGACCCCGAGATCGTGCGCCAGGCCGAGGCCAAGGGCGTCCGCTTCCTCACTGCCACTCACACCCTCATGGGCGGTGTGGACACGGCCGTCCAGAAGAAGTTCGGCGGCACGCCCGCGGCGGACTTCATCGCCCACGTCCTGTACCTCTTCGGCCAGGGCACCAAGGTGGCCGTCGAGGTCGTCGTGGGGGCAGCCGACGCGGGGCTGCTGAGCATGGAGCGAGAGGTCATCGGCATCGCGGGCACCAGTGAGGGCGCCGACACGGCGCTGGTCATCAAGCCCGCCTACTCCCACGACTTCTTCGACCTGCGCGTGTGCGAGGTCATCGCCAAGCCGCGGGAGTGAAGCGCCACCGAGGGCTACTCCTCGAGGATGAGCCTGCTGTCGTAGCGCGTGCCGGCCGGCTCGAAGTCCGGGATACCCACGGTGTCCCAGAAGGTGGTGCCCTCGAAGGGCTCGACGCGCAGCTCCGGTATCGCCAGCGGCGTGCCGCCCAGTTCCGCCGAACGGTTGGCCACGATGCCCGGCAGCGTGTAGTCAATCATACGGAAGACGTCAATGGGCGCCTGCCGGCCTTCCAGGATCGCGCGCACAAAGTGCCGGGCCATCTTCAGGTCCGCGCCGCCGTGGCCCGTGCTGGTGTCCTGGTCCAGCGCCGCCAGCCCGATGTTGCGCACTTCCCAGCTCTCGGCTTGCTCGCGCGTGCGGTCGAAAAGCCGCGCGAAGCCCTCGTACATGAACCACTCGGCCGCGCCCTCGGTGCCGAACAGCCGGTAGCGATGCTCGCCCGGACGGCGCGTGTTGAGCGTGACCATCACCCGCAGCACCACGCCCCGCGCCGTGCGGAAGAGCGCGAACTGGGCGTCCGAGCGAAGGGGCGCCTCGGTACACTGCCAGGGCGCGCTCATGCAGGTCACGCCGACCACGCGGTCGTCGAGCACCTCCAGCAGCGGGCCGAGGTCGTGGGTCAGATACTGGATCGGCGGCTGGTCGGCACGCCAGGTGGGCCGCAGGTCGGTGCGCCCCTGCTCGCGGGCCTGCGAGGGCGTCATGCGGCTGCCGTCGGCGGCCTCGAGCGTGGCGGGCAGGTAGTGCAGGTACTCCGCCTCGGCCGCCGAGATCCGCCCCATCCGCCCGTCCATCACCCACTTGCGGAAGTAACGCAGGAAGTCCCAGTAGCAGGCGTTCTCGCCCAGCATGTAGGTCTTGCCCGTGCGCAGGACGGCGTCGCGCAGCCGCACGCACTCATCCTCGGTGAAGGCTCCCGGCACCTCGGAGAGGACGTGACAGCCGGCCTCCATGGCCTGGATGGCGTGCTGCGTCTGCATGCGGCCGTTGGTGGCGACCACGACCGCGTCGGGGCGCAGGTCGAGCAGCTCCTCGAACTCCGAAACGAGCTTGGTTCCCGCGTCGCCGATGAGCTGAGCGGCGCGTTCGCGCACGTTGGGCCGCCGGTCCGCAGCGCCGATGACCTCGGCCTCCTCGACGGCAAGGAAGTTGTGCAGGTGGGTACGTCCGCGCTGCAGGCCGAGGATGCCGACTCTGAGTTTCCCCATGAGGCTCAATCCTCCGAGTTGCGCAACGGTGTCTGAAAGCGTCCGCCCGATAGCCGCAAGGCCACAGCCGCAGGCTGAAGCCTGCGGCTACCAGTGGACCCCGGTCTCGTCTGCCTCTGGCAGGCCGCCATGTGCCAGGGCAGGGCCGGCGTTGTGGCCCGTGACCCCTGCGCCGTGCCGGCGGTGGCCGCTAGTTCCCATCGCCCGCCGGCAGACGGACAAGCGACAGGTCGTCGAAGTATACAACGTCACCGGCCTGCTGGTTGTAGACCACGGTGAGCAGGACGGCTCGGCCAGCGCCCTCGGGCACCTCCGCCAGCACCAGCAGCGGCCTCCAGTCCTTGTGCTCGCCGGGCCTCAGGCCGCACGCGGCCCGCTTGTCCCAGTGCACCCACTTGCCCTCCGCGTCCTGCCATTGCACCACGAGCTCGACGGTGGACGGCGCCGTCACCCGCCCCGACACCCACGCCCGCGCCAGGAGAGTCTGGCCGGGCTCGACCGGGACACTCGCGGTGTAGCAGGCAGCCGTCGCGTCCGAGACCCTGAGCGACCGAGTGCCGCCGTGCGCCCGGTCCGTCGCCCACTCGAGGTTGGCCGTTGTCCCCGGGCGTATCCAGGTTCCCCAGCCCGTGGGCGCCTCGGCTCCCTCCTCGCCGTCCTCGACGCCGCCGTTGGCGAGGAGCTGTTCCGCCAGGGCGGGGTTGGCGATCCAGGCGCGCAGGCGGGCCACGGTCGGGGAGACGCTGCGCGCGTGCTCGGCCGTGCCCAACACCTCGACGACCAGCTCCGGCTTGCCCGCCGCGAGCGCCCAGTCAACCGCCGCCACCAGGCCCAACGCCAAGCCCTGGCCCGGCATGTTGCGGCAGCGCTCTTCGAAGGCGATCACAGGCGCGTGCAGCGGACTGGTCGCGATCACGTCCTCGCGGTACCTCGCCAGATCGTCCAGGGCCTCCCCCATCGCGACGGCTGCCTCGGCCACGCGGCGCGCCGAGGCCCCATCGGTCACCGGCGTGGTGGCGATCTCGCGGTCCAAGTGCCAGACGCGGGAGTAGCGTTGCGTGATGCCCAGGCCCTGGCGGTACAGCTCCACACGTCTGCGCACCAGGTCCAGGTACTCGCCGTCCGCGCCGGGCTCGGCCTGGGCCGCGACCGTCTTGCGCTCCGCGTCGGTCAGGTACCCGCGCAGCTCGCGCAGCACCTCCGGCGAGAACAGCTCGAGCTGGTCGGCGTCGAAGAAGTACTTGAACCAGTGAGCGCTCCCGCCCTGCGCCATCCACACCTGCTCGCATCGCTCCCAGTACCTGCGCATGGGCTCGGCGGCCGGGCCGAAGAAGTTCGCGTAGTAGTCGTCCAGCAGGGCCCTCGCGTCCTGGTCCGTGTCCCAGAGGAGCTGGCTCGCCAGCCACGCCTTGGGGCCGTCCAGCGACCAGTTGCTGTAGATCTCGGCGTACCACGCCGTGACGCCCGTGTCGCGGCAGAACTTGATGGACTCGTCGCTCAAGCGCGTGAACAGCCGCGGGATGACGTACCCCGACCCGTAGTAGTAGTCGTAGACGCCGAGCTGGCGCGCGGCCTTAGACCACCGCCGCAGCAGCTCCTCGTCCTCGCGGCGGAAGGCTGCGTCCCACCACTGGGCCCGGTCGTTGGTGAGATACGGGATGATGTTCGGGTGCACGGGGAAGCTGGGGACTTCCTCGCACAGCGAGTAGGCCAGGCAGCCGATGAGCTTGTCGGGGTGCCTGGCCGCCACCAGCTCGGCCACGCGGTTGGCGAAGGTGAAGAAGCGGTTGGAGTAGTTGGGCCTGCCGCGGAAGGTGGGCTTGTCGGGATCGTCCAGGGCCCGGCACTGCGCGCACTGGCAGTACCCCGAGCTGTCGTTGACGCCCAGCGAGAAGCTCGTGGCCGCCGGGTCCTCATCAAAGCGCCTGATGATCAGGTCCGCCGCGTAGCGCGCCGCCGCTTCGTTGGCGAAGCAGGGCTGCCAGCCGTGCTCATCGTCGGACGTTGGCCGGTAGCGCTCGGCGGCGTCGGGGCTGCGCAGCGGGAACCACTCGGGATGTTCGTCGTACAGCTCCGACGGCACGAAGACCTTGAACAGGTTGTGGTGGAACTGATAGCGCGCGCGGACCAGGTTGCGCCGCTCCCACGCGGGGTCCATGCGCGCGGCCGAGCTCCACTGCCGTGACTGCCAGTCCGGCTCCTGGACGTCGTCCAAGTTCCCCGGCACTGAGAAGGTGGCGCGCTTGGGCACGTGCTCCCCCAGCTCCGTCGGCAGGTACCAGCGCACGCCGCCGTAACGCTGCAGCAGGAAACACACGCCGAGGCGGGTGGCCTCGTCGTCGTGGCCGACGATGAACAGCCGCGGGCCGAGGGCGCGGAGAAGGAAGCCGTCGCGGTCCAGGTCGGCCGCCGACACGCCGGACTCGGCGGCGGCGCGGGTCGAGCCAAGCAGCACAGCAGGCCCCTCCGGGAGGGCTTCCTCCGCGACCGTCGCCAGCTCGGCGCCCGTTATCTTCCCGACATAGGTCGCCAGCTCGGCCGCAGCGTCCTTCAGCACCTGCGAGGCGTCCGAAGGCAGCACCACGGTCGCGACCGGCCGGCCCTCCCGGACCAGGTCGAAGCCGGATGCCGTCAGGGCCGCCACAGCGACAAGCAGGCACACGGTCATCGCCTATCCCCCTCGGTGGTCATCGTCTGGCGCCCAGTCCCCCGGGCGCGAGGGGCGGATCAGCCCGAGACCAGGTCCCGGGCGAACCGGGAGGCCCGCCCGAGGCTCTCCAGATCCTGCACGGCATACTGCAGGACGAGCGGGCCGTCATAGCCGATCTCCCGTAGCCCGCGCATGAGTCCGGCATAGTCGCACTCGTCACCCGCTGCGCCCGGCTCGCCGCGGTCACTACCCGACAGGTGCACCTCGCCGACCAGCCCCTCGAGGGCCGTAAGGCCGGCCTGGAAGTCCGTCCCGGCGGTGAACATATGGTAGGTGTCCACGGTCAGACGCAGGCGCGGGTCGAGGTCCAGGATGAACTTCCTGGCCGAGTAGCAGTCGGTGAGGGCCCCCTTGGTCTCGAACTCCACCGACACGACCCGGCCGACACCGGCGGCCTCCTCGGCGAGGAAGGCCAGAGTGTCGCTCAAGGCCGTCAACTGCTCGCAACGGGTCGCGCCCTCGGGTATCGCCCACGTGCCCACGCCGATGTTCGGGGCGTTGAACCGCTGGGCCAGCTCCAGAGCCCGAGGTGTCCACTGCCTCACCTGCTCCTGCCCGCCCGGCAGCAGCACCAGGTCGTCGCGGGTGAAGTAGAAGGTGGGCACGGACAGGCCCCGGGCCTCAAGCCGCTCCTCGGTGCGCCGGAGCAGGTCCTCGTCGCCGGGGGGAAGGAAGTCTTCCGTGGCGATGAGGTTGATGGCATCGTAGCCAGCGTCGGCCACCAGGTCCACCAGCTCGGGCGCCTTGAACCGCCCTCTCGTCCCGCTGTAGGGGTCGAAGCCTATCACGGCTGGCTCACCTCACGGGGCCACCAGAGCACGAGTGGCGTGGCTGGGTTCGCGAGGTCCTGGCGTCCTCCTGCCTGGCCCACGGGCCCCCGGCGCCGGGGCCAGGCGCCCCCGGGACCACGGGCCGCGCGGACAAGGAGACGGCTCGTCGCGCGCGAAGTCGCCCCTGAGGGGATCGGGTCGCCGATCGAAGGAGGAGAGGCTGATGGGCGTCCTCCCGTTGGCGGTAGTGGTCCTGGCCGCGTGCGGTCAGCCGCAGATAACGGGCTTCACCTACTCCTGCCCCGCCATCTACCTGTCAGACCAGTATGCCGACAAGACCGGCAACATGCTCGCCGACGGCCAGACCGGCAGCAGCCACACGGTCATCTACCGCGCCAACAGCCCGGCCCTTACGCTCTCCCTGCCCGGCCTGTATCGCATTGACCGCGTCGTGGCTCACTGTCACCGCCACAACGACAACTACAAGTGCCGGGCTCTGCAGCTCTACGTCCAGCAGGGCGGGCTGTGGCTGCAGGTTGACGAAAAGCCCGGGTTCCTGCAGCCCTTCGAGTCCGGGCACAACGACTTCGCCATCGAGCTGGAGGGGAAAGGCATGACCACCGAAGCTCTGCGCGTGGCCTTTCTGGCCGCAAGCATTCTATCTATATCCGAGATCCAGGTGTTCGGCGCGCCGGCCGAGACCGGGCCGACAGGAGCCGCCGCCGAGCTGGCCAAGCGACCGCCGGCCGAGCGGGCGGCCGTGGCCGAGGTGGACGCCGATGGGGACGGCAAGCTGGACCTCATGCTCGAGAACCGCTGGGTGCGCCTCGTGGCGTCGCCCGCCAGGGGCGGCGTGGTGCGCAGCTTTATCTACCACCCGGCGGGCACGGACCTGGTCTGCGCGCAGGGCGCGAACTTCGGCCTGCTGCGCGAGCAGCTCTGGAAGCCCCAGTACTTCTTCGCCGACAACCCCTGCTCGGCCGACAAGGGCCAGGGCGATGGGAGCGCCTGGGTCGAGACCCGTCTCACCGGCGCCGGGGGCATGATGTCCTTCACCCACGCCCGCAAGCGCCTCCTGTTGCGCGACGACAGCCCCGTCCTGCAGGTCGAGTGGGAGATCCAGAACGACCCGTCCTCGATGACGGAGTACGAGTACGGACCGTGGATGCACAACTGGGTGGGCAGGCCCGGGGCCGTCACGCGCTACTTCGTGCCGACGGTCGAAGGCGTGCAGGAGTTCCGCCTCGAGCCGGGCAAGCTGAAGGACGGCGTGGACCTGTGGTACTGGGAGCCCGCCCGCGGCTGGATGGCGCTGGTGAGCGATCCGGAGGCCGAAGGACGGCCCGCCCCGGGCCTGGCGGTCCTCGTCCCCTACCCCAACCTGGCGTGCTTCTACCAGTGGGCCGGGATCTCTTCCCCGGCTGCCACGGCTGAATGGCGGCATGGGCTGGTCAAGCTCGCGGCCGGTCAATCGTTCACGGCCCGCTACCTGGTGGTGCCCTTCCACGGGCTCGCGCGCGTGGACGGCGTGTGCCCCCTGCCCGCGCCCGGGGCAGCCGACGTCGCCGGGTCAGCAGCGATCGGCTGCATCGAGGCCGCCGAGGAGGGTGGCAAGGTCTCGGCGCGCGTGCAGGTCTTCGTACCTGCCGGCGCCCCGGCCGCCAGCGCCGCCGTGAGCTGGCGGCCCTACCCCGACGGCGAGGACCGGGAGCTCGGGCGCAAGCCCCTGGCCGAGGGAGCGGTGACCGACGTCTTTGCGGGCGAGACCCCCGGCGCGGCCGGCGCCCCGGCCCTCGTCTCCTGCCGGGTCATCGTGGGCGATCAGGTCGTGGGCGACTTCGAGCGCCTCCTCCACTTCGGCACGGCCCGCGTCGCCTACCGCCTCGAACCTCGCGAGAAGCGGACCGCCCGTGTCGAAAGCCAGGACACCAGCGCCCTCCCCCGCCACGATCTGCAGTCCTCCATCGTTACCCCGCACGTGCCCTGGGGTCGGCCGCACGTCAACGGCCCGATCCGGGCGCTGGTCCTGTGCGACGACCAGAACGCGCGGGAGGTCATCGAGCTTGCCCAGCGCCTGGACGTTGACGTCACCTACATCAAGTTCCGCACGAACCGCGAGAAGGAGTGGATCTACCAGGGCGACCGCACCGTCCCCAACCTGGAGACGGCCCAGAAGCGCCTGCTGGAAGCCCTGGACAAGCCCCTGGACGTGGCGGTGATAGCAGGCTTCGACTGGCAGGTGCACTTCACGCCCGAGATCCGGGCGAAGCTGGCGGATAAGGTGCAGGGGGGAATGGGGCTGGTGGCGATCGAGCCCTGCGGCGTCCCGGCCGACGATCCGCTGGTCAACGCCCTGGGGATCTCCGAGGACGACCGTCCCCTGGGCCGGTTCTACACGTGGAAGGCGGGTAGCATGGATGACATCGGGCGCGGGCTGCCCTGGGAATGGGCGGACGAGGCCATGGCCCTCCTCGTGCCCAGGACGCGCCGGATGGAGTACTCGCGCCCACCGCAGGGCGTGGGCGGGTACTACGCGGAGGACGGAGTTCCCCTTCTGGCGGCCTCAGAGGTGGGCAAGGGGCGCGTGGTGACCGCCACCTATGACGTCCTCACGCACGTCATGAGCTACCGTGGCTTCTCGGCGCTCACGCCGGCCATCAGTTACCGGGGCGCCCTGCTGCAGCCCGAATATGAGCAGATGACGTGGCCGTACTGGGAGCACTGGTGGGTGCTCATCACGCGGATGGTCGTGTGGGCGGCCGGCAAGGAAGGCCCTGCACACCTGGTCGGTCTGAGCGCGCGGCTGAGCGACGAGGGCCACGTCGTGGCTGGTCTTACGGCTGAGGGCGACACTGCCGCCCCGCTTTCCGCCACCTTGCAGCTCACGGACAAGTTCGGCACGCCCATCACCGCCGGCGCCGCCCCTGGTGGCGACGACCGCGCCGCCGCCCTGTGCCAGGGCTTCTGGACACCCTCCCTCCTGCGCGGGGCCGAGTCGCCCGACGACCTCAGCTACCTGCGCTTCGGCGCCCGGCAGGTGGAGGTCCGCCCCGGCCAGCAGACCAGCGTTGATCTGGGCGCCGCGCGAGCGGGCTGGAACTTCGTGCGCGTGATCCTGCGCGATGCGAATTCGCGAGCGGCCATGGACTGGGCCCTGCTGCCCGTCAACAACGCCAGGCCGGCCGCGGCCGTGAAGTCGCTCACGGTGGACCGCGACCCGGTGACGGACTGCCGCACGCTCGTGGCGGAAGGGCAGCCCTGGGCGAGGGTCTTCGTCCCCGAGCAGCCGCTGGGCTTGACGGTCGAGCTGGAGGCCGTGCTGGCCCTGGAGCCCGGCCTGCGGGTCCGGGCCGAGCTGTACGACACCCACGGCCGTCTGCTCTTCGCGGAGGAGAAGCCGGTGGGCGCGCGGGCCGAGCCGCTGGAGTTCTCCTTCGCGCCGCCGGAGCTGCGGAATATGGGCCTGGAGTGGCGCGTCACGTTGCTGCGTGGCCAAGGCGAGGCGGCCCAGACCCTCGATACGGCGCGCAGGCGGCTCATCGCCCTGCCTGCCCGTGACTGGGGCCGCCTGACCTTCACGTCCTGGTCGGCCAACTTCCTGACCCGCTGCCTGTGGCTGCACCAGTACTTGACGCCGCTGGTCCAGGAGCTGGGGGTTGACGTCGGGATGGATTCGGTCAGCGAGCTGACCTCGGGCAAGGTCTACCGCAACAAGTGGCAGAACATCGAGCACTCCTACATCGGCCTGCTGGACTACGCCGGCCGCGGCGTGCCGGGCTTCCGGGACGCCAAGTTCGCGGAGAAGTCGGCCAAGTACGCCCAGACCAAGGACCATGCCCTGTTGGTGCGCGAGCCCTGCCTGCACGATCCCGAGTACCTGGACAAGCTCGCCGGCGCGCTGCGCGATCGCGTGGCCGAGGCCGCGAAGGTGGGTCTGCCCTACGACTACTGCATGGGCGATGAAATGTCCCTGACCCACTACACGAGCTACTACGACTACTGCTTCTCTCCCAACACCCTCGCCGCCTTCCGGGACTGGCTCAAGGCGCGATACAAGAGCCTGGACGACCTGAATCGCGACTGGGAAACCGCGTTCGCGGCGTGGGAGGACGTCGTGCCCATGACGCTGGACGAGGTCCGGGGCCGAGCCAATGCCGCGCCCTGGGCCGAGTTCCGCACTTTCATGAACGACAGCCTGGCCGCGTACTACGCCTTCGTCCAGAAGACCATCCGAGAGGTGGACCCCGAGGCCAAGTGCGGCCTCTCCGGCACGCAGGAGCCCAAGCCGGGCAACGGCATGGACTGGTGGAAGCTGTCGAGCGCCTTCAGCTACTACCACTCTTACAACACGGGTTGGAGCAACGAGATGCGGCGCAGCTTCGCCCCGGCCACGGGCGTCATGCAGACGCCCTACTACGCCGGGTACTGGCAGAGCGGGCGCGCGCTGGAGTACAACATGTTCTGGTGTCTGCTGCACGACACCAAGTCCGTCTCCTGCTGGACGACTCCGCTGCTGCTCTACCCCGACTTCACCCTCACCGAGGCCGGAGAGGACACCCGCCGCTTCGTCCACGAGCTGCGCGAGGGGCCCTGGGACTACGTCAGGGGGGGTCGGCGCCTGCAGGACGGCATCGCGATCCACTACTCCCAGCCCTCGATCCAGGCCGCGCTGCTGATAGATCACGACAGCCACATCGTGAAGGTCCGCGACGCCTGGGTGAAGCTGATCGAGGACCTGGGCCTGCAGTACGACTTCGTGGCCTACGAGCAGGTGGAGAAGGGCGAGCTGACCCGCCAGGCGGGCCGCTACCGGGTGCTGATCCTGCCCGAGAGCATCGCGCTGTCGTCGCAGGAAGTGGCCGAGATACGCAAGTTCGCGCTGGCGGGCGGCACGGTCATCGCCGACGGCTGGTGTGGCCTGATGGACGAGCGTTGCCGGCGCCTCGAGCGGCCGGCCCTGGATGACCTCTTCGGCGTCAGTCGGGGCGAGGAGGCGGAGCCCGCCGAGAGCGTCACGGTCTCGGCCGGGCTGGCGGGCGAGGCCCTCGGTCTGCGCCTGCGGCCCGCCGAGACGGGACTTCGGGCCGCCGGTCAGCCCCTCGGGGACAGCGGCGGGATCCCGGTCCTCGTGTCCTCGCAGGCGGGCAAGGGCAAGGCCTGGTACCTCAACCTGGACCTGTCGTCCTGGCCGCTCGACCGGCAGACGGGCTCGCCCAACGAAGCGGCCGTCAGGCGGGTAGTGGCGAGCGTGTTGGCCCAGGCCGGCGTGAAGGCGCCCATCGAGGTGGCTTACCAGTCCGGGAAGCAGCCCCACGTCGAGGTGATACGGTACCGAATCGAGGAGCCCACGAGGCGGGGCGCCGAGGTCCACCGCGAGCCGGGGGACCCGGGCGCCGGCCTCATCGTCGGGCTGCTGCGCGACCGGGGCGACTCCGCGGACGAGGTAGCGACGGTGTCCTGGGGGCAGGAACGCCACGTCTACGATCTCAGGGCCCATAGGTACCTGGGCCGCCTCGCCAGCCTTTCCGCCCCCCTGGCGCCCGGGGAGTGCCGACTGCTTCTGCTGACGGCCAGCGAGCTGCCCGCCCCGGCGGTGGGGCTGGCCGGTGACACCGCGAGGCGCGGGAGCCGAGTGGAGGTTACCGCCGCCCGCCCGACCGCCACCGCGGTGCATCAGATGGTGCGGCTGGAGGTCCTGGGCCCCGACGGCGCGCCGCTGTCGGACTACGCCCGGAACCTGCTGCTGCGGGGCGAGAGCGTCCCCGTGGGTTTCGCCGTGGCGCTCAACGACCCGCTCGGACGGTGGACGGTCAGGCTCAGCGATCTCGCCTCGGGCCGGACCGCCCAAGCCGCCGTGACGGTGGCCGAGTAGGGGACCCCGGGTCGCCGGTCCGGCTGGGGTCCGGGGCTGGAACCCGGGGCGAAGGGCCTCCCCCGAGCTCCTGAGCAGGCCCGGCGGACCCCGTCTGGGCGACCGCGCGGGCGCCCGACGCTCGTACGGATGCGTGTCTTTGGGACCGGGGAGAGCATGGGATGGTATGTGGGCGGGCGCCGGGGCCAGCAGACGAGGGAACAATTGGGCCGGTCCGGTTTTCGTTGACATGACAGAATCCGGCGGCCTATAATGCCATATCCTGGGGTTCTAAGCCCGAAAAGGAAGATCGAGCAAATGCTGCACGCGCGCAGATGGCAAAGGTTGCTGGCGGGCGTAGCGATCTCAGTTTGTGCGGTGGGGTGGGCCCAGGACCAGCAGACGGCAGACCCTTTCGTCGCCGGAGTTGACCTGGTCAGGGCTGGACGCTACGACGAGGCGGAGCAGCTCCTCCAGCAGGCGGTTGAGCAGTCCCCGGATAGCGAGCCGGCCTGGTATTACCTGGGGGTAGCCCGATTCCGACAGGGCAACGACAGTGGGGCCCTGGAGGCCTTCGTCAAGGCCCGTGACCTGACTCCGGGCAGGTCCGGACCGACCCTGTTCATAGGGCAAGTCTACGAGCGCCAGGGGGCCTACATGGAGGCCCTGCGAGCCTACCAGAAGGAGCTCTCGCTCCGCAGGGGGCAAGGCGAGGGCGAGGTGCAGTGTGCCATAGGCCGCACCTACGCGCTGATGGGCCGGCTGGATGATGCCTACGAGTCCCTGACCAAGGCCGTGCGTCTCGAGGAGAACTTCGTGGAGGCCATGTACTGGATGGGCCAGGTGCATACGGCCCAGGAGGCCTTCAGCGACGCGGAGCGGATCTTCGACAAGGCCCGCCAGACGCTGCAGGACTGGCAGGACACCAAGCGCCTGCTCGAGTCCGAGCCCCTCATCCACGAGCCCGAATACCTGCGCGAGACCAACGAGCCCAGGGTGGCACAGAAGTACCACTGGGCCGAGCAGTTCGGGGCCGTCCTCGCCATGTGGCCCGACCTGAACAAGGCCCGCGGCGAGATGTACGCCGCCTGGAGGCGCTGGGGCGACGCGCGGAACGCCTACCGCAAGGCTCTGGCCAGGGATGAGGGCGGCAACCCCGACGACCCCGACGTCTTCGTGCGCGTGGCCGAGGCCTACCTGGGCGACGCGCAGGACGTCTTCCAGAGGGAGGGCTTGGTCTACACGGCCCTGGGCATTACCCAGGACGGCATCAAGGCGGCCAACAGGGCCATCGAGCTGAACGCCAAGTACGCACCCGCCTACGCGGCGCTGGGCGACACCTACGCCTTCCAGGCGGCGACCTTCATCTCCGACCCGGAGCTAAAGATAGAGTCCCACACCTTCGAGCAGGCCGTGGAGCAATACCAGCAGGCGCTGACGCTGGACGAGAGCAGCATTGACGCCCTGCTCGGGATGGCCCGAGCCCAGATCAGCCTTGGCGACCAGCAGGGCGGCGGGTCGGCGGAGGCTTCCCAAGCCTACTCGAACGCCGTGAGGAGCCTGGAGAAGGCTGTGACGCTGGCCCCGGCCCGCGCTGATGTCCATGCGGAGCTGGCCCGCGCGTACGTGGCCGCCGACCGACTGGACGAGGGGCTTGCGGAGGCCGATGAGGCCGTTCGGCTGGACCCGACCAACACCACGGGGCTCAACACGGCGGGCACCGCCTGCTACCTGCGGGGCAACCTGCCCCTCGCGGCCGAGTACTTCACGCGGGCGCTGAAGGCCGATCCCTACCTTGCCCAGACCCACGTGAACCTGGCCAACACCTACTTCCAGATGAAGTCGTGGTTTAGGGCACGGGAGGCCTACCGCAAGGCGCTGGAGCTTCTGCCGACGGCGGCCATCACCGCCCCCGCGCTCCAGCGGGCCCGGGTCTACTATGCCATCGCCCTGTGCTACGACCAGACCTTCGACTTCGACAGCGAGATTGACGCTCTCTCGCAGGCCATCTTCCTGGACGACGCCTTCGTGGACGCGTACCTCCAGCTCGCCCGGGCCTATGCGGCCAAGAAGGATTTCCGCGCGGCGGAGCAGTCCCTGCGCATAGCGATCCAGAAGTCCGCGACCGACGAGGACCGCGTTCGCGCGTACGTGCAGCTCGGGCAGACGCACGAGCAAGCCGGTGAACTGCACGATGCGGTGGCGGCGTACACAGCGGCGGCGAGCACCGACTCCAACAACCCTCTGGTGCAGGATGCTCTGCAGCGATTGCGAGTTCACCTGGAGGCCCGACAGGGCTGAGCCGCGGCTCTTCGCCCTTCTGGCCTGTGTCCTCGCCGTAACGACCTCAGCCGTCGCCACGGCGGCGGCTGAGGTCGTCAGCATCCAGGACACGCAGCTTGACAACGGGCTGCGCCTGGTGACGCGCTGCGACCCGTCCGCGGCGACCTTCGCGATCGCGGCCGCGGCACGGCTCTCGGCCGCCGAGGAAGCCGCGGGCCAGGAGGGCCTCCGAGAGCTCGTCGAGCTTTGCCTCAGCAGCACGGGCGGCGAGGCGGCGAGCGCTGGGGTGCTGGTGGAGGCCCAGACCCGGCCGGACCTGGTGACCATCACGGCCAGAGCACCCGGCAGTCTGTGGCAGGCGGCGACGGACGCCGTGATCGGGCGAGCCTTCATGGCGCACTTTGACAGCGCGACGATACGCGCCGGCCAGCGGACCCTCGGGCGGCTGGCCGAGGCCCAGCGCGAGATGCCTCTGGCCGTGGTGGAAAGGGCGGGCGTCGAGGCCCTGTACCCGGCCTCGGCTCGCCACCAGGAGCCTACCGTCGCCCGCCTTCTGCTCGCGCCCGCGGCCCTGGAGCGCTTCTACCGCGAACACTTCGTACCGAACAACATCATCCTGGTCGCGAGCGGCCCGGTGGACGCCAAGGCGCTGCGCACCAAGGTGGCGGCGATGACCGCCGAGCTGCTTCCCGGGAAGGCGACGGGCCAGCGTGGGGTGGTGGCGGCGCCGCTGCGGCCGGGGACGCGCAAGCTTGTGATGGACGGAGTGGATTCGGCCGTGTGGGTAGGCGCGCGGGCCCCGCGGCCGGGGACGCGCGAATACCGGATCGCGGTCGTCGCGATGACCCTCCTGGCGAACGGTATGGGGTCCAGGCTGTACCGTCGTCTGCGAGATGAGCTTTCTCTGGCCTACCTGCTGGGTGGCCAGGTGATGGCGGGGCGGTTGTGGCCGTACATGTATGTGTCGTGTACCTGCGAGGCCGAGAAGGCCGGGCAGGCTCTGGCCGAGATCGAGCAGGAGCTGGACCGCGCGGCCCGGGAAGACGCGGCCGACCGGGAGATCGAGCGAGCGCGCGAGGTCGCGGCCACCCAGTTGCTGGCGCTCGAGATGAGCAACTGGAGGGTGGTTCAGTACCTGAGCGCAGTCGCTCTGCTGTCCGAGCCGCCGGGCAGACCGGAGAGCCCTTCCGAGCTTGCGGCCCAGGTGCGACAGGTCCGCAAGGACCAGGTCAGGGAATTCGTGAGGGACTGGTGGACGCTGCGGGCGACCATTCAACTGGTCGGCGGGTGATGCCCGCCGAGGGGCAGCATCCTGGAGGTGACACGAGGCGTGACAACCAAAGTGGGACGTCTACTGTGGATACCGGCGGTGCTGTGGGCTGCCGTGGCTCTGGGGCAGGGCGACGATATCTGGATGGCGGGCTACAATCCCCAGCACACGGCGGTCAGTCCCTACGAGTTCGCCCCGCCGCTCGCCCTCTTGTGGCAGTTCTCCAGTGACGAGGCCATCGAGGAGACCGCACGGCCGGCCGCCGGTGGCCTGGCGGGCATGCTGGGGATGCAGGGCGAGATGATGGGCGGCATGCCGGGACAGCCCGAGATGGGCGGCCCGCCGGGCATGGGCATGCACGGCCCAGGCGGCATGGGCAGCGGCACGCGCCTGCCCAAGCCCGTGGCCTCTCCCGTGGTCGCTGGGGATAGGGTCTTCTTCGCCCTGGCGTCCAATGTCTACTGTGTGGACAGGATCACGGGCGAGCAGCTCTGGAAGCGAGGCGTGGGCGCCCGGGTCTGGGCCACCCCCGTCTACGCGAAGGGGTACCTCTACGTAGCCGAGGACAACGGCGGCATCCACGCCCTCAAGACCGACAGGGGCAGCGAGGAGTGGCTCTTCCGCCTGGACAAGGGCGTGCGCAGCGCCCTGGTGTATGACGACGGTGCGCTCTACGCGGGGTGCGAGGACGGTCGAGTGTACGCCCTCGACACCAGTGCCAAAGAGCTCAAGTGGGTCTACTCCACCGGCGGGAGGGTCCGGGCCGCCCCCACCGTCTGGCACGAGACGGTCTTCGCCGCCAGCGAGGACGGCTACCTCTACGCCCTGAGCGCGGACGGCAAGCAGCGCTGGCGCGTGGCCCTGGGTGACAAGACGTGCTTCGTGCCCCCCGTCGTGCAGTCCGAGAAGGTCTATGTGGCGGCCGGCAAGAGGGTGCTCAGCTTCGATGCCCGCCTGGGCCATGGGCGGTGGGAGTTCAAGAGTCCGGCGCTCGTGACAGGGGCGCTCGCCGTCACGCAGGACGCGGTGTACTGCGGCGACGCCGAGGGCGCCGTGTACTGCCTCGACCAGGCTACCGGGTCGGCCCGGTGGCGCTATCCCGAGGAGGCCACGACCGAGCCCATGCAGTCCGGCGTCTCGGTCGCTCAGGGCATGGTCCTGGCCCGAGCCGGCACCACCAGTGTGCTCGCCCTGGACGCCCGGACCGGCAAGCTCGTGTGGAACTACAAGCTCCCCAAGGGCCCCGACAGGCCCAAGAAGAGCACGACCCAGCTTACCGGCGGCACTCTGGGCGGGCAGATGGGTGGTGCCATGGGCCCCGAAGGCATGCCCGGTGCCCCGGGCGGGGGTGGGATGCCGGGCGGAGGGCCCGCCGGCAGGCCTGGTGGCGGCGTTGGCGGCATGGGCACGGGGTACGCCGTCGAGATTGACATGGAGGAAGTGGTGGACCCGACCGCCGCTCTGGCCGACGGCCGCCTCTACGTCCTGGGCGACGACTGCGTCCTCTACGGCCTGGAGGCTGACGCGCCTGACGCCGTGGTTCCGGCCATCGAGGATGCCATCATCGAGATCCAGGGCGAGCGGAAGCTGCACTTCGCCTACGGGGTCCCGATTGACGACCCTGATCAGTTCCCGCTCCGCATGGCGGACTCGGTCAAGATACCCGGCTCGCCGCCCGTGTATCTCTCGATCAGGGTGACCGACACGGGCTGCGGCGTGGACCCGGCCAGCGTGCAGTTGACGATGGACGGCAAGAAGCTGGATGTCACCTACGACGCGGTCGAGGGGCTGCTGTGGTACATCCACGAAGCCAAGGGCCGGGGCATGGTGGCCCTGCCCAACGGCGCGCACAACTTCGTGATGCGCGCAAGCGACTGGCGCGGCAACCGGGGCGAGGCCCAGTTGGCGGTGACCATAGACAACTCGATGTCGCCCCCCAAGCTGGCGACGCCCCAAATGGGGGGCCCCGGCGGCGGGATGCCCGGGATGACGCCGGAGATGATGGGGCCAGGCATGATGGCCCCCGGGATGATGGCCCCCGGGATGATGGGGCCGGGATGACCGGGCCGGGCACGGTGACCGCGCCGCCCGGCAGGGGCCCCGGATAGCGGGTCGCTGGGCTGCCGGTCCCAGGCTGAGGGCGCAAAACCTATCGGGCGAGGATTCCTCATGCCGAGGCTAGTAGTGGTCTCACTGGTACTGCTGATTCTGCTGTCCTACGCGATGTTCTTCGCTAGCTGGAACCAGCAGACCGTCAAGGTTGTGGGGCTTGAGTTCGGCGACCAGCAGTACTGGGACGAGGTGCCCGTGGCCTACCTTCCCCTCGCTGGCGTGGCGGCCGGCGTCCTGGCGATGGCCATCGCGAGCCTGCTGCACTGGCAGGACCAGAGGGAGGCCCAGCGGGCCCTCTCGCAGCAAGTGAGCAAGCTGACCGACCAGGTGCGGCGAGCCCGCGAGGTGATCGAGCAGCAGAAGCAGCGCATCGCGGAGCTGGAGGCCGCACAGGCCGACGCCCAGACGCCGTCCGTTCCAGCGGAGGCGATCGAGGTCGTGCTGCACCCCGCCCCCCCGGAGCAGCGCCCGTCCGAGCCCCGGGCGGACGGCCAGGCCGCCGGGCCTTCCCCGGCTAGCGCCCCAGCGATGCAGACCAGCGAAGAGGAAGACGACGAGATCATCTAGTCGGTAACGATTGCTGCTATTCCCGCGTTTGGCTTCCCCAGACCCTGTCTTCGTGGCGGTAGTGGGTTGCGCAGGTTCACGGTGTGAGTAGAATCACCGCCGGAGGCACCGCCCTCTGGTGGCAGGAAGGCCCTGGCCGGGTCCCGCGATGGCGGCGGCAGTGCGTCGAGGCGCGATCACGGCCCGGCGCCCGGCGCAGGGGCTGCGCGGCGCAGGGGCGGCGCGGCGCAGGGGCTGCGCGGCGCAGGGGCCACGTGACGCGGGGGCCGCGTGGTGCGGTGGCCCGGACACCAGGGCGCAGGAGGCCGGGCGCTGATGCAGACGGGCGAGACGGAAGCCTGGCTGGTGCTCAACTCCTCAGGGCTTACGAGCCTGAGGCAGAGGATGCTCGTCGAGGCCTTCGGAGGGCCCGAGCAGGTCCTGGCGGCGTCGGACGACGATCTGGCACAGGTGGAGGGCATCGCCCCCCTGCACGTGCGCAAGCTGCGCGAGGCGGCCGGCAGAGGGGAGGGCCCGCGACTTCGCCAGCGTCTCGAGGAGAAGGGCTGGCGGATCGTGCCGATGACGCGGCCCGAGTACCCGCCGCGCCTGCTGGAGATAGAAGATCCGCCGCCTCTGCTGTTCGTCGAGGGGGAGATGGGGCCGGGCGATCAGCTCGCCGTGGCCGTGGTCGGCACCAGGAAGTGCACACCCTACGCCCGTCAGGTGGCCCGCCGCATCGGCTGTGACCTGGCGGCCAGGGGTGTCACGGTCGTCAGTGGCATGGCCCTGGGGGCTGACGGCGAGGCCCACGAGGGGGCTCTCGACGCCGGCGGGCGCACCATCGCCGTGCTCGGGTGCGGGCTGGAGGTAGTGTACCCCCCCCAGCACGCCGACCTGCGCGGGCGCATAGCGGCCAGCGGGGCCGTCGTCAGCGAGTTCCCGTTGGAGACGCAGCCGAGCCGCGACAGCTTCCCGCGCCGCAATCGGGTCATCAGCGGTCTGTCGCTGGGCGTGGTGATCGTCGAGGCCCCTACCAACAGCGGCGCCCTGATCACCGCTCGTCTGGGCGGGGAGCAGGGC
>CAZSOQ010000054.1:0-25331 GCA_964608495.1 uncultured Armatimonadia bacterium | reverse complement strand
TGGGTGTGGCCTTGCTGGCAGGCTGTGGGCGATCGGCGGGCCCCGCGGGGCCCGCGGCCGGTGGTGCTGGAGTGCAGCAGCCGGCCGGCCCGGCGGCGGCCGAGGGCCCGGGCGCTGAGCAGCCCGCCGTGGCGGCGAGCGGCGATAAGCTCGCCGACATCACGAAGAACCGCGCCGGGCTGAAGAGCTACGAGATGACGATGACGGCGCACGGCCAGACTCAGAAGGCGGTCGTGAAGCTGGACGGGGCCAAGATGGCGAAGATGAAGGTGGACACGGGCGACGGTATCATGCTTATGGACTTCGGGGCCAAGGTGCACTATATGTACGACCCGAAGACCAAGGTCGCGATGAAGCTGCCGCTGGGTGAGGGAGGCGGCGAGGAGGGGATGACGGCCGAGGACGTGGACGCCGTGCCGGGCCTGGACGAGCTCAAGAAGGACATGGGCTCGTGGAAGAGCGAGACGGTGAACGGCGTAGACTGCTGGACCTACATCTCCTCGATCGAGAACGACAAGGGAGCGCAGATCTGGATAGACAAGAAGTACGGGCTGCCCCGGCAGGTCAAGACCGGCGAGGAGACCATCGCCTTCTCCTACGCGCGGATCAACGAGGTGGCGGATAGCGAGTTCCAGTTGCCGGCGGGGGCCAAGGTGCAGGACATGGGCGCCGCCGTGTCCGGAGCCGGCGGCGGCGCGGGCCAGTAGACCGGCGGGATCGAAGCGACACTCAGGACCGGGTCCGCGGCCGTCTGATGCGGCTGGGGGAACCCGGACGTGACGGGCGAGGCCGCGACCGAGCGCGGCTGAGGGGTATCGAGGGGGGCCGAAGCACGAAGGGAGCTGTGGCCCCCTTTGGGTTGGGGGCATGGGGGAACGAAGGCGACAACGTTCCCGTTGTGGCCCTGCGCGCCCGGGCGCCGCGCCGGCCACGCCGAGAGAGACCGGCTCCCGCCAGCGTGGAGGGTGTGCCGCAGCGGGTCGGCGCGGGGCGAAGAAGCGGTGGCGGAACCGGCCCGCGCGCTGCATAATCTCCCGGATATCCAGGGCCACTCGGTGGCCCTTACCCGGCGTCAGGAGAGATGCGCCCATGGGCGATGCCATCGAGTTCGTCCGCAACTACAATGACCAGAGCACCGATCGGGGGTTCCAGTTCGAGTTCCTGTGCGATCGCTGTGGCAGCGGATGCCGCACGCGGTTCAGGGCCTCGGCCATCGGCACGGTCTCGGATGTGATCGGTGCTGCGAGCAGCATCTTCGGCGGGGTACTGGGGCGCGCTGCCGACGCCAGCGAGCGAGTGCGCTCGGCGAGCTGGGAGCGTGCCCACGACGAGGCCTTCGCCGAGGCGGTCGAGGAGTGCAAGCCGCAGTTCGCCAAGTGCCCTCGCTGCTCGAGCTGGGTATGCCGGGAGACGTGCTGGAACGAGGAGCGGGGGCTGTGCAAGGAGTGTGGGCCCGATCTGGGGGTCGAGATGTCGGCGGCGCAGGCGAGCCGGTCGGTGGAGGAGGTGTGGGCGCACGCGCGCATGGCCGACGAGGACAAGCCCATCGGCGCCGAGGCGTGGCGCGAGAGGGTCCGGGCCAGTTGCCCCAAGTGCGAGGCACCGCTCGAACACGGCGCCAAGTTCTGCCCCGAGTGCGGGGCGAAGCTGGCCGCCGTGCACTGTGCCGAATGTGGGGCTGAGGTGAAGCCCGGCGCGAAGTTCTGCGCTGAGTGCGGCACTAAGGTCGCCGACGCGGAGGATTAGCCGGCGGCGCCAGATAGCCCTGACA
Source organism: uncultured Armatimonadia bacterium (assembly GCA_964608495.1). Taxonomy (GTDB): domain Bacteria; phylum Armatimonadota; class Zipacnadia; order Zipacnadales; family FEN-943; genus JAKORR01. Next base: position 23,560 of record CAZSOQ010000054.1, on the reverse strand, counting down.
GTGGCGTCCGAGAGCTTGCCGCGCAACCGAAGGTTGCTTCGCAACGCTGGGAGGCTCCCTCAATGCACACCGGTCGAGCGGCTCTCGCTCTTGCCCTTGGTCTGGCGCTGACCACGGCGGGCTTCAGCCGCGGGGAAACGGTCACGCTGGTGCAGGGGCGCGCGGGCTACGAGGACGGCGCCAGCACCTTCATTAGCACCTTCGACCCCGAGGACAACCTGTCGCAGGTCCCGACCCTGCGGATTCGCTCGACAGACGCGCGCAAGGCTCTCCTGCGCTGGGGCGGGCTGGAGCGGCGTCCCGAGCTCCACGGCGGCCGGTTCATCGTCGAGGCGGCGACCCTGCGGCTCTACGTGACCACCTGCCGCAACCCCGAGGGCTCGGACATCACGGTGCACCAGGTCCTGACGGACTGGGACGCGGCAACGGCGACCTGGCACGAGCGGCGCAAGGGTGAGCTATGGGCGGGGCCGGGCATGAGGGCCGGCAAGGACTTCGCCCCCGAGCCGGCGGGCAAGCTGCGCGGCCCGGAGGCGGGCTTCACGGGCTGGATCGAGATTCCCCTGCGGGCGGTTGTGGTCCAGGAATGGCTGGCCTTGCCCGGAGCCGCCTGGCAACCCGAGGCGAATCACGGCCTGGTCATCAAGACTGAGTGCCCGAGCCAGCCCGGCGTTGACGACCAGTTCCACGGCAATGCCGCCGAGGACGTGTCGCTGCGGCCTCGACTGGTGCTGGAGGGCTCGCCGGGGGAGCCGCCGGCGGTGCCGGTCCAGCTCAGCCGCCTGGTAGAGGCGGACTTCTCGCTTCCCGCCTACCTGAATCGCGATCCGGCGACTCTGGTCCTCCGCCCCAGCCCTTCAGCCCAGCGATCGAGGTCGCGGGGCAACCTGCGGCCGTTGGCCGTCGAGGTGAGCTTCGAGGAGCGCGATAGGGGAGAGGTGCCCAGGGCGCCGCTCAAGGTCACCGTGAATCCGGGCGCCGAGGACACGCGCGTGGCCCTGGATATCTCCGGCTGGCCCGACGGCGAGTACCTGACGAGGATCCGGGAGTCGGGCGGCACCGGGCGGTACACGGGCGAGCTTCTGCGGATGCTGCGCAAGCAGACTATCCGGCCGCCCCAGCCGCCCCCAGAGCCCGCGGACGTGGCTGGCCTGACCCTGCTGATGGTGGACGACTGGTACCTGGCCGAGCGCCGGGGCCTGCGGTTCAGGGTGCATCCCGCGCGCCAGTACCCCATCGTCGAGGCTCCCCTGGCCGAGGGACAGGTAATGGCGCGCGGCCTGGGCCTGAAGGTCGAGGACGACGGCACGCTGGTCGCCGGGTTCAAGACGATGGACCGACGCAGCGCGAATCCGCGGTTCTACGTGGCTCGCAGCCGCGATGCCGTGGACTGGGAGATCGTCGAGGAGCAGCGGGACGCCGCCCTACCGCGCGCACAGGTGCGAAGCGACTCGCGGCCGAGGTTGCAGAGCAACCTGCGGCCGAGGTTGACTTGGGCCGCGGCCGAGGAGCCTGTCGCCGAGACCTACCGGTTCTACGACGCCGAGCGCGACGGGCCGGTGCCTCTGGACCAGATCCAGGTGAAGTACACGGGCTACCAGCCTGCCCGCTGGGGAGAGCTGGACCTTCCCGCCCGTTGCACCTACCCCGTGTGGCGGAAGTCGTCGCCGGCGCAGTCGCCGGGCGCGCAGGCCTCGGTCGAGTATGTGCTGCTCACGCGCGAGCCCCTGACGCACGACCGCTGGGAGTATGGGGGAGGTCGCGGAGCAACCTTGGGCGATCTGGGCGAGTGGAACGAGACCAACGACAATTTCGGGGGCCAGTGGCTCAGCGCCGACGGCAAGGAGCTGCGCTACTGCCAGGGCCGCACTGTGCCGCGCTTCCCTCCCTTCCGCATCGAGTATGACAATCTGTGGTCCTGCAACCGCATCCTGGTCGTGTGGAGCACTCGCGACGGGGTGAGCTGGACGCCGACGTGGTTCGACACGCCCACCGAGGACGATCCCGTGGGCTACCAGCACTACGGTGCCCGGGTCTTCCGCGCCGAGGGCGGGAACCTGCTTCTGGCGTATCTGTACGTCTACCAGCAGGCGAGCCAGCAGATCAGCCTGGATGTGTACTCGAGCCGCGACGGGGTGTACTGGCGGCGGTACGCGGGCGAGCCGGCCTTCGCCCCCAACGGCCCGCCGGGCGCGTGGAACTTCGGATTCATCTTCCCGTCCGCGGGCCCGGTCGAGAAGGACGGCAGGGCCTACCACCTGCTGGGCTACTGCTCCAACGGCCCGCACTTCCTCCACGAATTCCTCTACGACCGTGACGACCTGTCGGAAGTAACGGGCGAGTGGCTCCGGCGGCGGCTCGAGGGACGGGCGCTCAAGAGCTGGCCCTTCTGGGAGCACTACGGGTCCTGGGAGGCTCTGGCCGAAGCCGTCAGACAGACGTGCCAGACGGTGGGGATCATGGTCTACCGCAAGGACGGGTGGGTGTCACTCAGCCCCGAAGGGGAGCGGGGCTCGCTGGTGACCAGGGCGCTGCGGCCCGGCAAGACGCTGTCCATCAACGCCCGCACGGAGCAGGGGGGCAGCGTGCGCGTCGAGGTGCTGGACGCCGCGGGCGCCCCAGTGCCGGCCTATTGCGGCGACAACGCGGCGGTCTTCCGGGGCGACGATACGGGGGCGGCCCTCGTCTGGAACGGCGGCAAGGTCACGAGCCTGCCGGACGGGCCGATTCGGCTCAGGATCGCGCTGGACAGGGCGGACCTGTTCGCGCTGAGCTGGGGAGCGAGGTAGCGATGGCGAAGGTCATAGCCTTTGTGGGCAGCCCGCGCAGAGGCGGGAACACCGACCGGCTCGTGGATGAGATCCTGGCCGGGGCCGCCGCGGCGGGGCACCAGACCGAGAAGGTGTACCTGGCGGACTATGATCTCACGCCTATCGGCCCCGTCCAGGGCGACGAGATGAGCTGGACCGACGACCGCCAGCACGTGGCCGACGAGCTGATTGACCGGATGATCGAGGCCGATGTGGTGGTGCTCGGGTCGCCGGTGTACTGGTTCAGCATCAGCGGCCTGCTGAAGCTGTTCGTGGACCGCTGGGCGCTGTATCATCCTCGCGGGCGGCGTCTGAGGGACGTGATTGCCCCCGCGGGCGCGGCAGGGGCGGGCAAGCGGATGGTCGTGGCCCTGGCGATGGAGGATCCGAGGCCGGGCTACCTGCCCATGGTGCTCGACCCGCTTCGCCAGTGCGCCAGATGGCTGAGGATCGAATGGGCCGGCGAAGTGGTCGCCACGGGCGTGCGCGATCCGGGGGACGTCGAAAACCATCCGGAAGTACTGGCCCGCGCGCGGGAGCTAGGGGCTTCGCTCTAGTCGGGCGCGCCGCCAACCAGGGCGCCCGAAGGGCACAGCCTTGGGGCCCTGGCGTAGGAGCCGGCTGTGCAGGCGACCCGGACGACCATGCCGTGTCGCCAGCAATAGCTGGCTCCCACGGGAAGCGCGCCTCCCTGCGCCTGGGGCACCCCCTGGCGGTCAGGGTGTCGGCGCTACCCGCCCGTCCCTTTGACAGATCCGTCCCTGGGCAACGGCAGACACCCCGGATGGTGTGCCGGCCTGCGGGAATAGCGGGCTGTCTGGTATCATGCGAGCTGCGTAGCCTCAGTGGGGGCACACCGCCGGCGGAGGGGCGCGGGCCCACTTCGGCGCCGGGGCCCCAAGGAGGGGTAGCTATGGGACGCTTTGCCCTCGTTGTCCTGGGTGTGGTGAGCCTGATAGTGGGCCTGGTCGGCCCTCCGGCGGTCGCAGAGGAGCCTGCCGGCGCTGCACCCGGCGGCCAAGCCGCGGCAGGTCCGACCCAACGGCTCCAGCCCACCGATTTGACATACCTGGGGGCCTTTCGCCTGCCCGACGGGTCCGGAGGGTCTAGCTGGGAGTGGAGCAGCGACGCGATGGCCTACTACCCCGACGGTGACCCCGACGGCCCCGATGACGGCCATCCGGGGTCAGTCTTCGGCGTGGGCCACGACTGGCAGAAGTACGTGTCGGAGATCAGCATCCCCGCGCCCGTCATCTCGGCCGGCAAGAACCTCGCGGACCTCAACACCGCCAGGACGCTGCAGCCCTTCCGGGACGTGCGCGCCGGGGTCGGCTCGCTGCACCTGCTGCAGGAGATGCCCAGGGTCGGCATGGAGTACCTGCCCGCGCAGGGCGAGCAGACCTCCGGCAAGCTCTACCTGTCGTGGGGAGCGCACTACCAGGAAGAGCAGGAGCGGGTGGCGTCGCACATGTGGTGCGAGCTGGACCTGAGCAACCCCCAGGGCGCCTGGTGGGTCGGCAACTACTCGCCCTACAGCGTGAACGACTACATGTTCGAGATCCCCGAGGCTTGGGCGGCGGCAGACACCCCGGGCAAGCGACTGGCCACAGGCAGGTTCCGCGACGGCGGCTGGGGCGGACAGGGACCGTGCCTGTTCGCCATCGGGCCATGGAATCACGGTAACCCGCCTCCGCCGGATACGCATCTGGACGCGGTGCCGCTGCTGCTGTACTCAAGCACGGCCACCGACGAGCCGCCCTACCACACGATGGCCAACTACCATCACGCGGACGAGTGGACGGGCGGGGCGTGGATCACGGCGGGTGACAAGGCGGCCGTGGTGCTCGTGGGGACCAAGGGAACGGGCGATTGCTGGTACGGGCTGAAGAACGGCACCGTATGGCCTGACGAGCCGCCCTACCCCGAGGACCCCGAGGGCACGCGCGGATGGTGGAGCACGGGATTCGTGGGGCAGATGATCCTCTACGACCCCAACGACCTGGCCGCCGTGGCGCGGGGCGAAAGGCGGCCCTACGAGCCCCAACCCTACGCCACCCTGAACCTCGACGAGCACCTGTACCACATCACAGAGACCCAGCAGAAAAGCCATGTGGCAGCGGCGTGCTTCGACCGCGCGCGGGGTTACCTGTACGTGTTCGAGCCGCTGGCCGACGGGGACAAGTCACTGGTGCACGTGTGGCGGGTGGAGCCCTAGGGAGCGCCGGCCGTCGCTCCGCCAGGGCTGCCCTGGGTGCCGGATCAAGTGAGCACCTGCAAGTGATTACTTGTTGAGGCATACTTGGCGGTCGTGTATGATGGGCCGTGAGGCTGCTTCGCAGTCTCGGACTGGGTTGCCAGCAGTCCGGGAGTGAACGCTGCCATGAGAGCCCAACGAGTCTCGGCCAAGGAGCTGCGCAGACACCTCGGCAAGTACCTGGCCAGCGAGGATGTCACGGTGGTCGTGCGCAAGGGTCAGCCCGTGGTGCTGATGGTGCCCGTGGACAGTGCCGCGGGAGCCCAGGTAGTGGAGGCCCTGCGGGAGCTTTTCTTCGACGGCATCTCGGCCCTGGCCCGGGGCGCCGAGGGGCGCGCGGTGAGCACGGATCACGACGAGCACCTCTACGGAGCCGTCACGGCGGGGGACCAGCCGGATGATGCCTGAGAGCCCGCAAAGCAGCCTCAGGGTCTTTGTGGACACCTCGGCCTTCGTCGCCAATGCTCTCGAGGACGATCGCTGGCACGGCGAAGTGGCGCGGGCGTTCCGGCAGGCCTGCCGGCGGGCCGGAACCACGCTGGTCACCACCGACCTGGTGCTGGTGGAGACGGCCACGCTGCTGCGTCGTGTGGGGGGATACGAGGCTTCGAGCCTGTTCCTCGAGGCCCTGGACGCCGGGAGGCTGTCCAGGGCGCTTGAGGTCGTGTTCATGGACGGCGACCTGCTGGCCCTGGGGCGGCAGATCTTCGACGAATGGCCGGATCCACGGCTATCCCTGACCGATGCGGTGAGCTTCGCCCTGTGCAGGAGGGACGGGGTAGAGACGGCGCTGAGCGTGGATCAGCACTTCTGCGCGGCCGGACTGAAGGTGCTGCCGGAGCTGGGCGAGTCCTGACGGTCGGGAAGCGGCTTCACGGCTGAGGGACAGGCCGGACGGGACAACGTGACATAATCTGCATTAGGCGGCCGGATGGTCCGATCCCCGTAAGGCTGCTTCGCAGCCTCGCCAGGATGGGCAGCGCCCCCCACCGGGACGCCAGTGGCCCCAGGCTGCCGCTCAGTAGCTCGCCCGCACGACCATCGGCCCGGCCCCGGGCCTCAGGCGCACCACTTCCTCCGCCGAATCGAAGTCGTCGTGCGCCTTGCCGTTCACCGTCACGGCCCGCATCTTCTCGCCCCGCGGGTGCCGTATCCTGACCACGATGGTGCTGGGAGCCTCGCGGTCCGGCGGGTCCACCCGGGCCTCGATGTAGCCCTCCGCCACGTGCGACCCCAGGTGGTAGCTCACCGGTCCGAAGGCCGTGGGCGCGTTGCGGACGCTCACCGTCTGCCCGTCTTCGAGCCAGTAGGCGGGCACGAAGGGCGCGAACCACAGCTCATCGCCCCGCTCCGTCACCAGCATCGTGCGCGTCTGCACCAGGAACCAGCCTGTCTCGTGGGTCTTGTTCCAGGCTCCCGCGTTACGGAAATGCTCCCACAGCGACAGATTCTCGGTGTTCAGCAGCGACGGAAGCGCGTTGAAGTAGGCCCGGAGGAAGGGCTTCACCTCACCGCGCAGGGCGTAGGTCTCAGCAATACGGCAGTAGTAGGGCTGCAGCTTGGCGAAGCCGCCCAGGTTGAACCAGTCCTTCTCCGATTCGGTGGCGGGGTAGTCGTGCATCCCGTCGGCCAGGAAGGGCGCGTCCTCCATGTAGCTGACGATCCACTCGGTTTCCTTGGCCCGCGGATCGAGCACGCCCAGCGGCACCAGGTGATGCGTCCCGATCTCGACGTTGTTGGCCCACACGCGGCCCCAGTCCTCGCCTGGGAAGAAGTCCGCCGTCGGGCCGGGGCAGTGAACCAGCGACGGGTAGAAGGGGATCCACGTGCCGTCGCGCAGGGGCACAGTGGGCGATCTGCCCTGGATCCACCGGTAGGCCCGGAGAATCTCTTGGCGGAACTCAGCCGCGTTGTCGAGAAGCTCCTGCGCCCCCGGTTCGCCCACCTTCGCTAACGCCTCCGCTGCGTCGTGCAGGCCGGCGCAGAACTGGCCGTTGAGGAAGAAGAAGTAGCCGAAGGTGCCCCAATCGGCCATGATACCGGGCGGCATCAGGCCGTACTCGGGCATCTTCCCGCCCCTGGGGTCCAGGCGCTTGGTCTTCTCGCGCTGGCGCGTGATCCATTTGCACACCCGGGCCACCTCGGGCGCCACGCTGCGCATCCACTCGTCATCGGCCGTGAGCTCATAATGCCCCGCCAGGGTCCACAGGTGCCAGCCCGTGCCCATCAGCGTGTACCCGGTGGTCAGGAATCCCGCCTCGTTGTACCGGTGCACGAAGAACATGAGCCCGCGACGGGCGAAGTCCTGATGCCCCATCAGGTCCATGCCGCGCACCACCGAGTGGGCCTCGCTCTCCAGCGGCCCGTAGGACATCGAGGCGATCCAGGGGGCGATTCGCTCGCCCTCGGCCTCGTTCCGCGCGGCTATGAGGCAGTGGACCTGGGACGCGCGGATGACGTTGTTGAGCAGGGGCTCGGGCACCTCAACCTGCATGGCCTCGCTCATCAGGCCCTGCCAGTAACGCTCCGTCGCGGCCAGCAGGTCCGCCCCGGTATCCAGCTCCTCTCTCTCCCGCACTTCCATTTCCCAGGCGGGCAGGTAGACCGTGCAGGCCCCCCGGGCGTGGGCCGGAAGGGTGCCGCTCAGCACGACCGCCGATTCCCTCACGTCGAGCGAAAGCGGGCCGCCATCGTCCATGGCCACCAGCGCCACCAGCCGCTCGCCCGCCGCCACGAGCGCGCCGCCCGGGCAGGCCTCTATCCGCAGGGCAGCCCCTGCCGCCGGTTGGTTCCCCCCCGCCAGGGCGAAGCTCAGGAGCAGCTCCCCTGGCGCGGGTGCGTCCCCCGCGTTCTCGATGGTGAACTCGGCCACACCCAGAGGCCGCGCGGCCTTCCCGGAGCCATAGGGCGCCACGTAGGTCCTCTCGCTGTAGGCCACGCCGCCCTCTTCGACCCGTGTCACCGGGATGGGCAGCCAGCCGCCGTGCAGGTGGCGCGTCACGCCCTCGTTCGCCCCGGAGCCGAATCGGGGCAACACCCGCAGGTTCTCGTAGGTGATGCCCCCGTCGCGCTGGACCACGAACTTGCGGTTGTCGCACGCCAGGGACAGCATCGTGGGCCCGTTGTCCTGCACCGGGTTGTGCACCCGCTCGAGGGCGCGGGCGAAGGTCTGATCCGGCCTCTCGTGCACCTGCTGCAGGACCGTCCTATGGCCCGCGATGCCCGCGCGGTACTCCTCGGGCGTGACCGCGGCGGGCTCTCGGGCAACGAAGACGCCGTAGTCCTTCACGTACACGCACTCGTGCGCCAGCAGGTCGTCCGCCGACACCGCGAATCCGCCCCAGGGCAGGCGCAGGATCAGCAGCGTGCGGTCGTACTTGAGTATCCCCCTGGGCCTGGTGTGGCGCAGGGTAAGGCGCAGAGGCCGGCTCAGGTCCCACTCGCGCCGCAGGGCCGTGCCGGCACCATTCTCGTCCAGGAACGCGCCGTTGTACGCCTCGACCTCGCCCCGTATCCCCGGCCGAGGCTCATCTAGTCTCACGGACACCTCCATCGTGTCCGTGAGCGCGCTGGTGATGGCGACCACACGCGTGATTCGCAGGCTATCGCCCGTGGCCGGCAGGATCCAGCGCACCTTCCGCACCCCGCCCCGCAGATCCGGGTTCTTCTCGCGGTCCACCAACATACGGAGAGACTGTCCCTGGGCTTCCACGGCGCCCTGGAAGTCGCGCCAGCCTCCCTGCCAGGCCGATTCGCCCATCCAATACTGCACCCGCACCTCCTCCGGCGGCGGCAGGGCCTGCCCCGGGGCGATCTCTAGGCCCAGCTCCCGCACGAGCCGCTTCTCCATCCACGCCAGGCCCACGCAGGCCCGCCCCTTCGCATCCACCGACACCGCATACGTCCCGTCCTCTCCCGCGGGCAGGTCATCCTCGAGGAACACGTCCTCGGCCCGGTATTCCTGGATGCGATTCGCACGGCTCCCGTCCAGGCGATCGGGGTCGGAGGTGACCACCCGGGCGAAGGGCGCGGCATCCAGGCGCTCGGGCCACGGCGATGCGGCGGTGGATTCGGCGCGGATCAGCCGCGCCTCGGCCCAGTTGGCGCAGTCGCAGGTAATCCCGTCGCCCGCGTCGGTCACGGCGAGCGACATTTCCTGCGCCCCGGTCAGTGGCACGTGTACCGTCTTGGGCTCGTCCACCTCGCGCATGACCCCGCTGTCGAAGCGCACCTCGCCGTCCACCAGGACCCGGAACACCACCGTGCCCGTTGTGCCCTGCTGCCACTGCACCCCCACTTCGGCTTCGAAGGCCTCATACTCGCCGTCCAGCTCGACCAGGAAGAAGCCGTTGGCGTGGTGGCCGAGGCCACGGTCGTACTCGGTGTCCTTGATCCGCAGCCGCAGGGGCGTCTGCTTGGGGGCGTGGGCGCAGGTGTTGATGCCCAGCTCGCCCCAGCCCTGCTGTATCATGGCGAATCGGCCCAGAGCATCGGCCAGATACTCGACGCGCTCGGGCTTGGCCGGGCCGTCCGCCTGACTTGCGGCCATGAGAATCACTCCCGCGATCACACAGGCGATACTCGGCACCTTTGCGCCTCCTCGTGCAGACAACCGAAGGCCGGACTACCAAGCGATCTCAGGTTGCACGGCATGCTGCGCCCCGACGCCCACGCGCCGCCACGACCCCTCCGCCGGCATACCGCACCGGCTCTCCCCTATCGGTCCCCGCCCTTCCGCACCAGCCGGAACCAGAGCGTATCTCCCGCCTCGAAGCGCACCACCGCCGTGTTCCCCTCGCGCTTCTCTATCTCGCCCAGACGGTCCGTCGTCCCCTTGATCGGCTCCAGCTCCAGGCCCGGCGGCAGCCAGATCCGCTTCGCCCCAGCTTCCCCGCTGTGGACCATGAGCACTTCACCGTCGGTCTGGACCACCTTGCCGCCACGGGTCCACAGATGCGCTCCCGCCGACTCGATCAGCCTCCGCAGCACCGTGGCCGACACTCCCAGATCGCCCAGGAAGACGCTGCGCCGGCGCCCGACACGGGTCTCGGCCGAGGAGATCCCCCCATCGGCGCGGTACCGCCCCAGCGGCGTGGCGGACCGGTCAGCGACCACCAGCCGGGGCGACAGGGACGGCGTCGGACCCCAGGTCTGCCCGGCCAGCGGGCCCAGACCCTCGCTTCCGCCCATGCTGTCCTTGACCGCCAGCTTCATGCCTACTAGCGCGCTCGCCCGTGCTACATCCGGACCGCCAGGGCCCAGATACCCGGGTGCGTAGGCCCAGATGGCCGTGACGCCTGAGGTTCTGGCTTCGGCCTCGAGCCGCGAGTGCACACTGCGGATCTCCTCGTCCGTCAGGCGAAAGGCGTTGGCGAAGACGTAGACCTTGTGGGCGGGCAGCACTCCCGACACGAAGTCGTCCAGGCTGTAGTACCCCACGCTCGCCCCCGACTTCGCGAGCTCGTCGCGCAGGTTGTACATCGTCCAGTAGTTGGCGTCCCAATCGCTCTTGACGTAGAGCTTGGAGTCCTCGTGGACGACGACCGCGACTTCGGGCCGGTAGGGCCTGGGGTCGCGGTAGAGGGCCTCGTACAGCGGCCTGAGCTCGGCCAGCCTCTCCCACAGCCCCGCGTCGTTGAAGGCCCCCGCCGCCGCCAGGTCCATCCACCACGTCCCGGCGCGGTGCACCAGAAGCTGCCCGAAGTTCCGCTCGAGGATATTGAGGGTCTCGTGCCTGTCCTGGGCCTTCCGGCTGAACAGGGCGAAGGATTCCGGCACCTGGCTCATGTCTATCAGGTCGGTCCGCGTGTCGTCCTCGTTCATCCACAGCTTGCCGTGGGCCGTCACCGTGTCCACCAGCGACATGAAGTTCCCCGCGCCCCCCGCGAAGCGCTCCCGGTAGGAGTAGGGGCTGGCGAGCATGTCCACCTCCGGGCACGCCAGCACGCGCCGCAGGCGATAGTGGCCGCTGAAGCTGCCGGGCAGCTCGAAGGTGTAGCCATAGAAGAAGCATGTCAGCTTCCTGTGCCCCGTCTCCCGTTTCACCAGCTTCGCCCAATCCACGATTCGCTCCGCCGTGATGTCGCTGATGAAGGTCGAGTAGTCAACCCAGTCCTGGTCCCCCGGCAGGTCGTAGAACACCTGCGCCGTCTGGTCACCCCTGACGCCGTGCATGGGGAAGCGTCCCGGCTCGAAGCGGGGTACCGCCGCCGTTGCGAAGCTCACGTCGGGCCGGCCCCAGGCGGTCCGGAGAGCAGCATCGGTGCCGTACCTCGCCTTCAGCCAGCCGCAGAAGCCCCGCCGGCTTGCCTGGCTGTAGTCGGGGCCCTTCTCGCGATAGTAGAGGGGGAACATCTCGTGGCTGGGCCCGCCGGGCTGGTAGCACAGAATCCGCTTGCCGTACTCGCTGGCCTCGTAGTGGCGGATCATCCGGGCCAGGTCCTCGTCGCTGGGGCCCCAGGCCCACTCGGACGCGATGGACAGCATCTTGCTCCTGGTCCCGTCGGCGAACACCTCGAACTCCGTGTCGGGTATGGTCTTCCCTTCCTTCCAGGACCAGTCGGGACCGGGGTAGACGCGAAGGATGAACACCGCTTGGGGGTCGGCCTCGATGAAGGCGTCCAGGAGCCTGTTGGACCTCTCATAGTCGGGTGTGACGCCATCTGCGGCGCGGTGGTGTCGGAAGGGCAGGGAGTAGATGTGCACGCCGTGTTCGGCCGCCAGCGTCACCTGCTCCGTCAGGTACCGGGCGCTCTTGGGGCCCGGGATGTCGGTGTTATGGAAGAACACCAGCGGCACGACCGGCTTGTCGTTGACGAGCAGGCGGGGCATGCCGCCCTGCCTGTCAATGCGCGCCTGCTCCACGCCCTCGAAGCCCGCCACGGCTCTATCCCCCCGGAGGTCGCTTTGTGGCCTCGGTTGCTCCGCAACCTCAGCCTGCGTCCGGGCCGGCGCCGGCGCCAGCATCAACGCGAGTACCATCGCTGGTAGTAGGGCCTGCCGGGGCATTGAGGTTGCTCCTCGACCTCGGGCACCAACTCTCCGGCCCGAGCGCGACGGTCAGAAATCCCAGGCCTTCAGGACGGCGCCGCCCTCGCCCACTAGCCGCACCCAGTCCAGCTCGATGGTGCCCGGCGCGGTCGAGGGGTCAATCCGGAGCTGCTGCAGCGCGCCCTGCGACGTGAACTTCACCTCGTATTCGTGCCATTCGCCGTCGTGCACCGGCTCGAAGTTCAGCCTGACCGTCGGGCCGAACTGGCGCACCTTCTCGTCGGCCCAGAAGAATTGCCCGACCCCCGTGCTGGTCGAGCGCATCCTGAACCTCGCCACCAGCGCCCCGCTCGCCTTGGGCACGTCGCTTGTGGATACGAAGGGATCGCCGCCCGTGGAGTCCATGCGCAGAATCCCCTCTTCGCGCGACAGCTTGCAGTGGCCCGACGGTCGCCATCCGTCCACCTGCGCCAGGGCCTTGGGGTCGTACGCGGGATTGGGCCTGGGCACCATCGCCCCCGTCGCCGTCAGGAACCCGTCTATCAGCGCGTCCAGCTCCCGCACCAGCTCCGGCTTCTCCCCCGCCAGGTTGTTCGTCTCGCCGGTGTCCTCGCGAAGGTTGTACAGCTCGAAATCGTTCGGGAACTCCTCGCTGGTCTGGTAGAAGCGGATGAGTTTCCAGTCGCCGCGCCGGACCCAGGTAGCGGGCTGCCCCAGCATGCCGGTACGGGCGTTGACCACATGGGGCATATGGCAGAAGATCGCCTCGCGGCGGAGCCTGCCCGTCTGCTTGAGCACCGGCAGCAGGCTCTCGCCATCCAGGATCTGGTCGGGCTTCGCCTGCAATCCCGTAGTCTCGAGGATCGTCGGGTAGAAGTCAATGCTGCTCACGACCTCCGAGCACCGGGCGCCCGCCTGCACCACCCCCGGCCAGCAGACCATCATCGGCACGCGCACGCCGCCCTCGTAGATCGAGCCCTTCCCGGACCTCAGCGGGTCGTTGTTAGTGGGCAGCCACTCCTCGGGCCCCACCCGGTCGTACTCGTTGCCCCCGTTGTCCGAGAAGAAGAAAATGACCGTGTCGTCCGCCTGCCCAAGCCGATCCAGGGCGTCCAGCACCCGTCCGATGCTCTCGTCCATGCTCTTGATCATCGCCGCCATGACCGGGTTGTTCTGCTTGCCGCGAGGGTCCGTCCGGTCGCGGTAGCCCTCGATCAGGTCCTCCTTCCCCTGGTAGGGCGCGTGAACGGCATAGTGCCACAGGCACAGCAGGAAGGGATTGCTCCCCTGCTCCTCCAGGAACTTGATGGCCTCGTCGGTCAGCCGGTCCGTGATGTACTCGCCCGGTGGGCCATCGGGAAGGGTCGAGATCTTGTACGGCGAGTGGTAGCTTGGCGGGCCCGGCCAGCGCCCTCCCCCGATGTTCACGTCGAAGCCCTGCGCCGGCGGCCAGTACTCCTCCGGGTATCCCAGGTGCCACTTGCCCACGAAGCCGGTGCGGTACCCCGCGTCGTGCAGGGCCTCCGCTATCGTGTACTCCTCCAGGGGAAGGTGCCTGCGGCTCTGGGGGAGCAGCATCTTCTGGTGCGCCGGCCCTTCCTCCGGCATGATCTTGGCGTCGGGGGCCAGGGGCGGCAGGTGCCCCGCCGGGGTCGTGATCCCCAGCCGCGCCGGATACTTCCCCGTCATGATGCTCGCCCGCGTCGGCGAACACAGCGGATTCGCCGCGTAGGCATCGGTGAACATCATGCTCCGCCGCGCCAGCCGCTCGATGTTCGGCGTGTCGTAGTACCGGCTGCCGTACACCGTGCTGTCCATCCAGCCCAGGTCATCAATCAGGATGAACAGCACCTTCGGCCGGCGCTGTGGCGCTGCCCCTAGCCAGCGGGGCGCCATCAGGGCCGCCGTGCCCAGCCCCATCGTTCTCAGGAAGTCCCGGCGTGACTGGCTGCTCATTCGGCCATGCCTCCCAGCCGCAGAGAACGCCCTCCCCCACCGCCAGGTGCGGGCCTATCCTCCGATCGGCAGCGGCAAGCTTCGCGAAAACGAGGCCGCTGTCCTTCCCACGGAGGAAGACACGAAGCCCCCGAAGGCACGTAAGAGACCCTCCGGGGGCTCGCCGACATCCCCAAACGGACCGTAAGCTTCGCCGCGGCAGGGGGCTCGGGCACGGGCGGCACGTGGGAGCGAATGGGTTTCTTGGGTGCCTTTCCGGCCCGATGTGTTTGTGGAAAGGGGTATCAGGGGCCTCGTTGCGCCAGGCTGTTCGCTTCGCGCAGGATCCGCCGGCAACCAAGGCGCCTGAAGGGCTCCGCCGCGCGGCCCAGGGGCCGGTACGTCCGCAATCGAGCGCGGGCTATTCATGAGTTCGGTCTCGCCGGTGCCGTCAACCCTCGCCTTGGCCCCAGACCGACACCAGGGAGCCGCTTGGTGCAGCCGACGAAGTCGGCAAGCCAAGGGGCGACAGAGCTTTCTGGTGGAGGGGGTGTGGGTGAGGGCCCCCCTGCTAGGAGCTGCCGCGATGCCGCTCCAGCACGGAGCGGACCTTCTCAACCAGCTCGTCGGTGGCGAAGGGTTTCACCAGGTATTCCTCGGCGCCAAGCTCGATGCCGGCGACGCGGTCGCTCAGCCTGGCCTGCCCGGTGAGCATGACGATGGGCACCTCGGTGTCCACCTCGCGCATCTTGCGGAAGACGTCGAAGCCGTGCATGTCGGGCAACACCAGGTCCAGCAGGACGAGGTCGGGCCGTTCGCGCCGGAACTCCTCGAGGCCCGACTCGCCATTGTAGGCCACAGCGACCCGGAAGCCCTCGTCGCTGAGGATGAGCTCGATGAGCTCCGCTACGTCGGGCCGGTCTTCGATGATGAGTACCCTCGGTTGCTGTGCACCCTCGTCCATCCGCGTGGCCTCCTTACTCCCGGGCTCCGCGGGCTCTCAGTAGCTCCGCCACGGCGAGGCGAGCCTTATCGCTGGCGAGGCTCAGGGCCGTGTTGCCTTCCTCGTCCTGGGCATTGATGTCGGCCCCATGGTCCAGAAGCAGATCGGCGGCCTCTGCGTTGCCGTTCATGGCCGCGCACTGCAGCGGCGTTCGCCCGTGCTGGTCCCTGGCGCCGACACTGGCGCCGTGCTCCAGCAGCACCCGCGCGACCGCCACGTGTCCTCGCAGGGCGGCGGTGTGAAGCGGTGTCCAGCCGTCAAGAGTCTCGGCGTTTACGTCGGCTCCGTACTCCAGCAGGCGCTCGATGATCTCCAGGTGCCCGCCGAGAGCTGCCAGGTGCAGCGGCGTGCAGTACTCCGCGTCCCTGGCGTTCACGGAGGCTTCTCTTCCCAGCAGGAGAACGACGACGCCCGGGCGGCCCTCGCCCGAGGCCCAGTGCAGCGGCGTGAAGCCGTCCCTGTCGCGCAGGTTGACGGAGACCCCACGCTCCAGCTCCTGCAGGACCTTCTCCTCGTCGCCGAGCCCCGCGGCTTCATGGATAGTGGCCATGAGCGGCTCTTCCCTCAGGCTGCCTCGCAGCTCCAGGCTGTCTTGCAGCCTCGCGCGTTGTTGTCCGGGGCCAACCCGGTCATCGCGTGACGGGCGAGTAGCGCCGGTCACTTCGGTCCCGAGACCCTTCGTGTCTGCGAGCCTACCCCGAGCCACTGGTAAGCCTGCGAAGCGGCCTCCAGGTCCCATGCACAGAGGTCTCTCGGGCCGTCCTCTACCCCACGCCACGACAGGCATGGGGACAGGACACTCGCGCTAATATACAGCAAGGAGGGCTGTCTGGGCAAAAGTCTCTTCGTGCCGGGAACGGCGCCCACGGCCGCGCCGGCGCTTGTCCCGACCTGGCTAGGGCCGCTGTCTTGGCGGGGTCACCATCAGGTCCTCGATGACACGCGCCAGGTCCGCCGGCGGCTGTTTCTCCACCAGGTAGGCATGACGCCTGTAAGGCTGCGACGCAGCCTCCGGCGACGATCGCCACTCGTTGCTGCCATCCTCGTGAACGTGACAGTAGCCCTTGGTCTGAGCGGTCCAGTAGTCCCGCAGGCCCTGCACAGCGGCCAGGACCGTCGTCTGGTCCCAGCTTGGCCTGTCCGTGCCCCCTGTCCACAGCTCGTAGGCCCTGCGCACGGGATTCTCTGGCGGTGTCTCCGTGTACAGCCGCGAGCCCGTCATGATCCCCAGCCCGATCTCCTTGCCGCTGAAGAGGATTGGGGTGGGCCAGTGGTCGCACACATCCCGGGCGGCGGCGCCGTCCTGAGTGAAGTTCCACCCCTCGCCGCTGGGGAATTCGCCGCCCATGACGACCAGGCAGTCCACCTTCGCCGCCACAAGCTCCGCCCCGGCGACAGGACTGTGCTCGTCGGGGCCGGTGTGCAGCAGATCGCGCAGGTTGTTGACCGGGCCGATTGCGCAGACCGTGACACTCCGGTCGGGCTGGGCGGCCAGCAGCCGGCGATACAGGTCCCGTGCGTCGGGCGCCTCGCGGCCGCTGCGCAGGACAGTGGGGAAGCTGCGGGCGACAGCTTCTTTGTACCGGGACTCGCAGAGGAAACCTTCGCCCTTGTGGGTGCCCACGGGCAGGCCCGGGCGACCATAGTAGGTGTTGATGGCGTCGCAGCAGGGGGCTCCCCACTCACTCGACGTGCAGCAGATGACGCCCAGGATACTCGCCTCGCCACGGTCGGCAAGAACGTGCAGCACGGCGAGGGCGCCGGCGTCGTCGCAGTCCGGGCCGATGTCGGTGTCCAGGATGACCGGGACAGGTGGGCGGCGAGGCGGAAGGGCCGTGTCGGGCACGGCCAGAGCTGAAACGAACACGGTGCCAAGCACGACAGGTCACCTGCCCTCGCGAGGGAGTCCGCCGGCTCGCGGGGCAAGCCGCCGGCCTGGGAGAGGGTAGCCAGAATGGACCGCAGGGGTCAAGGGGTCCGCAGGGCCGCGGAGCAGGCGACGGACTCTTCGCCTTCTCGCGGTCTGGGCGCGAGAGGAGCCTTCGGGAGCGCACGGAATCGGGACGGCATGAGCATCCTACTGCGACGGCTAGGGCTGCTCCTGCTTCTGCCCGCGGTGCTCTCCCCCATCGCGCGAGGCGGCGACCTCACCCTCCGTCGGCCCATCGCGCCGGGGGTGACGTGCACGTCCCTTCGCCGTGCCGAGGGCCCCTGGGAGATCCGCGTCCTGCGCATCCAGCGGCAGGAGCCGCTCATCGCCCTGGATGTAGGCCTGGCGAGTGGGAACCTGCAGGGCGTGGAGCCGCTGTCGGGCATCATCACCCGCGAGGACCGGGCCGACGACTACGTGGTGGCGGCGACGAACGCCGATTTCTTCGTGATGGCCGGGCACCCGCGGGCGGGGCTGACGATCGGGCCGATGGTGCGCCGGGGCGAGGTTCTGACCCTCGGGCGGGGCCGGCTCGCCTTCTACATCACCGCCGACGGGCAGCCCGGCATCGGCGACCTGGACTGTGTCGGCTCGCTGGGTCTGCCGGAGGGCCAGGCGAAGGTGGTGGGTGTCAACCAGGAGCCGCCGGCCGAGGGCGTGGTCCTGTATACGGACCAGTGGGGCTGGGCGCGGAGCGGCGGGTGTGTAGTGGTCCAGGTGGCGGGCCTGCCGCTGCGGACGGCGGGGGCATGGAAGGGCAAGGTGAAGGAGCTGGTCCCCGCGGGCCGGGAGCGTACGGCGAATCGCGGTGAAGTGCTCCTCGTCGCGGGCGGCGAGGCCGCAAAGTCCCTCGCCAAGCTCCTGCCGGGGCAGGAGGTATCCCTCGAGTTGACCACCCGGGGCCTGGAGAAGCCCGTGAGCCTGGCCCTGGGAGGCGGGCCGCTGCTACTGCGCGGGGGCCAGGTCGTGCCGGAGGATGACGCGGCCGCGCCACGGCATCCGCGCACGGCGATAGGGTACAGCGAGCGCGAGATCGTGCTGGTCACGGTGGACGGCCGGCAGCCCGGCTGGAGCGTGGGCATGACGCTGCCGACGCTGGCCAAGCTCATGACTGAGCTGGGTTGCACGGAGGCCCTGAATCTGGACGGCGGCGGCTCGACCACGGCCTGGGTGCGGGGAGAGGTAGCGAACCGCCCGTCAGACGGCGGCGAGCGTCGCATCGCCAACGCCGTCCTGGTGCGGTCGCGCGGCCCTAAGGGCCCCCTGGCGCGGCTGATTGCCAGCGCGGACGCCGTCGCGGCCTTGTCGGGCGCGCGGGTGCCCGTCCAGGTGTGGCTCACCGACGATTCCTGCAATCCCGTGGACGCCGACGCAGCCCTGGTGCAGGCTGCTGACCAGCCTGACGCCGAGGTCCGCCCCGAAACCTCGGTCGGGGATGCCTCAAGCGCAGGCGAGCAGATAACGGCATCCTACGGCGCGGGCGGTCTCGAGCTGCGCGGGGGGCCCGGCCGCGCCACGGTCCGCCTGAGCCATCCCAACGCGCCCACGGCCTTCGCCGACATCGCAGTCGAGATCGTGGCTCGTCTGCCGCGGCTCGAGGTGATCCCGTCCGCCGCCTACCTGTGCGCCGGTGAACGGGCGCTCCTCGTGGCTGAGGGCTTGGCCGACGACGGCCGGAGAATATGGGTGCCCGAGGGCCTCCTGAGCTGGCGTCTCGAGGGCCACGGGGTGAAGGACCTCGGGCAGGGCCTGTTCGAGGCCGTCGAGGCGGGTGGCGCGGCGACGGTCACGGCCGTGGTGGGCGAGGCGGAAGGCGTGGCGCAGGTGCGGGTCGCATCGGAGGCGGCGGTCGAGGGCTTCGAGGGCGAACCGTCCTGGGTCCTCGCCAGGTATCCGGACACCGACGCAGTGACGGGCGAAGTCGCCGTGATGGAGGACGCAGCGGGCGAGGGCAAGCGCTACTGCCGGATGAGCTTCGACCTGGGTGAACCCACCGGCACGCGGGCCGCCTACCTGCGGCTGGACCGGCGGATCGGCAGCGCTCTGCGGCTCACGCTGCTGGTGCGGGCCAAGGCCACGGCTGCTCCGTGGCTCCGGGCCGCGGTGGTGGACGGCAACGGCACCCGGCATCTGCTCACCTTCGCGGGCGCCGTGGACTGGGACACGGAGTGGAAGCGCGTGTCGCTCAGGCTGCCAGATGGGGTAAAGCCGCCGCTGGTATGGCAGTCGGTGTACGTGGTGGCGACGGGCGGGAGCACCTCGCGCGGGCATGTGGACCTGGACGATCTGCGGGTAGCGCGGGTCGAAGAAGCGGAGGTCGAGTGAGTCCCGGCGAGGCATTTGGGGTGGTGGTCAGTCCTTGTGCAGACCACGGACCACACCGACATCCGCCCCCGCGGGCGCGGGCTGCGCCCAACCCGCGACTACAACGGCAGGCATCCATGTAGTCGCAGGTCGCGGCTCCCGCCGCGTGCCTGCGGCGGCGGTGGCGGTGTGGTGTTCTGCACAGGCCGGCGGGGCTTGCCGGCCTGCAGGGGGGGTGAAACGGGTTCACCAGTTATTCGGCAATCTGCGTGTGTTTACAGCGGTTTGTATGCACCGAATCGAGCATTATGTTAACCGCCACACAGGTCCTCGCAGCACGCAAGGACAGCCCCCTCGCGGCCCGCAGAACGTCACCACAACCGCCCCATCGCCGGCCCAGGTCGCGGCTGAAGCCCCTGCTGCAGGCGTGTTGACAGCTTCGTCGCCGGGCGACCGGATACCGGCCACCCGCCTGCCCTGGATCGCCGGCTCACCGCCCCGCCGACTGGTTCCTCTCCGTCGGTGGAACGACGATGATGTCCTCCAGCAGCTTGAGCAGGAAATCCTGGACCTGGACCTGATCAGGCTGGACCTGGATCTCCCGGTAGTCGCCCTCGTAGTTCTCAAGCCACACGGACATGCTCGCGTAGCCCGAGGGGACGTTGAGGCCGTAGGCCCCGGCCCGATCGGTCAGTGTCCTGAACTCTCCCCAGGCGATCGGTGGCGCGATGAAGGAGTCGTCCGAGGGGGCATCGCCGTTCGCGCTGGCCGGGATGGGCCCGGACAGGCGCACGGGCTCCGAGAGAGGCTGGGCCTCCCAGACGTCGCCGGTGGTGATTACCACCTCGGCGCCCAGGAGAGGCTCCGTGGACCCCGTTGCCGTCTCGCCCAGGACCGCGCCCTTCACGGTACCCACGCCGGCCTCGATGGCCTCGCGCAGGACCAGATCGGCGGCAGCCGTGCGATTGGCCTCCACCCAGACGTAGGCCTCGCCAGGGGTGAATCCCGGCACGGCTGCGGCGACGAAGTAGCCACCTGGCGCGACGCCCTTCATCCGGTAGCTGCCGTCTTCCTCGGTGAAGGCTGAGTACTGCGCACCCTCAGGGGGCGGGTAGATGAGGGCCCCTGGCTCGTTGGCGTCGGAGGGAGCCACCGTCGCCCCCTCGTCGGTCATTATCCAGACGAGGTCAGACCGCGCCACCACCTCCACCCCAGGCAGGGGCTCTTCCACGCCGTTGCCCACCTTGACGACGAAGCCCACGATCTGGCCCGCGCCCTCGAGTCTGATGGGCTCCGGGATGGTAGTGGGCTCGTCCGGATCCACATCCACGATCGCCCGGCCGCCCTCCATCCCATCCTTCCTGACCACATCAACCGTGTGCTCACCGGCCGGGACTCCGTTGACCGTGAACCGGCCGTCGGGCGCGATGCTCGCCTGCACCTCGCGGCCGTCCACCATCACCTGATAGTCCGTTGGGTCTCCGCCAGCGAGGTCTACCTGGCCCTGTAGAGTGCCGGCTTGTGTCGGGGTCTGGCCGCGTTTGCTCACGCCGCTTCCCCCTCCACAGCCCGCAAGGGCGACCAGGACCACAACCACAACAACAACCCACCCAAGGCGCTGCAGCGCAGTCATGGAACACCGCCTCCGGCGTGATTGGATACCGCACTACGCAGATTCGACCTGCAGGTAGGCCCTTTAGTTCCAGGAATCCGTCCCCGTGGGCACGCCATTTTTGGGGGCTTCACACCGCGCAGGTACTGAGCCGACCACGCACCGGCCTCCTCGTCCAGCCCCCGTTCACCTTACTTGGTCGCCCAGCTCCCGCAGGAGCACCTGGGCCTCGGGGATGCGCCAGCTCAGGCCGGCCTCCGGCGCCAGCGCCACGAACCTGTGCAGGGCGTCCATCGCGTCTTCGGTGCGGCCGGCTTGCCTACACGCGCGGGCCTTCTGGAACCAGGCCTCCGCATCCATGGGGAAGGTCTCCACGTACGTGGTGACGTCCGCGACGGCGCGGGCGTAGTCCCGTCGCAGGTAGTGGGCGATGGCGCGCGCCCAGTAAGGCCAGGCACAGGACGGCTCGAGAGCGATAATCTTGTCGAACTCGGCCAGGGCCTGGTCAGGTTCCCTCCGCCGGAGGTAGAGATCGCCTCGCCAGTAGTAGGCGTTGAGGTAGTCCGGAACCAGTTCGATGGCCGCGGTGAAGTCCGCGAGTGCCTTCTCGCGCTCCTTCTTGTCCCCGTAGGCCCA
The DNA here is from genome assembly GCA_964608495.1 of uncultured Armatimonadia bacterium. GTDB lineage: Bacteria > Armatimonadota > Zipacnadia > Zipacnadales > FEN-943 > JAKORR01. The sequence continues at coordinate 2,086 of CAZSOQ010000054.1, read as the reverse complement.
GCCGCGCACCAGGTACGCCTCGGCCAGATCGGGCCTGAGGCCGAGGGCGCTCGTGCAGTCTCGCACGGCCTCGTCGTAGTTGCCGGCGTTGTAGTGGGCACCGCCCCGCACCATCAGGTGGTAGCCGTCGTGGGGCGCAAGAGCCGCGGCCCTCTCGGCGGCCTTCAGGCAGCCTTCCTCGTCGCCCGAGAACATCAGCAGATTCGAGAGCATACTCCAGGCGATCGGGCTGGCGGGATGCCGGGACGCCAGGTTCCGGGCCCACTCGGCGAGCGGGCGGATCTGCTCCCGGTGCCAGACCCACGCCACGTCCAGAGGGTCCCAGGGCCACAACATGCGCTGCGGCTCGCCAAGGCACGAGTAGGCCTTGCCAACGATGTACCCGGCCAGCACCGAGTCCGGCTCACGTTGCCGCCAGGCCTCCGCCCTTGCCAGCACCTGCTCCCAGTCTTCGGCGACCAGGGCCTGCTCGAGCTGAGGATCAACGTGCGCTGCTTCCGGAGACCGAGCGACGCTGGCCCCGGCCGCCGTCCCCTCGGCAGACCACCCCTTCGCTGTGCAGCCCAGCACCAACAGACTCACCGCGATCCAGAAGCCCATCCCTCGCATGGCGCAACCCCCTTGATCCAGCGTTGGCGGACCCAGGACGGCCCTTCGCCGTGCTGTCCGCCCTGGCCTTCCCAGGCCCATGGGGGTCGGCGAGTATCCGCGTCTCGGGTTTTGACTTCGCGGAGGGTGCACCTATACTGGGGATGTAGGGACCTGGGCGACCGGGCCGTCTAGGGTCCCAAAGGCCTGGTCGAGCACACCCCGTGTAGTCTTCGGGCCGGACCCCGGCCGCAAGGTGTGCGCGGCCGCGAAGGGAGGACCGTGGTATGCGACATGCCTTTCCTCGGAGTGCCTTCGTGCCCCTTGTATCCGTACCCCTTCTGGCCCTGCTGGCCGGCACACCTTCTGGACACGGCAGAGGGCCAAGGCTGCAGTGACGCTCCCGGCAGGCCGTCGCCCAGCACGAGATGCGAGGACAAGAGCGTGGTCTAAGGGTCGTCGTCGGGCAGATCCACGCGCAGGCGGATCCAGATCGGGCGGTGGTCGGACAGCACCGTGGGGCACCAGTCTTTCATCCACCACTCTCCGTCGTACTTGTCATCAAAGGCCACCAGGCCCACGTCTTCGGCAAAGACCGGATGCTCAGTGAACTCGCGGTAGCATCCCTTGCTGATGATGAACTGATCGTAGATGGCCGGTGTGCCCGCAGTCGTTGTGCTGTACCTGTCTTGGGGCGCCGGGTCGGTGGCGGGAGAGAACTGCGGATACGCGTTGTGGATTGCCTCGAGGAGCGGGAAGCGATAGGACGCAGAGTGGCTATCGGGCATCAGCTTGGCCCAGGGCGCGCGACCGTTCAGGAAGCGGTTGAAGTCGCCCAGCAGAAGAATGTCCTTTTCGGGATTGCGCTCCGCCTTGCGCATCCAGTCGGCAAGAGCCTCGCACTCAGCGGTCCGGCCCTCGTAAGGAAGGCCAGCACGCGCCGTGGGAGCAGTATACAGGTGGACGCTGACGACCTGGAAATCGCAGTCCCGGGCCCTGAAGGCAGCCAGGTAGGGCACCCGCGTGAAAACGCGCCGATTGTTCCCATCGGGGTCCGGGTCGTGGGGCAGCAGCACCGGCTCGGAGGCCAGGCTCACAGGCTTTCGCCAGATGAAGGCCGCGCGCTCGTCGCCCTCATACGCCTCCGGAACGCAGCACTGATAGCTCTCTGTGCGCATCACCTTCGCGGCCTTGTTGAGCACGTCTACCAGGTTCTCCACCGCCCTCCGGCCGCGCTCCGATAGCTGTACCTCTTGGATGCAGATGAGGTCAGCCTTGGTCTCCAGAAGCACCGTCGCCAGCCCCACGAGGCAGCGGCGGTGCTCGTTCTCCCTCCCGAAGTCCGCAATGTTGAAGCTCGCGATGCGTATGTATTCCGGTCCAGCCAAGGCCACGGAGGTAGCCGTACCCAGGATCAGCGCCAGCCCCAGAGCCAAGCCCCCGCACCCAAGTGCCCTTCTCGCGCCGCCCCCGGCCCCGCCTGTTCCTCGTTCCCACC
>CAZSOQ010000053.1:0-25405 GCA_964608495.1 uncultured Armatimonadia bacterium | reverse complement strand
CGCCCATTGACTACGACTCGCTCCGCGAGGCCGGCGCCATCATGGGCTCCGGCGGCCTCATCGTCATGGACGATTCGAACTGTATGGTGGACATCGCCCGGTTCTTTCTCACCTTCACCCAGGACGAGAGCTGCGGCAAGTGCACCCCCTGCCGCGAGGGCACCAAGCGCATGCTCGAGGTGCTCGAGCGCATCACCCGCGGGCTCGGTGAGGAGCGCGACTTCGATCGGCTACAGCGGCTGGGCCGCGTCTGCCAGCGGGCCGCGCTCTGCGGGTTGGGCCAGACGGCCCCCAATCCCGTGCTCAGCACGCTGCGCCATTTCCGCGCTGAGTACGAGGCCCACATCTACGAGCAGCGCTGCCCCGTGCATCGCTGTCGTGACCTGGTGCGCTACCGCCTAGATCCCGAGAAGTGCGTGGGCTGCGGGCTGTGCAAGCGCAAGTGCCCCGTGCACTGCATTGACGGCGAGCCCCGACAGCCTCACGTCATCAACCAGGACGCCTGCATCCGGTGTGGCTCCTGCTTCGAGGTCTGCCGCTTCGACGCCGTGCAGCGCGAGTAGGCCGTCGCGCCAAGCGGCCTGCGGCCACCGCGCGCCGCGGGACAGCCGCTGCCCTGATCGCTGTCCGGGAGCCCTGGAGCTGGCGAGCGCCGGGGCTCCCGGCGAGTATCTGTCCATCGAGCTCGCCCAGACCGCGTCCGACCCGGACGCGGGGCCGCTGAGGGGACAGAGCAACGCTCGAGGAGATGGCTGGAGTGAGTGAGAAGCCCAGGGTCGTGTTCGTCGAGGTGAAAGCCTGGGAGCGTAGCTTCGTGGAAGAGCGCGCCGAGGCGGCCGGCTGGGATGCCCGGTTCTTCGAGGAGCCGGCCGAGAGCCTGCCCGACTTCGAGAGGTCCGGCGTCGAGGTGCTGTCCTGCTTCATCCACTCCCAGGTGGACTGCACGCTCCTGGATAGCTGCCCGAAGCTCCGACTGGTCGCCACGCGCTCGACCGGCGTGGACCACATCAACTTCCAGGACTGCCGCTCCCGCGACGTCCTCGTCGCCAACGTCCCCCATTACGGTGAGAACACAGTGGCCGAGCACACTCTCGGCCTGATCCTCTGCCTCGCCCGCAATATCCCCGAGGCTGCCGAGCGCGTCCGCCGGGGCAACGTCGCGCTGGAGGGCCTGCTCGGCTCGGACCTGTCCGGCAAGACTCTCGGTGTCGTCGGGGCCGGCCGCATCGGCCTGCACGTCATCCGCATGGGCCGGGCCATGAACATGCGCGTCCTCGCCTACGACGTGATGCCCCAGCCCCTGCTGGGCGAGGTCATGGGCTTCGAGTACGTAGACCTTGAGCAGCTCCTGCGCGAGGCTGACGTGGTGACGATCCACTGCCCCCTGACGCCGGCGACTCATCACCTGCTCGACGCCGAGAAGCTGGCCCTGATGAAGCCCTCGGCTCTGCTCGTGAACACGGCACGGGGCGGCATCGTGGACAGCAAGGCCCTGCTGGAAGCCCTCGACGAGGGACGGCTGGCCGGAGCGGCCCTGGATGTCCTTGAGGGCGAGCGGGTCATCACCGAGGACAGCGTGCTGCTGCGCGATGACAGCGTGCCCCTGGACGAGCTGCGCCTGGCCGTCGAGGCCTACCAGCTCATGCGCCACCCGCGCGTCATCGTCACGCCCCACGTGGCCTTCTACAGCCGCGAGGCGCTGCACAGGATACTATCTACGACGATCGAGAGCATCGCGGCCTTCCTGGCCGGATCGCCGCAGAACCTGGTGTCACCCGATAGCTGAGGCCCCGGCCCTCCGCTACAGGGCCGGGCGGCGAGGAGGCCCGCCCGCCTCCTGGGGCGCGAGAGGACCGGCGGGCCGAGCCGGGAAGCCCCTCGTGGATGGGGGAGAGGCCGGGTAGGTGGGGTGTCGTGCTCAGGCCGCCGGGCCGGAAGGTGGGGCGTGGGCGCCTTGTCAGGTGGGTAACAGAGTTATAGAATTGCCGATCGTGAACCCTTCCACATCGCCCGCGGGCTTTGCGGACCACTGCCGCCAGCAGGTGCTGCCGGCGCGCGCGCCCGAGCCGACGCTGTGGAAAGCACAGCTTCCTAGGAGGGATGGTGGCGAGTCAGAGACCCGTCGCCGCCGCCAATGCACAACGCTCTCGGTACCGACCGGATCGCGGTTGACGAACATGAGGTGACCGCTGCCTTGGTCGAGGCGCGGCCACCCGATGCCGCTCGCTTTGCCGACCTGATGACCAAGGCCCGGCAGATGCACGGGCTCGACCGGCACGAGGTTGCCGAGCTCACGACAACCACGGACCCCGCGCAGATCGAGGAGCTCTTCGAGACCGCCGCCGAAATCAAGCAGCGGATCTACGGCAACAGGGTCGTGCTCTTCGCGCCCCTCTACATCTCCAACGAGTGTGTAGCGAACTGCCTCTACTGCCCCTTCCGTGTGGACAACGAGCTCTGCCAGCGACGCACTCTCTCCAGGGACGAGGTGGCGGGTGAGGTCCGGTGGCTGATAGACCACGGCTATAAGCGGCTACTGCTGGTCTATGGCGGGCATCCAAGGAACGACGTCCAGCACATGATCAATGACGTCCACACGGTCTACACGACCAAGTTCGAGGGCGGCGAGATCCGTCGCGTCAACATCAACGCCGCTCCCCTGTCCAATGAGGACTTCATCAGGCTTAAGCCCGCCGGCATCGGCACCTACCAGGTCTTCCAGGAGACCTATCACCGCCAGACCTACGAGTACATGCACCCCAGCGGCCACAAGGCCAACTATGACTGGCGCATCACCGTCTGGGACCGATGTTTCCCGGCCGGCATTGACGACATGGGCCTCGGCGTCCTATTCGGCCTGTACGACTGGCGCTGGGACCTGCTCGCCCTGCTCGACCATGCCCGCTACCTGGACACCACCTACGGCGTCGGGCCACACACCATCTCCGTGCCCCGCCTCGAGCCGGCCTTCAACACTCCCATCGCCGCCAATCCACCCGCCGCCGTGAGCGACGAAGACTTCAAGAAGCTCGTGGCGATCATCCGCGTCGCCGTGCCCTACACGGGCATGATCCTCAGCACCCGTGAGACGCCCGAGATGCGCCGCGAGTGCATGAGGCTCGGTGTGTCCCAGATCTCCGCCGGATCGCGCACTTCTCCCGGTGGCTACACCGAGGCCAATCCCGACGAGGAGGATGCACGCCAGTTCGAGGTCGGCGACCATCGCCCGCTCGACGAGGTGATGTGCGACCTCTGCGTCCAGGGATACCTGCCGAGCTTCTGCACGGCCTGCTACCGCTCGGGCCGCACCGGACGCGAGTTCATGGCCCTCGCCAAGCCCGGCGAGATCCATCACTTCTGCCTGCCCAACGCCCTGCTGACCTTCCGGGAATACCTGCTGGACTACGCGTCGCCCGAGACGCGCCGCGCGGGCGAGGACATCATCCGCGAGCATCTGGGGCAGATCGAGACCGAGGCCGTCCGGCGCGAGACCGAGGCCCGCCTGGCCCGGCTCGACGCCGGCGAGCGGGACGTCTACTTCTGAGGGCGCGCGCGAGGCGTGCCTGCGGATCTTGGGGACTGGCGCATCATGACTGTCAGGGAGCTTGCCCAACTGGTGACCGCCGGCGGGCGGCAGGCCGAAGACCTGCGGTCTGATGCCGATTCGGTGCGCCGCGAGACCCTTGGCGACGACGTGCACCTGCGGGGCATCATCGAGTTCTCGAATCACTGCCGGTGCACCTGCTGCTACTGCGGCGTGCGCAGGGACAATGGCAACCTGACGCGGTACCGCATGAGCCCGTCGGAGATCGTCGAGGCCGCCGACTTGGTCGCGAGCCTGGGCGTAGGGACGGTCGTGCTTCAGTCGGGCGAGGACCCGTGGTGGACCGCCGAGCGCCTGGCGGGCGTGATCGAGCGGATCAAGGCGCGGACGCGGCTGGCGGTCACGCTCTCCGTGGGCGAGCGCGAGGAGTGGGAGTACCGGCTCTGGCGCCAGGCGGGCGCCGACCGCTACCTGCTCAGGCACGAGACCTCCGACCCCGAGCTCTACGCCCGGCTGCATCCGGGAGCGTCCCTTGACAGCCGCTTGCGCTGTCTCGACACCCTGGCGGAGCTGGGCTACCAGATCGGCGCGGGCTGCATCATCGGCCTGCCCGGTCAGACGCCCGAGTCGCTCGCCCGCGACCTGCTGCTGCTCCGGCGCCTGAATGTCCACATGGCCGGGATGGGCCCGCTGGTCCCACACCCGCAAACGCCGCTGGCGGCGATGCCCGTGGGGCCGGCTGAGGTCACGCTGAACATGCTGGCCCTGACCCGCCTTCTGGTCCCGGACGTGATGCTGCCCGCCACGACCGCGCTCGAGACAGTCATGGAGGGCGGACGGCTCGCAGGCTTGAGGGCCGGGGCGAACGTCATCATGCCGAATCTCACGCCTCGCAGGTACGCGCGGCTCTACGAGATCTACCCGGGCAAGAAGGCGCCCACCATCGAGATAGCGGAAGAGGTTGACAGAGCGCTGAAGGTGATTCAAGCTGCCCGCCGTGGAGTCGGCGTCGGCCCGGGCCACAGTCCGAGAGCCGCCCTTGCGGTGGCGTGACCAGGGGCTGTCCGGAAAGCGGCTGATAGACTTGCCGCGTGCACTTTGGCTCGTGAGTACCCCGGTCTGCGCGCCGGCTGGGACCGGCGACGAGGCCCCGGGGGGCAGGCGACCCGGCGTTGGGCCGTGCCGGCGGCCTGCCGCACAGTCGTAGGCAAGACGCGCGACGTGACGCCGAGGGGCGCCGTCGTGCGTGAGGTACAACTCAGGCGTCAGGGATTTCCAAGGAGGCTTGCGAGAGAGATGAATGACACGCCGAGGAGCAACAGACTCCACATCGCGATCTTCGGTCGCCGCAACGTCGGCAAGAGCAGCCTGATCAACTTCGTCACGGGTCAGAACCTGGCCATCGTCGCCGACGTTCCCGGCACGACCACGGACCCCGTATACAAGTCCATCGAGATCCTGCCGCTGGGGCCGGCCGTGCTCGTTGACACGGGCGGGTTGGACGACACGGGCGAGCTGGGTGCCAAGCGCGTGGCCAAGGCTCGCGAGGTCCTGCGCAAGACCGACATTGTGCTTCTCGTCGTTGATCCCCGCGAGGGCATCAGCGAGTTCGAGCTCGAGGTCCTGGACGCGGCCCGCGAGCGCGGCCTGGGCGTCGTGGGCGTGCGCAACAAGTCCGATCTGTGGGACCTGCCCCTCTCGGAGGAGATGGCCGCTCTCGGCATCCCCTGGGTGGACGTTAGCTGCACCGAGGGCAGGGGTCTTGAGGATCTCAAGCGCGCCGTCATCGCCGCTGCCCCGGCGGACTGGGACCCGCTGGGTGTGGTACGCGGCGTGGCGGAGCCCGGCGACCACCTCATGCTCGTGGTGAGCATTGACGAGTCCATGCCCAAGGGCCGCCTCAAGCTGCCCGAGGTCCAGACGCTGCGCGACTCGCTCGAGAATCACGTGCTCGCCTCCGTCGTCCGCGACACCGAGTTCGCCGAGGCCCTCGAGCTCTTCCCGGCGCCCGACCTGGTCGTCGCCCACTCGCTGGTTGTGGACCATGTGGCTCGCCTGCTGCCCGACGCCGTGCCGATGACCACCACGTCTACGCTCTTCGCCCGCTACAAGGGCGATCTGACCACCTTCGCCCGCGGCGCCGCGGCCCTCAACGACCTGCGGCCCGGCGACCGGGTGCTCATCGCCGAGGCCTGCACCCACTGCGTCATGCCCACCGACATCGGGCGCCACAAGATCCCGGCCTGGCTGGCCGAGTACGTGGGCGGCGAGCTTCAGCACGACCACGTCAACGGCGGCGAGTTCCCCGACGCCTCCCAGCTCGGCCAGTACAAGCTGGTCATCCACTGCGGCGGCTGTATGTTGAACCGCCGCGAGGTCATGTACCGCATCCTCGCCTGCAACGAGGCCGGCGTGCCGATCACCAATTACGGCGTGATGCTTAGCTACATCCACGGCGTAGCCGAGCGCGTGCTGCGGCCCTTCCCCGAGGCTCACGCGGCGCTCGTCGAGGCCGGCGTGGAGCCACGCGTGCGGGTCGCGCTGGACGGCGCGGACCTTGCCTGATCCGCTCCCTGACGCCTGAGCCCAAGCACCAGCATGAGGCCGCCCGCGCACCAGAGCGCGGGCGGCCCTTTGTGCGTACACCGTCCGAGCGAGACCCCTTGCCCGGTCGGCGGCGGCCTCGCGGACCTATGCCCTCTCCCGCCCCCGCCGCTATACTAAGAAGTTGCGCACGTTGACACAGAGCGAGGCGTGCAGGGGCCGGCGAGCCGACCGTGTCATCCGCGGCCAAGGCCATGGCACGGCACGCACGCAGGTGCACGGACAATGAGGTCAGGGGCGAGAGGTGCGCGGCACCTCCCGGCCTCCGCGGGGTGGAGGGACGGGAAGCGTCCTCCCGGCAGAGCCCCAGGGCGTTTGAGTCACAGCGCTTTGCTTCCTCCTACACTCGCTGTATGTCATCGCGAGGAAGCGCTCAGCCCGCGGCGCTGGAGGACGCCACCACCGGTCCCGCCGACGACGTCCGCGCCCTGCATCGCCCCGGGACCCCGACAACCGGAGGCAGATGGCGATGGACCTTGCTGAAGCCGAAGTCACCGACGTGCTGCCCGAGTGCGGCCTCTGCGTGGTCGGGGGCGGGATGTCTGGCCTCTGCGCGGCTCTGGCGGCGGCCCGCGAGGGCGCGGACACCGTGCTCGTGCACGACCGCCCCGTCCTCGGTGGCAACGGCAGCACCGAGATCCGCGTAGCCTTCTCGGGCGCCGGCCACCAGAATCCCTGCGCCAACGAGGCCGGCATCATCCTCGAGCTCCTCACCGAGGAGCGCGCCCACAGCCACACACGCGGCTTCGTGTCCGCGCCGTGGGATGTCGTCCTCTTCGACGCCGTGCGCCGCGAGTCCCGCCTTCGCCTCTTGCTCAACACGCACGTGTTCCGCGTGAACCTCGAGGGCGAGCGCATCGCCTCGGTCATCGGCCTGCAGCTCGGCACCGAGCGCGTGTGGCGCGTCCCGGCCAGGCTCTTCCTCGACGCCAGCGGTGACGGCGTGGTCGGCGCACAGGCCGGCGTCCCCTTCCGCATCGGCCAGGAGGCGCGCTCCGAGTACGGCGAGCTTTCGGCCCCCGACGAGCCCTGGGACTGGACCCTCGGCAACTCCCTGTTCTTCCGCGCGGTGGACGTGGGGCGGCCCGTGGCCTTCACCCCTCCGCCCTGGGCTGCCAGCTACCCCGACGAGGACTCGCTCCGGCACCGAGACCACAGGAGCATCGAGTACGGCTACTGGTGGATCGAGGTGGGTTTCCCCCACGACACTATCCGCGACAACGAGGAGCTACGCGACGCGCTGGTGGGCCACGTGCTGGGCGTCTGGGACCACATCAAGAATCACTGCCGCGACCGCGAGCGCGCCGCCAACTACGCCCTGGACTGGTTCGGCACCGTGCCGGGCAAGCGCGAGTCCCGCCGCTTCATCGGCGCCCACGTCATGACCGAGACGGAGATCCGCAACCGCGTCCTCTACCCGGACCGTGTGGCCTACGGCGGGTGGTTCATTGACGACCACGCCCGCGACGGCCTCCTCGACCCCACGGTCCGCCCGTCTCCCACCAACGGCGCGCCCACTCTCGTGCCCTTCAACGTTGCTCCCTACAGCATCCCCCTCAGCAGCCTCTACGCCCGCGAGGTGCCCAACCTGCTTCTCGCCGGGCGTCTGATGAGCGCCTCGCGCCTTGTCTTCAACTCCCTGCGGGTCCAGCGCACGCTGGCCGCGGTGGGCCAGGCGGCGGGCACGGCTGCGGCTTACGCGGTCCACGGCGGCCGCGAGCCCGCGAGCTTCACCGACGCCGACCTGCGCGGCGTCCAGCAGTCCCTGTTGCGCCAGGACTGCTACATACCCGGCGTCCGCAACGAGGACCCCGACGACCTGGCCCGCGGCGCCGTCGTCACGGCCTCGAGCTCCCTGCCTCTCACGGCGAGACCGGCCGACACCTTCCTGTCCCTGCGCGAGCCGCTGGCCCAGCTCCTGCCCCTGTCCCTCCGGCCCGAGGTCGTGCGGATCTTCGTGCGCAACGAGGCGCCTGAGGAGCGGACGCTGCGGGCGACGCTGCGACCCGCCCGCGACCTCTGGGACCTGCCTCCCCTGGAGGGCCAGCCCTGCGCGTCGCTCGAGTTCCGCGTGCCGGCCGGGCACGCCGGCGCCGTCGAGGCCCGGCCCGAGGGCGAGTTCCCCCAGCCGGGCCTGTACTGGCTGCGCCTCGATCCGGCCGAGGCCGTCGTGTGGTACTACAACGCCGAGCGCCTGCCCGGGTGTGTCTGTGCCCGCCACGACGGCCACGGCTGGCTGTTCGCGCCCTTCACGACCCACGGCTCCCTGGCGGCCGACGTCCTGCCCGCCAGTCGTCCCTTCCAGCCCGACAGCATCGTGAACGGCGTGGCCCGCCCCGAGGCCTGGCCCAACGTCTGGCTCTCCGAGCACGCGGCGCCCCAGTGGTGCCGCCTCGAGCTGCCCGAGCCCGCCGGGCTCGACCGCATCCAGATCGCCTGGGGCCTGGACTTCAGCCGCACCTACTTCGCCATGTCTCCCTTCTTCCGCGCGCCCGAGTGCGCCGCCGACTATCGCGTCGAGGCTGAGATGGCCGACCGCACCAGCGTGCTCTGGGCCGAGGTCACCGGCAACTACCAGCGCCTGCGGGTCCACGCTGCTCCCACGGGGGTGGACGGGGCGGTGAGGGCTGTGCGGGTCGTAGTGGAGGCGACGAACGGCGCGCCCCGCGTAGAGGTGGACGAGGTGCGCATCTACCGGGCCCGGTAGACCGCCACCCGAGCGGGGGAATCACTGCGGCACCTGGTTGGGCCTGACCACCACCACGCGCACCGAGGCCTTCGATCGCGCCGCCAGCGGCACCGCGATGATCATCGTCTCGGCGTCCTTCCGCCGCCACTGGTGCGACGCATCCTCCACGCGCCAACCCTTCGCGGGGTGCTCGACGATCTCCAGCGCTACTTCTTCCCGCCCCGCGTACATCACCGCATACTCGTACTCGACCTGCTCATCGAAGGCTGCCAGGCGGCGGTGCACATCGCTGCGCACGTTCACCTGCGTGGCCGCGGCCTTGGTGCGCTGGACCCGCACTGTCTCCTCGGGCCCCGCGTCAATCTCCACCGTCTCTCCCGCCGCCGCGCCCCCGAACCCTCGCTGCCACTCCTTGCCCTCGCTCGTCAGGCTGATCCTCCCTGCGGGCAGCGAGCGCAGCCCCAGCCCCGTGACGCCCGTCCGGTCGAGCACCACGGTCCTCGTCGCCGCCTGACCTCCACCACGGCTATCCCATCGCAGGGCCCACCGGCACCGCACGCCGCTCTCCTGCCACACCGGCGCGCTCACGGTCTGGTCGGGCTTGAGTGATACCACCGCTTCCCCGTCCGGCAAGCGCACACCCATGGCCTCGACCGTCTTGCCCTTCCACCCCGACAACTTCACCGAGCACTGCCAGTCCAGCGTATCGCCGCGCGCCACGACGACGTGCTCGCGCTCCACCTTCATGTCCTGCACCAGCGCGGAGAGGCACACTTGCGTAGGCGTCACGCTGTTCTGCCCGCCGTCCAGCCGCCACTGGACGAGCTCGCCCGACTGGCGCCGCCAGGCCACCCGGACGACCGGAGCGCCCGTCAGGACGCTCAGCCGTGCCGTGGCCGCGTCGGCTCCGGCGCCGCTCAGGTCCCAGACGACCGTCGTCCCCTCCGACGCGATCGCGACCCGTGCCTGGACGGTCAACCAGGCGCGCCCGTCCTCGCCGACGACGAGCACGGCCGATTCGGTGCCGAGCGGTTGGTACAGCCCGGCCAGTAGGGGCGCAAGTACCGCGAGATACGCAGTCATGGGCGAGCTCCTTGGTGTCTGGATTGCGCCCTCGTATTCCCTCCCTGCCGGGCGCTTTCCTGCCCCACCGGTCGGAAAGGGGGCACCGGAGGCTGCCGGTAGGCGAGGCCAAAGGCAGCGGTCAGGCCCGGCCTTTCCCAGGGCAAAGGGCGAAAAAGCCCGGCAGAACGCCCCTTTTGGCCCGCGCTTGACCCGGCCCTCCTGATGTGATACACTCGCGCCTCAGAAGTCAACCGTGACGCGGCGCGAGACCTCAGCCAGTACGACGCAGCAACTTCCCCGAAGACACGCAGGACGATGCAATGGACTGATTGGGCGACAATCCTCCTAGCATTGGGCATAGGGCTGGTTGAGTCGCGCCGGGGGGCGTTGACGGTTCTTGTGGACATAGCGGGAATCCTGTTAGGGCTGGTGGCCGCCGAGACCTTGTACCCGGCCTTCATCTCCGAAGCGGCCTCTCCTGTCGTGGCCTACTCGCTGGTCTTCGCCGGGGTCGCGGTCCTGACGGTCCTCGTGTCCTGGCACGTGCAGTTAGTGACGGCCCGGTTGACGGGCCCGATAGACATGGGCCTGGCGGGAGGTGCGGGCGTTCTGGTGGGACTCGGGATAGCCTATGCCATGTACCATGTCCTTTGGTTGGATCTGGGCAGTGGGTACGCGCCCTATGCAGACTCCATCCTTCGACCCGTAGTGCATGACCTGACCTGGTACCACAGCCTTGTCGAGCGTCTCACGCCGACAGGCACCTAAACGACCGCCGGAAAACCGTGGAGGAGGTGAGCCGCTCACAGTGTAGCCGCTCCTCGAGAATGACTGCCTCTTCCGCCCGAGGCGCCGGTAGGCGCCAGCAGGAAACACTCCGCCCGTGAAGGCGAGGTGTCTTATGGTAAACGCCGGCGAGTATTTCAGGCAGGTCGCCGCAAGTCGGCGCGGGTTACCTTACGAACCACTATCGGACGAAGAGCTGGTGAGGCGGGCACAACAGGACGGCGACGGGGACGCGTGCGAGTACCTGCTGCACAAGTATCGCGGTCTGGTCAGGGCCAAGGTCAACTCCTACTTCCTCATGGGTGCCGAGCGTGATGACCTCATCCAGATCGGTATGATCGGTCTGTGGGAGGCCATCAGCGACTTCAGGCCCGAGCATCACACCTCCTTCGCCTCCTTCGCGAAGGTATGTATCCAGCGCCAGATGATCTCGGCCATCAAGGCCGCCACCCGCCAGAAGCAGGTCCCCCTCAACACCTCCGTCTCCCTCGACGCCTCACCCAACGGCGATGATGACGCCCGCACCTTGGAGGAGACGCTTCTCGTGGGCGGTGGGGTGGACCCGGCGGACCAGATCTGTGGGGCAGAGGGCGCGAAGGATTTGCATCAGGCCTTGCGCCACCAGTTGTCCCCCTTCGAGTGGGAGGTACTGGTCGAGTACCGGCGCGGGATGTCCTACCGCGAAATGGCGGCCAAGCTGCGCTGCAAGGTCAAGTCCATTGACAATGCCCTCTCGCGCATACGGCGCAAGTTCCCTCAGGTGGCTCCCGACTTCGCCCATGGTCGCCGCGAAGTCGCTCAGGGTGTATAATTCCATACCTATCGCACCTTCTACGAAGGGCGGGTACCTCCCGCCCTTCGTTGTCATATCGGAGCTGGTAGACGATGAGCTTCCAGCAGTTGCTCGCCCGTCTCAGTGACTTCTGGCAGGACCGGGGCTGTGTCATCGGCCAGCCCTACGACGCCGAGGTGGGCGCCGGCACCATGACGCCCGACACCTTCCTGCGCGCTCTGGGGCCCGAGCCCTGGCGTGTCGCTTACGTCCAGCCCTCCCGCCGCCCCACCGACGGTCGCTATGGTGAGAACCCCTACCGCCTCCAGCGCTATTTCCAGTACCAGGTCATCCTCAAGCCCTCGCCCGACGACGTCCAGGACCTCTACCTTGCCAGCCTCGAGGCCCTCGGCCTTCGCCTGCGCGAGCACGACGTGCGCTTCGTCGAGGACGACTGGGAGGCTCCCACCCTCGGCGCCTCCGGCGTCGGCTGGGAGGTCTGGCTCGACGGCATGGAGATCACCCAGTTCACCTACTTCCAGCAGGTCGGCGGCCTGCCCTGCAGGCCCGTCTCCGTCGAGCTTACCTACGGGCCCGAGCGCCTCGCCATGTACCTCCAGGGCGTCAGCGACTACAGGGACCTGCGCTGGAGCGACACCGTCACCTACGGCGAGATCTACTACGAGCAGGAGCGGCAGTTCTCCGCCTACAACTTCGAGCACGCCGACGTGGACCGCCTCCGGCGCTGGTTCAACGACTTCGAGGCCGAGGCCCGCGGCCTGGCATCCCTGGGCCTGCCCCTGCCGGCCTACGACTACGTCCTCAAGTGCTCGCACGTCTTCAACCTTCTCGACTCGCGCGGAGCGGTGAGCGTCACCGAGCGGGCGGGGCTCATTGACCGCGTGCGCGGCCTGGCCCGCCTGGTGGCGGAGGCCTACCTGCGACGCCGCGAGGAGCTCGGCTTCCCGCTGCTGGCCCGGCCGGCTGAGGCGGCGTCCTGATCGGCCGAGCACGCGGACCCTTCCGCCGCCGGGTAGCGCCGCACAGGCAAGACCCCGCGGTGGTCGGCCGTGGGCCACGAGCGTGGCCGCCTGGGCGCCCCACGCCTTCCGCGCCTCGCCCGCCACCGGCCGCCATCCACCGCGTCAACTGGAGGTCACGATGACCGCGGACTTCTTGTTCGAGATCGGGGTGGAGGAAATCCCAGCCACGGCGGTCTTGCCCACCCTCCAGCAGACGTGGGAGCTGCTCGCCTCGGCCCTCGAGCGCGCGCGCCTCGACCACGGCGAGATCCGCGTCCTCGGCACGCCCCGCCGTCTGACGGCCCTCGTCGCCGACCTGGCGCTGCGGCAGCCCGACGCCCTCATCGAGCACAAGGGCCCGCCCGTCCAGCAGGCCCTCGACGAGGACGGCAATCCCACCAAGGCCGCCCTGGGCTTCGCCCGCGGCCGCGGCGTGGCTGTCGAGGACCTTCAGGTCCGCGAGACCGAGCGCGGCTTTTTCGTCTTCGCGTCCGTCGTCGAGGAGGGCCGCCCGGCCGTCGAGGTCCTGCCCGAGCACCTGGCCCAGCTCCTCTCCTCGCTCACCTTCCCTAAGACCATGCGCTGGGGCGAGGGCGACTTCCGCTTCTGCCGTCCCCTGCGATGGATCGTGTGCCTCCTGGGCGACCAGGTCGTGCCCCTGGAGATCGCGGGCGTGACGGCCGGCGCGACCACCCGCGGCCACCGCTTCTTCGGTCAGGCTGAGATCCCGCTCTCCTCGCCGGCCGACTACCTCCCGCGTCTGCGCGAGAACCTGGTCATCGCCGACCACGACGAGCGCCGCCGCCGCATCGCCGAGGCCGCACAGGCGGCCGCCGAGGCCGTCGGCGGCCGGCCGCGCCTGCGCGACGCCCTCCTCGACGAGGTGACCTTCCTGGTCGAGTATCCCACCGCTGTCGTGGGCTCCTTCGACGAGCGCTTCCTGGCGCTGCCCGAGCCCGTGGCCGTCAAGGTCATGGAGGGCCACCAGCGCTTCTTCGTCATCGAGGACACCTCCGCCCGGCTCATGCCCTACTTCATCGGCGTGCGCGACGGCGCCGACGAAGGCCTCGACAACGTGCGCCACGGCTACGAGCTGGTCATCGGCCCCCGCCTCGAGGATGCCGAGTTCTACCTCACCGAGGACCAGAAGACCCCCTTCGCCGAGCGCGTCGAGCAGCTCAGGCGCGTGACCTTCATGGCCGGTGCCGGGAGCCTGTACGACAAGACGCAGCGGCTCATCGCCCTGGTGGACTGGCTGGCCGAGGAGGTGGGCGCGCCCGACGATGTGGCCGCCACGGCCCGTCGCGCCGCCGAGCTGTGTAAGTGCGACCTCACCACCATGATGATCGGCGATACCAAGCTCGGCGAGCTGCAGGGCGTGATCGGCGCGGAGTACGCCCGCCGCGCCGGCGAGCCCGAGCCTGTCGCCCAGGCCATCACGGAGCACTACCGGCCCCGCGGCGCCGATGACGAGCCACCCGCCGGCCTGCCCGGCCTGCTGCTCTCGACGGCCGACCGCCTGGACAACCTGGTCACCTGCTACGCCCTCGGCCTGCGTCCCTCGGGCTCCCAGGACCCCTACGCCCTGCGCCGCCAGATGCAGGGCCTGGTGACCATGGCCGCGTCGGCTGGCCTGCGCTACCGCCTGGCCGACGCGCTGCTCAAGGCCCACGAGTCCCTGGTCGCGGGCGCGCCCGAGGCGGAGTTCGAGAGCGCCGACCAGGTCGTGCCGGCCCTGATGGACCTGGCCGGGCAGCGCCTGGCCGCGGCCCTCGAGGAGGCCGGGCTGCGCTACGACCTCCCGCGCGCGGTCAACTCGGCCGGCTGGCGCGACGTGGTCGAGGCTTGGGCGCGAGCCGAGGTGTTGGCCGAAAAGGCGGACAGACACCCCGAGTGGGAGCACGTGGCCCTCAGCGGCCAGCGCATCACGAACATCTACCGTCCCGCCGCCGAGCAGGCTGCCGCGGCCCTCGACGAGGCGCTCCTCAGCGACGCCGAGGAGCGCGACCTGTGGCAGGCGACGACGCGGGCCCGCGAGCGCATGACCTCTGCCGCGGCCGAGGGCCGTTGGGAGGAGCTCTGGGACGCCGCCGTCGAGCTGGCGCCCTACCTGGACCGCTTCTTCGACGAGGTGCTGGTGATGGCCCCGGACGAGCAGGTGCGGGCCAATCGCCTGGCCTTGCTGCGCGAGGTGCAGTCAGTGCTCTTCATGCTGGCCGACTTCCGCGAGGTGGTCCTCTCCTAGCGCCGCGGCCCCACGCCGCGCGCCCCGCCTCACCTCCCCCCGTGCGGCAGGAACACGATCTTCCCGCCCTGCGCTTGGTCTGCCATCTGCAGCGCCCTTGGCGCCTCCTCCAGCGGGAAGCGATGGGTCACGGCCGGCTCGAAGCTCATCCCGCTTGCCTCCAGGAAGGCTGCCAGGTCCCACATCCAGCCCAGCGGGAAGACCACCGAGCCGATGATCGTCGCCGCGCGCCCGTGGATGTCGCTCGGGTTGATGACCTTCTCGTTGCTGCCGACGCCCAGAATCGCCGCCTTCCCGCCGCGTCGCAGACTGGGCAGCAGATTGGCCCGCGCTGGCGCCGCTCCCGAGGTCTCGATGACGTAATCCACGCCGTCGCCACGCAGGCTGCACACCTCGCGCCCGAACCGGCGCACGCCCGCCACCACCTCCGCGCTCGTGGCGTCCAGCGAGGCGTCGGCGCCGCAGGTGAGCGCCAGGCCCGCCCGCTCCGCGGCGACGTCCACGCCGGTCACGCGCAGGCCCAGGGCCTTGCCCACCAGCACGCAGCTCAGGCCGACGGGCCCGAGCCCGAACACGGCCACGCTCTCGTGGGGTCCCGCGCCCAGCCGCCGGTACGCCCCGAAGGCCGTCCCGCCCACGCAGGCCATGAAGGCGCCGTCCACGAAGCTGGCCGAGTCCGGCAGTGGCACGCAGTTGCGCTCCTTCACCACCGTGTACTCCGCGAAGGAGCCCGGCACGGCCGAGCCGATCACCTGATCCCTGGGACAGGCCACCGTCTCGCCCCGGGCGCAGGCGGGACAGGCGCCGCAGCCCTGGTGATGGTGTACGCTCACCCGGTCGCCCACCTGCACGCGCACCACGCCGGGCCCCAGCCTCTCGACGACCCCCGACGGCTCGTGGCCGCGGATCTGGTCGCTCCCCGTCTCGGCGCGGTAGACGTGCAGGTCCGATCCGCAGATGCCTGTGGCCTCGATGCGCAGCAGCACCTCGCCCGGGCCCGGCTCGGGTACGGCGAAGTCGCGCACCTCGGCGCGCCGATTGCCGAGAAAGACGACGCCCTTCATCGCGCTATCCCTCCCGCTGGCTCCGGCCCTTCCCGGACGGCTGTCAGGCCGCGCCGAGCGTGGCGGCCAGCTCGCTCATGAAGACCACGAATTCCGCCGTGTGGTCCAGCCGCACGACCAGCCCGTCGTTGTGCGGGTTGCACCACCACCCCTCGTCCCGCTGCTCCGCCACCAGGTATTCCGCGAACTCCGCCGCCGCGCGGCCGGCCCGCTCGTCGCCCGTCAGCGCGTGCAGCAGCGCCGCGGCCACCGAGCCCTTCCCGGCCGTGGGGTAGGAGTAGGCGTCCTCCGCGCAGCGCAGGCTGAAGCCGAACAGCTCCTGCGCGCCGGCCAGGTAGGGCTCTCGCCCGGTGGCCAGGTACAGGCGCACCAGGAAGAGGCAGGCGATCCCGGGGCAGTAGTACGGCTGTTGCGCCCTGGTGGCGTCCACGAAGGGCGCTCCGCCCGCCACGGGCGCCTCCTCCGTCGCCAGCTTGCCCTCGCGGTCCGTCCAGTAGTAGAAGCGGCTCTCGTCCGGTTGCTGTTCGATCATGCTCAGGACCCACGCCGCCGCCCGCTCGGCTGCTTCCATCCGCCCCAGGTAGATCGCCGTGACCCCGGCCCAGGACGTGCACACGGGCTCCAGGTAGTCGTTGCCCTCCTCGACCTGGTGGAACCCCCCGCAGGGCGCCTGGCATCGCAGGATGTACTCCATCACGGGCAGCGACACGTCGAACCGCCCCAGCCGATGCGCTGCCTGACAGCTCCAGTTCGTCTTGTACAGAGCCAGGCCCGCGTCGAAGTGCCGCAGCCGCCCGTCCTCGCCCAGGTCGTGACCCGCGATCCAGCTCAGCAATCGGTTGGCCTCCACGGGGTGCCCGGATATCGCCAGGGCGTAGCCCGCCTTGTGGTACACGTCTGCCTGCAGGTCCGGGCGCACGAAGCTCCCGTCCGGGTTCTGCTGTGCCAGCAGCCAGTCGGCGCCGCGACGGGCTGCGGCGAAGTACTGCTCCACCTTTGCTGTCATTGCCCATCCTCCAGCCGTCGGGACTCTCCAGCCTTCGCCAGGGGTAGTTCGCCGCGCGCGTGCCTTTCCTTCACGCCTGGCCCAACGCGGCGAGACCCCGGACGCAGCCCGGCCCAGGGCGCTCGCCTTGATTCGCCCGCTCGCCACCAGCGCCCACTGCCTGGCCAAGCCGCAAATAGGTGTTGACTTTCGTCCCAAGCAGTAGGACTATGGTACGGCAAGTGCCGGTCACGGGCGCGAGGGGGGGGGGTGATGGGTCGGTTGTGCCAGCATTGCGGCATGGACAGTGAGACGGAGGACGTCTGTTCCCGGTGCGGCAAGGCTCTGGACGCTGAAGACGCAGAGGGAACGGCCTCTTCGGCCAAGCAGGCAGACGGCGGCTCGTCCCCACGGCAGGTCCTACCCCCCTGGGTTGTCTACGCGGGCTTCGTGCTCCTGCTAGGCGGCGTCGTTGTCGTGGGATCGCTCGTCTTGGTGGCCGAGGCGCAGGCGCCCCCACCTCAGCCCACCGCCTGGCAGCGCAGACCCAGCGAGACCAGGGAGCTGATCGTGCAGGTCCCCACCAGCTGGCAGTTCTTCACCTGCGGCTCGGCCGGCAGTTTCGAGCGTGTGGTCATCAAGACCGGCAAGTTCACGGCCGTCACAATCGACGGCAGCCAGGTCATGGGCACGATGGGGGACGTCAGCTCGGCTGCCGCGCGCGCCGGCGCCGAGGCCCTGGGCGACCTGCCCCTGAAGAAGCGCGCCGAGGGTCGTCTGCACGAGACCCTCTGCGCCGTCGAGAAGGAGAAGGACCCGCACTACCAGGAAGCCGGCGAGATGCGCGCCTGCACCTTCGCCGGCATGCCTGCCGCCTACTCCGAGTACACCACCACGAGGCGCGTCGGCGCCTTCACCGTCAAGCTCAAGGGCCGGCGCCTCACCTGCCCCGCGGGCGACTATTCCTATGACGTCCGCGCCGTCTGCCCCGAGAAGCAGTGGGACGAGTTCGAGCCCATCGCCACCAGGATCCTCGCCGGCGTGACCAGGGGCGGCGGCGACGGCTAGGCCCGCCCCGCGGCTGACCGCCTGCCTGGCGTAGGCGGCGGCCACGGCGGTCCAGGAGTAGCGGACCGCCTGAGTGTACCTCTTACTCGCCCCGATCTGGCGGCAGCCGTCGCCGGTCCCCTGTCCCCCCCGTTGACGACGCAGAGTCAGCACAGCATAATCCCTTCAGGCTCCACGGAGCCCGAGGGGGGAGCCGCCGATGGCCAAGCTCTGTCAGCACTGCGGGATGGAGAGCGACACCGACGCGGTCTGCTCGTGGTGTGGCAAGGACCTTCAGGGAGGCGCGAAGCCCGCGACCGGGGCCAAGGCCGAGGGGCCCCAGGCAGAGCCCGTCAAGCGCGGCCCGCTGCCTTCGTGGGTCGTGCTGGCGGCGGCTGCGGTCGTGCTGGTTGTGCTCGTCCTGGGCGCCTCGATGATTGCCCTGTCTAAAGCCTGCGCTGTGCCCGACGCCGAGGGCGAGTGGAAGCCCGAGCAGAGCCTCAACAAGGAGTTCTCGCTTCAGGTCCCCCCGAGCTGGCGCTTCTCCACCGCCGGCTCCCCGGGCAGCTTCGAGAGCGTCAAGGTCGCCGGCGGCGGGCTTGTGGCCGTGACCATCTACGGCAGCCAGACCATGGGAGCCATCGGCGACGTGTCGAGCGCGATGGCGCGGGCCGCCGCTCCCGCCGAGGGCGGCTATCAGCCTGTGGACACCCGAGCCGAGGGCCAACTCCACGCCACGCTGGAGCTAGTCGAGAAGAAGAAGGACCCCAAGTACGCCGAGGAGGGCGAGGTGACGGCCTGCGCCTTCGCGGGGATGCCCGCCGCCTACTCGGGCTACACCACGGTCAAGCGCGTGGGCCTCTTCAGCGTGAAGATCAAGGGATGGCGCATCTCCTGCCCCGCGGGCGACTATTCCTACGACGTCCGCGCCTTCTGCCCCGAGAAGCAGTGGGAGAAGTTCGAGCCCATCGCCACCAAGATCCTCGCCGGCGTGACCAAGGGCGGACAGTAAGCCCGCCGCCGGCCTAGGGTGGTCCGCGGACACGCTCCGCGGGTCAGGGTGCTGTCAGTGCCGCCAGGGCCCCACCGAAGATGCCATCCCTCTGCTCCTGGGTCAGCCCCAGCGAGTCGAGCACCGCGAGCTCCGATTCCCAGCGAGCGATGGCCTGAGCGCGCCCCTCCAGGTGCGGCCAGTCCAGCCCCAGCACACACCTACCCGACCCCGCCTCGTGGATGCTGTCCCACACCAACTGGCGGTGCTGGGGCTTCGCCAGCCCGGTTAGCCCCGCGTAGACACCCGTGTTCTTCCACCTGGGCCCGTGGTTGAAGATCACGGCCAGGGCCTCGTCGAAGAACCCGCGCCCGATCCCCTGCGAGACCCCCATGTGCTCGATAATGACCTTCAGGCGCGGGTGCTTGTACATGATGTTGTCAATCAGCACCGGCCGGTAGTCCTCGAGTCGCCCCCCATGCACGCCCGTGTGGAACAGCACGAACACGCCCAGCTCCGCTGCCAGCGCATACAGATCGTCAGCGGCGGGATCGTCTATGCGAAAACCCATCGCCGGCGGATGCGTCTTCACCCCCACGAACCCCTTCCCCACGTACTCCTCCACCAGCTCGCAGGCCCTCGGACCCGTCGGGTTTACCGCTACCGCGCCCGCGATGTTCTCGTAGTCCTGCAGGCGCCGGTAGAGCCACGCGTTCGGGTCCTCCCCGGCCAGCAGCTCGGCCGTGTGCGGCCCCCAGAAGGGCGCGAAGGCCACGGTCCGGTCAATCCCCGTCTCCTCCATGAACCGCGCCAGCTCGGGCAGTGTACCTATCTCGGCCCTCTCCGGCCCGAAGGCGCCCTCGGGAAACACGTGGCAGTGGTTGAGGAAGACCATCGTGGCTGAATCCCTCCCCTTGGTGTCACGGCGATCCGCCGCCGCGCCGGTTCCGCGGCGCCCGCCTGCCCTCCTCCCGAACGCCCGGCGAACGTGCGCCAGGGTGAAACGGGTTCACCAGTTATTCGCCGGCCTGCGGCTCTCTGCGTCCCCTTGTGTGATCCTCTCAGGCACTGCGCCTCGCCTCAGCCCCCCCTGCAGCCGCCCTTCCTGCTCGGCAAGGTCCCGCCCGTGCCGCCGGGGAATAGGCGCGCGCTGGCCGCCACGCTAGGCCGTTCACGGGAGACACTCACGATGACGCGTCCCTGCTGGGCACTTGCTGTTCTGGCTGCTATCGCGGCACTGGCGCCGCCGCCGGCACCGGCCCAGGAGCGGCTCGAGGTGCGCGACCCCGGCTTCGAGCTCGACGAGGATGGCGACGGCCTTCCCGACCACTGGGCCCTGTCCTGGCGCACGACTCACTCCGGCGAGACGGCCGAGAACACGCGCAAGCAGGAGCCCGACTGGGCCTGGGACAGGGAGGTCAAGCACTCGGGCCAGGCCAGCATCCGCTGCGGCGTCCTGCGACCCGTGGACGACGGCGTCTGGACGCAGGACAACATCCCGGTGCCGCCGCGCACCAGGTACCTCAAGCTCACGGCCTGGTGTCGCGCCAGGGACGTCAACAAGGGCGACGGCAACGTGGCTGTGGTCTTCCTGGGCGAAGGGGGCAAGTGGCTCGGCGCCGGCTACTCCGCGATCGCCGCGACCCAGGACTGTGACTGGACGCAGTACACCGGCTACGCGGAGGTGCCCGCCGGTACCCTGGCCTTGCGGCTGCGCTGCTGGGTGAACTTCAGCTACCGCGGCACGGGCACCTTCTGGTTCGATGACCTGGAGGTGATGCCGGTGGACGAGATAGTCAAGCCCAGGACGGTCTACCTCGACGAGACGGCGCCCCCGGACCCGACGGACGAGGAGCGCGCGCGGGGGTTCTTGCTCTTCTCGCGCAGCCCGGTCCGCGTCCTGTTCCCCAACGCCGTGCCCGCCGCCGAGGAGCGGGTGCAGACCCTGTCGGCGGCGGCCTGCCCGGGCGAGTACGAACCGATGGTCCTTGCCGTACGGGCGCTGCGCGACCTGCAGGGCCTGCGCGTGTCCGTCGGCGACCTCACGGGCGACGCGGGCGTCCTTCCGGCCCAGGCTGTGGACGTGCGCTCCGTGCGATTCCATCCCAAGGAAGGCCAGGCGCGGTGGGGGCCCTTCAACGAGACGCTGATGGAGGTGCCGCTGTTCCTCGACAAGCGCGAATCCCTGGCCGTGGCCGGCAGCCGCAACCAGCCCTTCTGGCTCACCGTCCACGTGCCCGCCGACGCGCGGCCGGACGCCTACTCGGGCACCGTCACCGTCGAGGCGGCCGGCAGCCCCGGCGCGCGGCTGCCCGTGACCGTCCAGGTCTATCCCTTCACCCCCGACGAGCCCAGAGGCGTCACCTTCGCCATGTACACGAAGATGCGCTCCCACCCGGCGTGGATCGCGGAGACCTTCGCCGACCTGCGCGCCCATGGGATGACCAGTGTGGCGCTGTGCGGCAACTCCGGTCTGGCGCTGAGCGTGAGGGACGGCCGGACGGTGGTGGATTGGGCCGGCGAGAGCCCGCTCGAGCGCAACATGGACGAGTACACGCGCGTGGGCTTCCCGGAGCCGATGGTGTGGCTCATGGGCGGCGACATCCCGAAGTTCTGCGAGACCGTGGCGCCGAGGGACACCGAGCAGTTCGCCGATGCCTACCGGCAGGTCATCAGGGCGATCGTCGAGCACGGCAAGCAGGCTGGCTGGCCCGAGATCATCTTCCAGCCCGTGGACGAGCCCTTCGAGCACACGGCCCGGCTCGACGAAGGCCTGCGCCTGCTCCGCATCCTCAAGACCATCCCCGGCGTGCGTACCGAAGAGGACGGGATGAACGGGCGGTGGGAGAACTTCACCGAAGCCTGGTACCAGGCGACGGACGTGCTCGTCCTCCATGACGGCCCGACGCTGCATCGCGGGCAGCTCGACATGGCGCAGTGGTGGGACCTCCACGCCCGGGCCACGGCCGACGGCAAGACGATCTGGTTCTACAACCTAGACCTGACCGCCTGGCACCCCGAGCCCATCCGCTTCATGACGGGGTTCGGCCTGTGGAAGTCGAAGGCGGCAGGCGTGATCGAGTGGGCCTACATGTTCCCGGTGAAGGAGGATGACCCGGGCGCGGTATATTCCCAGCCCAAAGCGCTGCTGTACCGGTTCCCCGTGGCGCCGGGGGAGAGCGGCGGGCCCTGCGTGGCCTATGAGGCCGCGCGCGAGGGCGTGGACGACTACCGCTACCTGATCACCCTGAGCCGGCTGGTCGAGCAGGCGCGGGCGTCGGGCAAGCCCGAGGTTGCCGCGCTGGCCGAGGAGCTGTGGCAGCCCGTGCAGGAGAAGCTCGACGCGGCGAGCTTCGAGGGCTGCCGGGGCAGCGCCGGCCAGGGCGACTGGACCGGCAGGTGCGAGTACCTGCCCGGCGGCGATCGGGGCGTGCGCGGCGACCACAAGATCGCCAACGCCTGGGAGCTGGGCGACTACGACGCGCTGCGGGCGCGCCTTGCCCAAGCGATCGTGCAACTGCGGCAGGCCCTGGGGCGCTAGGCGGGCGCTCGATCCGGGAGCCGGGCCCCTTCAGGCCCGGCCCGGCAAGACCATGGAGCTGATCACGAGCCTCAGAAACGCGCGGGTGAAGTACCTTCGCTCGCTGCGGATGGCCAAGTACCGCCGCCGCGAGGGACGCTATCTGGCCGAGGGCACCCGCCTTGTCGAGGAGGCCCTCGAGCTGGGCGCCCCCGTCGAGACCCTGGTCTACGCGCCCGACCTGCTGGTCAGCGAGCGCGCCCAGGCCCTCGTCGAGGAGGTGGCTCCCGAGGCCCGGCTGGCCGTGAGCGCCGAGGTCTTCGCCAGCCTCTCGGACCGTGAGGACCCGCAGGGCCTCGCGGCGGTGCTACGGATCGAGGACCGTGACCTGGCCGAGATCGAGCCGCGCGAGGACCTGCTGGTCCTCGTCGCCTGGCAGTTGCGCGACCCGGGCAACCTGGGCGCCATCCTTCGCACCGCCGAGGCCGTCGGCGCCACGGGCGTGGTCATCGTCGAGCCCTCGGTGGACCTCTACGACCCCCAGTGCGTGCGCGCGACCATGGGATCGCTCTTCGCCCTGCCGGTGGTCCGCGTCCCGGGGGGCGATGTGCTCGAGGTCTGGTACGATGGCCTGCGCGCGGCCGGCCTGCCGCTCCTGGTCGCGGGCTCCTCAGCCCAGGGGGAAGTCGAGCACTTCGACGTGGACTACCGGCGGCCCACGGTGCTGCTCATCGGCAGCGAACGCCGCGGCCTCCCGCCCGAGGCCCGCGACAGCGCTGACGTGTTCGTGCGCCTGCCGATGTGCGGGCGAGCCACGTCGCTCAATGTGTCCGCCGCCACGGCCGCGCTGGTCTATGAGGTAGTGCGCCAGCGGCGGCCGCGTGACGACGCGCCCGCCCGGCCGGCCCCGGCCGACCGTCAGGGCGCGTAGGCGCGGGCCGCGTCGCACAGGAACTCGGCCAGCGCCGCGCCCACCACCTCGTTGGCCGCTGTGTTCGGATGCGAATCGCCCCAGGGGTCGCTCTCGTAGGCGCGCCGCAGCATGTTGGCGTTCACCGAGCCGTCGTCCGGCTGGGCCAGCAGGTTGAAGACGTCGAAGCACACGACGTTGCCGTGCCCGCTCAGATAGGCCGGGCTCTTCAGCCAGTTGGCGAAGTCCCGGGCCCGCCGCGCCTGGGCCATGGTCGTGCTCAGCCGGTGCAGCGGCGGCGTGCTCATCACCACGAAGAGCTTCTCCGGGTGTTCGTCGAAGAACTCCCGCATCTCCAGGTACCAGTTCTTGTACTGCTGGAGCATCGCGTCGTCGTCAATGGCCGAGGCCGGAAAGCAGGACTTGAAGGCGATGACCTCGTGGTTGGTCATGATCCGGTTCCGGCTCCAGCCCCAGTCCGCCGCGTTGGAGGTCCACAGGGCGTGCAGCCCGTCCGGGTCGGTGTTGTCCCCCGGGATGTTGTAGTTGGTGTCCGTCAGTTCTCCGTCGGGGTCGCGCAGGCCCTGCTCGTTGTACTGGTGATCCCAGAACTCGAAGTTCGTGCCCCTCGCGGTGTTGTAGGCCGCGATCCGGCCGCGCATGTTGCCCTCGACCACGAATCCTTCGCCGGTCGAGTGGTGCAGGAAGAACAGGTTCCTGAGTGTCCCCTGCTGCGGGTTCGCCTCCAGGAAGGCCTGGACCATCAGCAGGGCGTCAGCGCGGCCCAGCTCACCATCGTCGCTGAGGTCGGCCTCGTCATCCCATGCAGCTCCCTTCGCCCACGACCGCTAGGCCGCCGCGAAGGCCGCCAGATCATCCGCCGTCACCTTGCCGTCGCCGTCCAGGTCCCCGACCGGCGCCGCCCACGCAACCATCGCGGCCGGGCCGGTCAGCACCACCACGAGCGCCAGCGCAGCCGCCGCGCGGGCCTTCGGGGCACGGGATCGGGCTGTCACCATGGTCGTCACCTCGCCGCCGTCTTCCGCCCCGAGGACGAGCCACCCCGCACGCCCACCTCGGGCCCTCCTGTCCGGCGCACCCCAGCCATCAACCCCACGAGCTCCCGCCCATCGCCGGGCTACATCGCCAGTATGCGCGCCATCGCCTGGGCCGTCACGTGGATGAGGTGCTCGGGCGCGTAGGGGCTTTGCGGGCCCACCTCGGCGGTCAGCCAGCCGTCGTAGCCGATCTCGCGCAGCGCCTCCATCACCTCGGGCCAGTTCACGTCGCCCTCGAGCAGATGGCAGAACCCCGCGAGCGTCGCCACGCTGCGCTTGAAGTCCTTCACGTGGACGCGGGTGATGCGCGGCCCAAGGATCCTGATCCACTGCTCGGGGAAGCCCGTGAGCAGCACGTTGCCCACGTCGAAGTACACGCTGACCCACTCGCTGTCGAAGCTGTCCACCAGTCCCTTCCACTCGAGCGGGCTGAGCAGGAACATGTTCCACACGGGTTCGAGGCCGAGCCTGACCTGGTGCTCCTCGGCTACGGGCAGCAGCCTGGCAATCGCCTCGCAGGCGCGCTCGTAGCAGACGTCGTAGGGCACGGGGGCCGCCGGCGTGCCGAAGGGCGCCGCGACCGTGCCCGGGATGACCAGCACCGTATCGCTGGCCAGTAGGGCCCCGGCGCGCAGGAGCGTCTCGGTGAGCCGAAGGGACTTGGCGCGCACCTCGGGGTCGTCGGCCGTGAGCGAATAGGCCCAGTGCAGGCCCGTGGCGACGCCCGAGATCTCGATCCCCGCGGCGTCCGCCATGGACTGGATCGTGTCGGCCTGGGCGTCCAGGGCCTCGACGGTCAGAAGACCCAGCGACCTCAGGGAGCCGTCGGGGTCCTCCGCCAGGGCCACCTCGATGCCCTCGAAACCGGCGGCTGCCGCCAGGGCCATGCGGTCGGCCATCGGCATGTCGCCGGGAAAACACCATTCGCTTACTGACTTGCGCATCGTGCCGCCTCCTTGTGGCGCGACAGTCGGTCGCCTGTTGTTGCGCGATGCTTGGGCGCCGGGCCCGAGGGCCGGGCGCCAACCTTGCGGGTCGCAGCCCGCGGTAGACACCTTTGGCGGAGGCGCGCGGGAATCCTGCACGACGCCCGCGCCGAAAGT
>CAZSOQ010000052.1:0-25710 GCA_964608495.1 uncultured Armatimonadia bacterium | reverse complement strand
GGGCTGGGCCCAGGACACCGCCAGGACGCTCACGAGCAAAGCCACGCCGACGAGCACGGCCATTCCAGCGAAGAGCGTTCGTCCACTCTGAGACACCCGCAACACCTCCCTGAGGGGATTCCGTCGCGGTGTTAGACGATGGGGAGGCGAGCAGCGTTCACTCCGCGCGGGTCCAGAGCTCACGAAGGAAGGTCGCCACGGCATCCGCGACGGCCGCGAGCTGACCCGGGCTGCTGAAGAAGTGCGACGCCTGGCCGATGAGCTCGATGCGCGCGCCGCCGGGGCGGGTCACCAGGTACTGAATCAGGGCGCTGGGGGGTGCGATCTCGTCCGCTCCTCCCGCCACGAACATCACGGACCGGTCGGCCTGCATCAGGCCGCTCCAGTCCTCGAAGGGCTTCTGGAGCTGCGCCGGCAGCGCGATGCCCACGTAGGCCACGTCCACCGGCAGCTTCGCCAGCGCGCCGGCGGCCATTCCCGCCCCGAAGCTGTACCCCACCACCGCCATCCGCCCGGGCTCCACCGCGAGACGATCCCGCGCGTAGGCCGCGGCCGCCAGCACGTCCAGGGGCTCCTTCATGCCCCCCGAGTGCTCGCCCTCGGAGCCGCCCGTCCCGCGGAAGTTGAAGCGCAGGGCCGCCACGCCCTCGCCGTTCAGCCTCCGGCCCACCGCCCCCGTGACCGCGTCGTCCATCGTGCCGCCCTGCAGCGGATGGGGGTGGCAGAGCACCGCCAGGCCCGCCGCCGGCGTCCATTCCGCGGGCCTCGCCAGCCGCGCCTCCAGACTGAGCCCGTCGGACGTGCTCAGCCGAAGCTCCTCCTCGCCCACGGCCGATCCCTCCGCCCTGCCCCGCGGCGGCCCCGCGATCGCCGCATACAGGGACCAGATGACCACGGCTGCCATACACGCCGGCACCCCGCGGGGGGGCTCCAGGGTCATCAGCGACGGCCTCCTGCCCACGCCGGCAGACTGGGCGGCGTGTAGCACAGTCCCAGCTCCAGGCGCGGAATGTGGTCCTCCAGCAGCTCGCCGCGAAGGTTGAACAGCACCCATCCCTCCCCGTACTTGCGCGCCGTCGCGATCTGCCGGGCCAGCGTCAGGGGAGGGAAGTCGCCCACGCCGTCTGCATAGGGGCCGATCCCCAGGCACAGGCGTCCCTGCCCGACCCAGGCCCGCTGCTTGCCCGCCCATTCCTCGAACTTCGCCGAGTCGGCCGTGTAGTCCATCGGGCAGGCGAAGTCAATCAGCCCGTCGCGCAGCCAGGGCACCCAGTCCTGGCCGAAGGTGTCGCGGTGGCTGGGCCAGTTGAGGAACACGGCGCCCGAGAAGGGCAGGCCCGGCCGGGCCTTGAGCACGGCCTGACGGACCTCCGCGAGCAGGCTGTCGAGCTGGCGACGTCGGAACTGCAGGAACAGGTCCTTCGCCGGGCCGGTGACGCAGCGCGGCCAGTCGTTCGTGGAGCGGCCCAGCAGGGCCTCGAAGCCAGCCCGGCAGCACGGGCAGGTGCAGACGTCGCGCCCCGGATAGCGGAAGTAGTCGAGCTGGAAGCCGTCCACGGGGTACCTGGTGACCATCTCGACGGCCGCCGCGACGACCTGTCGTCGGTTCTGGGGGTTGCTGGGGCACAGCCAGCGCCCGGTGTTGCCCTGCGGGTCCACCATCAGACGGCCCGCCTGGGCCAGCGTGGCGCGCGTGTGGGACGTCGCGAACAGACACGACAGCCCCAGCAGGCGGACGTGCACCTTCACCCCACGGGCATGGCAGGCCTTCACCGCCTCGGCCAGATCGTCGTCGCCCCGGCTCACGCCGTCCGCCGGCGGAAGCACCGACGAGGGGTAGTAGGCAGCCGCGGCGGACGCCATGTAGGGGAACACGACGTTGATGCGGGCCCGCGCCAGGGCCTCGGCTGCCGCGGCCCAGGACGGCGTCACATCGTTGCTCGCCCAGACGCCCCGCAACTCCTCGGCGCGGCTCGGCCACGCCATCCAGTAGGCCCGGTTGGCCTCGGTTCGCGCCGCGCGGGCCAGGTCCGCGGCCGCGAGCGCCAGGCCGTCGGACAGCAGCTTCCTGGCCCGCGCGCGAGCCTGCTCCGCCTCGCCGGCGGAGCGCAGCGCCCGAGTCACATGCGGGGCGCCAGGCGACTGCTGGGACAGGTAGCTGAGCAGCGCGCCCAGCGTGCCCGCACCCTCCACGGGCCCCAGCCGGTCCACGCTTTCCGGCACCACCGCGTCCCACAGACCCGGGTCGAAGTGGCCCGCCAGAGCGCGCAGCAGGGCTCCGGCATCCCTGGCGGGGGCCTTCGTCAGAAGACACGGCAGGTACGCCCCGCGCGCCGTGAGGTACGCCGAAGCCAGGCTCTGTGCCCTGCCTGCTCTGGTGGAGAAGAACCCCAGCCGTTGCACGCCCTCGGTAAGGTCCAGGCTGTTCACCCACTGGGGCGCGACGGCCACCTCGCTGGGCAGACCAACGATGGGCCCTGACGGAAGTACCATCTTGTGATACTCACCCGGGGTCTTCACCTCGAAGGGCCGGGGCCTGGTCACACCGATCAGCCGGCTCGCGGCCTCGGGCAGGGCGTGTACGAAGATAGCCCGCCCGCCGGCCGAGACCCACGCCGTCAGCCTCTCGGCCTCCCCGTCGGCGAACACCGTGTTGTAGGGGAAGATCGCGACCTTCTGGGGCCCGACCCCGCGCGTGACCACCTCGGTATCGGTGCTCGTGCGATAGGGGACTGAGGCGGCGGCGAGGCTTCGTTTGGCGTGGTCCTGGGCGGCCTGGGCGATGTAGGCGATGCCGGCTCCGGCCTTGGCGCAGGCATCGCCGTACACCAGCACCACGCACGGCGCCTGTACCGTGTCCGCATGAGCCGGTTCGCTCCAGGCACCGAGCCAGCCGGCGACCTGGGCGACGAGCAAACCAGCGACCAGGTGGGGGCTACATCCTTTCAGGCGCCTCTACTCCTAGCAGGCCCAGCAGGTTCCGCAGCACCTGGCCCACCGCGCCGACCAGCGCCAGCCTGGCCGCGGACAGCTCGGGCTCGTGGGCGTCCAGGACCCGGCAGCGATCGTAGAATTGGTGGAAGCTCCGGGCCAGCTCGATGGCAAAATGCGTCAGCCGATGGGGGGCTCGGTCCACGGCGGCGCCGCTCACCAGATCGGGGTAGCCCAGGATGGCGCGCATGACCTCGCGCTCCGCCGGGTGGGTCAGCAGCTCCAGCCGCGGCTCCGTCGCCTCCTCCACGCCCCTCGACGGCGCCTCGCGCAGGATGCTGCAGATCCGCGCGTGGGCATACTGCACGTAGTACACCGGGTTCTCGTCCGTCTTCCGGCTCGCCAGGTCCAGATCGAAGTCCAGGTGGGCGTCCACGCTGCGCATCAGGAAGAAGAAGCGCGTGGCGTCGAGCCCTATCTCCTCGACGATCTCCCGTATCGGCACGATGCTGCCCTGCCGCTTGCTCAGCCGCACTGGCTCGCCGCCGCGCAGGAAGCGCACCGTCTGGTAGATGATGACCTCGGCCCGGTCGGTGGCCACGTTCAGGGCGGCCACGGCGGCCTTCAGCCTGGCTACGTACCCCGCGTGGTCCGGTCCCCAGACGTAGATGACGTGGTCGAAGCCCCGCTCGATGAACTTGTTCACCGCGTAGGCCGCGTCGCTGGCGATGTAGGTCGTCGAGCCGCTGCTGCGGACCAGCACCCGGTCCTCCTCGTCGCCGAAGTCCGAGGCCCGCAGCCAGACGGCGCCGTCCGCCTCATAGGCCACGCCCAGCTCCTTGAGCCGCGCCACCGCCCGCGCCACGGCCCCGCTGTCGCTAAGCGACTGCTCGCTGAACCAGACGTCGAAGTCCAGACCCAGGACGTCGCAGTCCTCGCGCAGCGTCTCCAGCATCCGGTCCGACACGAGCCAGAAGAAGCGGTGGGCGCCGGCGTTGTCCTGCGGCACATCCCGGTACCGGTCGCCGTGGCGGTCCACCAGCTCCTGGGCCAGATCGCTCACGTACTCGCCCAGGTACCCGCCCTCGGGGAAGGGGACGTCCTCGCCGAGGAGCTGCAGGTACCTGGCCTGCAGGGAGCGGCCGAAGGTGAGGACCTGGCTATTGTCGGGGCCGTTATTGACATAGTACTCGCGCGTCACTTCGTGCCCCGTCGCCTCCAGCAGGCTCGCAAGGACGTCCCCGTAGGGCCCCCCGCGCGCGTTACCGATGTGGAGCGGGCCCACGGGATTGGCGCTCACGAATTCCACCTGCACCTTGCGGCCGGCGCCCCAGTCGGACGTGCCGTAGGCTTCGCCCAGTCGCAAGCATTCCGCCATGGCGGATTCCAGCCACGCGGGAGAAAGATGGAAGTTGATGAACCCCGGCTTCAGCGCCTCCACTCTCTCAACTAGACGGTGGTCGGGGAGACGCGCGATGAGGTCCTGGGCGACCGCCATGGGGGCCTTGCGGGCGACCCTGGCCAGCGCCAGGGCGATGTTGGAGGACAGATCGCCCAGTTCCGGGCGCGGCGGCGTGCTGACGTCGTAGGGCACGTCCGCCGCCTCGGCGGGAAGGGCGCCGTCCTCCACGGCGCGGGCGACCGCCGCCTGCAGCAGCTCGTCCAGTTCGTCTCTCATGGGATTGCGGTGCCTCCCGAGTCGCGTTCGGGCGCTGTGGTGCGGGACCCCGCTGCCGGGTCAGGGGTCGGCCGGCGCCGCCGTCGCGCCATTATACCCATAGGTGTGCCCGACCGCGCCACCGGGCTCCCATCCCCGTGCCCTGCCCGGCCTTCTACCGCGAGGGCTACCAGTCCAGCCAGAGGTGCAGATGGTTGTAGACCCACTCGATGGCATACATCGCGGCGACGACCCCCGCAGCCATCTGCGGCAAGCCTCGCCGCCAGAGGCGCTCGGCCGGCGACTGCGGCCTCAGGGGGCCGGCCTTCTGCCCCTCGAGAATCTTCCTGCCCGCGCGTAGGCCCGCCTCGAGTTGCTGCGGCGTGGGGGTCTTGGTCGTGAGGTACTGCTGGAGAACCCAGCCCACCTGGGCGCGCGTCGTCCAGCCCACCAGCACGATCAGGGCCGCAAGCTCGGGCCGTACCGCCCACAGCGGGCCCGCGATCAGCAGGGCGGGAAGAAAGCCCGCCAGGAGCGTCGTGCCGCAGCGCGCGTGGGCCCTGGGCATCTGGCGCACCTGGTCCGGGTCCAGGCGGCCGAAGCGCTCGATGGCCGTCACCGTCATGTGCTCGGCCGCGTGATAGCCCGACAGCGCCGACAGGCGCAAGACGACCAGGAAGCAGCCGAAAAGCGCCAGGTTGAGGCCCACCTGCCAGTAGGCATACTTGCTCGGCGTGGGCTCGCTGACCACGCCCAGCAGCAGCGCGGTCGTGGGCACGGGGGTGTAGCCGTCCACGATCCAGACGACGAGGTAGGCCACCACGGCCGAGACCGCTCCGAGGCCCATGATGGCCATGCCTGTCAGGAACAGCTCGAGGCTCGTGGAGGTCCTCACGCGCCCGTCGCACAGGTGCACGCCCGTCGGCATCGCCGTTCCCGAGATCCGGGGCTCCGGGCGAGGCCAGTAGGAGGGCACCAAGCGCTTGGCGTCCTCGGCGCTGAGGCGGTAGTCCTTTGCCATGCGGTTACACCTGCGGGGCTTCGGCCGGAGCGGCTTCCCCCCGAGGGGAAGCCGCCCGTACGGCATCACTTGCCCAAAGGTCGCTTCCACGTTATACTAACGCGCCGCATTGCACAAGTTGCCCGAGGACACGGAAGGACGACGAAGACCATGTCTCGCGTATGCGATATCTGCGGAAAGAGGCCGGGCACCGGCCACAAGGTGAGCAATTCCGACCACCGCACCAAGCGGACCTGGCGGCCGAATCTTCAGCGCGTGCGCGCCGTCGTGGATGGCAGGCCGCGCAGGCTGGTAGTGTGCACGTCGTGTATCAAGGCCGGCAAGGTGCGCAAGCCCTCCCCCGCGACGACCGGGAGCAGCCAGTAGGCCGGCCCTTCCCGCCTCGGCCGAGAAGGCTGCATCAAGCCGCCATGCCACGCCCCCGCGGACCAGACTCCCTGCGTGGAGGGCTCGGGCGGCCCACGGGTGGGTCCCGGGCGGCTGCGCGCGCCTGGCCAGAGGACCTTCGCGCCCGCAGCCGGGCCTGCCCACGACTGCCGGGGGCCGGGGTGCCTGTCTGGGGTTGGGAGCGTGTCCACGAGCCGGCCCGGTAGTTCCCTCGATGCCCCTTGCCCCGGGGAGCCCCGCCGGCTTCGTGCCGCTGTTCACACCCTCGGCTGCAAGCTCAACCAGTTCGAGAGCGAGCAGATGCGGGAGCAGCTAGAGGCCCTGGGCTACCGCCTTGTTGCCTGGGGCGGGGAGGCGGACCTCTACGTCGTCAACTCCTGCACCGTCACCGGCCGGGCGGACCGCGACACGCGGCGGCTGGCGCGCCTGGCCAGGCGCCTGAACCCCTCCGCGACGGTGGTGGTGAGCGGCTGTTACGTGGACGTGGCGCGGGAGCAGCTCGCGGCTATGGACGAGGTGGACCTGCTGGTCTCGAACGCCGAGAAGGCGCGCCTGGCCGAGCTCCTGGCGTCTCTCAAGACCGGTGCGGCGGTCCCTGGGCCCTCCGAGCGGGCCGGGTATGGCGGGACTGGTCCCCTGATCACCCATTTCTCCTCCCATACGCGCGCCTTCGTGAAGGTGCAGGAGGGCTGTGACGGCGGCTGCGCCTACTGCATCATCCCCAGGGCTCGCGGTCCGGCCCGTAGCGTGCCTAGGGAGGACGTGGAGCGCCAGGTGCGCCTGCTGGCCCACGCGGGGCACCGGGAGATCGTCCTCATCGGAACCCACCTGGGGCGGTACGGCGCCGATCTGGAGTCGGGCGTGGACCTCGAGGGTCTGGTGCGCTCGCTGGCCGAGCTGGACTGCGTCGGGCGGCTCCGCCTGAGCTCCATCGAACCGCTCGAGGTCGGCTCGGGGCTGATCGAGGCGCTGGCCGGCGGGGGACGCGCCCTCGATCCCGGGGCGGGCGGTCTATCTGCCCGGGGCAAGCTGTGCAGGCACCTGCACCTGCCCCTGCAGAGCGGCTCGGACGAGGTGCTGCGGGCCATGGGCAGGCCCTACCGCACCGGGGATTACGCCCAGCTCTGCGCCGAGCTCGTGGCCCGGGCGCCCGGCGTCGGCCTGGGCGCCGACGTCCTCGTCGGCTTCCCGGGCGAGACGGAGGAGCTCTTCGCCGAAACCGAGGCCTTCGTCCGGTCCCTGCCCCTGACCTACCTGCACGTCTTCACCTACTCGCCCAGGCCGGGGACGCCCGCGGCCGAGAGGCCCGACCAGGTTCCTCCCGAGAAGCGCAAGGCCAGGAACCACGTGCTGCGGGCGCTGGGGGCCGCCAAGCTTGCCGCCTTTGCGCAGAGCCAGGTGGGGGCCACCCTCGAGGTAGTGCCGGAGCGCCGGGCCGAGGACGGGCGGCTGGACGCGATCAGCGACAACTACCTGCGCGTGGTCCATCCCGGCCCCGATGACCTGATCGGTCGCATCACACGGCTGGCCGTGACCGAGGCCGAGGCTGGCCACCTGGTCGGCCGGCTCTAGATCGGCAGGTAGCTCGCCGAGCGGCGGCCTGCCCAGCAGATGCCGGCGGCTCCACAGGAGCCGCGCGCTCCGCAGGAACCGGCGGCTGAGCGGACGGCGCTGAGCCGCCTGTTGCCCTCGGGCGTCAGACCTTCCTGGGGTCGGCGCCCGGGCGAAGGTACTCGGGACTGGGAGTGCGGCCGGCCGCGGCGTTGTCCACACCCAGGACGAAGATCACCCGGACGTAGACGCGGTCCGGATCCGCATCCCGGACCTTCACCTCGGCGCTGTCGGCGCCCCAACCGTCCCTGGCCACGCGGACGGTCAGGCTCTTGACCTGCCCCTCGCGGTTGATAAGGACCTGGAAGTCCCCCACGGCCCAGTTGTACAGCCAGCCGCGCCAGGACGACGGGCCCTCGGAGCCGACCTGGTACCACCTGCTGGCCGTGAGCCCGTCCACCTCCTCGCCCTCAATTGTGACGGTCGCGCCGCCGAGGGGGTCTCCGTTGGGCTTCTCGACCCGAAGGTATAGGCTCAGGTAGCGGTACTGAGGGTAGTCGTTCTCCCCATAGTAGTAGCTGCCGCCTCCTCCTCCACAGCCGGCCACGAGCAGTGCCGCGCTCAGAGCCGTGACGGTGATAGCTGCTATCGAGAGTCGGGACATGGCCATGCCTCCTATCTACTACTAGCGATAGTAATGTCCACAGACATACTACCCCGCTCCGCCTGCGTCAACACCCCGGTCGCTGGTAGTCTGCGGCCAAGCGGCCCCCGGGGGCCCCAGGGCCCGCTTCCCACGCCGGTACCTTGCGGCGGCACCTAACACCGGGTCAGCAAGAGTCCCAGCGCCGTCCGGTCCACCCCTACTCCTGGGTCGTGGGCGGGACTTCAAGACCGGAGGGCGGCAGGCCGATATGGGAGAGGAAGGCCGCCGCACACCCGCACCTGCCCCAGTATAGCGCTTCGGCGGCGATAGCTCCACAGGCATGTGGTGAGCCAACACGACCATGGCCCAGGCCCTTGACCTCCGGTCCTCGCCCCATGGGGACGATCTGCTGAGCCGGCTCCTTCACGAGCTGCGCTCGCCTCTGTCGCTCATCCTGTTGGCTGCTGATATTGATGACAGTGAGACCTGCGTCGCGGCCGCCCAGCGGATGGAGCAGCTTCTGCGCTACGCCGGCGCCACGCGCACCCAGGCCCCGGTCGAGGTAGCTGCCGCGCTTGCGCGAGAGGAGGTCGAGGCAGCGGCTTGCCTGCTCAACCTCACGAGCGTGTTCCTGGGCCACCTCCTGGTGCAAGAGCCTGACGAGGGCGAGGTGCTGTTGCCCCGCGACCCCGAGTTGCGCTCCTGCCTGGTCGCCGGATGGCTCGAGGCGGCCTGCTATGGTGCCCCGACCGAGCCCATGGTGGTGCGCGTGAAGACGACGGGTGTTTCCAGGGAGATGGAGGCCCTGTGCGGAGGCCAGGTGCGGCGCCGCGTTTCCCAGATCAACCACCGCCTCGGCCCCCTGGCCGCCGGTACCGTCGCGCGTGGCCTGGGCGGCAGACTCGTCGTGTCATCCGCGCGTCCCAGCGCGGTGCTGGTCTTGCCCGCATCCCGGGCCGCAAGGCCCGCATCCGGGACCGCCGGAGCCGGCTGTCCGTCCCGTGAGGGGAAAGGAGGCGTCGAGGCCTGTGAGCGGTAGAGAGCGCTTGCTGCTGGTCGTGGACGACGAGCCCTTCGTCGGGCGGGTCGTGCGAGTGGTGCTGGCTGACGCGGGGATCGCCAGGGTGAAGAGCGTGGGCACGGCGCAGGCGATGTGGGAGGCGCTGAAGACGGAGCGGCCGGACGTGATCCTGCTGGACGTGATGCTGCCGGATGCGAACGGGATGGCCTTGCTGAGGACTCTGAGATCGGTGGAGCAGTGGGCAGGCATCCCTGTGGTCATCATGACGGGAATTGCGGACATTCAGGCCGACCGGGAGTCTCTTTCCCAGGCCTCGGCCATAATCGCCAAGCCCATCGCGCCCAGGGCCCTCACAACCTGCGTCCTGCAAGCCCTCGCCGCCTGAGCCGAGCCATGACCACGCCTCTGCGAGTGGAGCTGACAGATGCGGACTGGCCCACGGGCCTGCGCCGGCTTCTGCGGGACTGGGCCGAGCTTTCCGGCCTCAACCTCGCGCTGCACAGCCGTTTGCTGGAGCGGCCCACGGTGGTCTGTGCTGACCGCACCGGTGAGTGTGCGGAGCGGGTGTGCTGCTGGCTGAGCTTCGGCTCTGAGGGGGCCCGTGACCTGTGCGACGCCGGGTGGCGGTGGGAGGCTGCCTTGGCTCCGGGAGCCGAGACCCTGGGCTGGCTACGGGCCTGCAGCGGCGACGCCTCGGTGGCCGAGCGAGGCCCGAAGTGGCTCCGCGCGCTTGCCGGGCCGGTGCACAGCCTCCTCGCGGCCGAGCTCGAGGCGGATTCGACGGCCCGGGAGCTGGTGGCGGCCTACGACCAGCTTGCGGTGGCCTACGAGCTTGGCGACATGCTCCGCGGCCTGGACAACGAGCGCGACCTGGCGGCGGCCGCGCTGGACCACATCTCCCGAGTGATCCCCTCCGATGCCAGTGCCATCATGGCCCAGGAAGCAAAGGCCGGGCCGATCCGGGTGCTGGTGGCCCGAGGCGTGGGGGCCTCGGACCTGCCCACTCTCGCGGGGGGGTGTGGGTGGCTGTACAACGCGGACACCGAGCTCGCCGCGGTCGCGGGAGGCGTCATCCTCTCCACCGCTGAGATCGGCCTGCCCCGACCGAAGGGGCAGGCGCTGCTGGCCCTGGTGCACGCCGAGCCCGAGGTGCGCGGGGTCCTGGTGCTTGCACGGGGCACGGGCCTTCGGCCCTTCCGCAGCGGCGAGGTGAAGATGGCCTGCGCTGCGGCTCGACAGACGGCCATTGCCATCGCCAACACGCGCCTGCGCACACGCCTCCGCGGCCTCTTCCTGGGCACGGTCCGCGCCCTCGCCGCTGCTGTGGACGCCAAGGACACTCATACCCGCGGCCATTCGCAGCGAGTGGCCGAGCTGGCCCACGCCGTCGGCCGGCTCATGGAGCTGCCTCGCGACGAGCTCGAACGCCTGCAGCTTGCGGCGCTCCTGCACGACGTGGGCAAGATCGCCGTCAGCACCGAGGCGCTGCAGAGGCCGGGCCCCCTCGCGGAGCACGAGTGGGGCATGATCCGGGAGCATCCGACGCAGAGCGCGGCTATTCTCGGCTGCGTGCCGGAGTTGGCCGGCGTCGTGGAAGCGGTGCGGTGTCACCATGAGCGCTTGGACGGCAGCGGCTACCCCGAGGGCCTGCGGGGAGACCAGATCCCTGTGCTGGCCCGGATCGTGGCCGTATGCGACGCCTACGACGCCATGATCTCACCCAGGCCCTACCGCCAGCCCCTGGGCACGCAGCGGGCTCTTGCCCAGCTCAAGGCCGGCGCCGGCATAGCCTACGACGTCCGAGCCGTCGAGGCCCTGCGCGTGGCTGTGGGCGACCGAGCCCTCGGTGAGGGGCCGGCCGCTCGCCAGGCGTCCTGAGCTTCGGTCGTCTCGCGGGCATCACTTACCCCCCCGGCCGTGCGGTCGCGGTGCCACGAGCCCGGCGCCGCCCAATACCCCGCCGTGTGCCGCCGGGCCGCCCGGCACTGCGCTTGCCACTGGACGGCGGACGCGCTATATTGCCGCGGGGTGCCGTCGGGAAGTGGCATCGGGGT
The DNA here is from genome assembly GCA_964608495.1 of uncultured Armatimonadia bacterium. Lineage (GTDB taxonomy): Bacteria > Armatimonadota > Zipacnadia > Zipacnadales > FEN-943 > JAKORR01. The sequence goes on along the minus strand of CAZSOQ010000052.1, from coordinate 14,442 downwards.
GGCCGAGCGCCGGTGGTGCGCACCCTGTCAGGCGCGCGGGACGGACAGAGCTTACACTACGGATCCCTTTCCTGTACCTATCCACACCATGGCAACGCGGCACATGATCTACATGCTCATCGGTGCCGTCACCGGGCTCGTGCTCGGGATCGTGGCACTGCTGGTGATATTCCGCCTCTGGGGAGATGCCTTCCAGGACCAGGGAGTGGTGGTGCTGTTTGTGGTGGCGGCCTGTGTCATCGGGGGCCTTACCAGCGGCGCCTATACCGTGCAGGCGATCGTCTACCGCCTGAACAAGAAGAAGAGGAAGAGAGAGGAGCGACACACCAAGAAGAAGCGGCGGCGTTAACACGCCGCCGCTTTATGCGGGGCAGGGGGCGGCTACTCGCCGCTCCAAACCTGTGTGAACGACCGCTGCTCAAAGGTGCCCTCTACCAGCCTGACACGCGCCTCCTAACACTCCACCAGCTAGGGGATTACCCTCGCTGCCGAGGGCCCAAACGAGCGCGGGTGTAACAATGCCTTAACAGCGGCCGCCAGAGGAGCCACCCGGATATGCCCGTAATAGCGAAGATCCGAGCCAGGGCCCGCGGGGCCTGCAAGCTTATCGCCCTCCCCGAGACCACCGACGACCGGATGTACGCCGCGGCGCGACAGGCCCTGAGCCAGGGCATATCCCGCGTGGCCCTCATCGGTCCCCGGGCCATGGTGGAGGACCGCGCGCGGGACCAGGATGTCCCGCTCGACGAGATCACCATCCTCGATCCCGCCGACCCCGACATCCGGCACCGCTGCGCTGAGCTCTACGCCGAGGTGCGCAAGCACAAGGGTGTGACCTACGAGCAGGCCCTCGAGCAGGTCCTCGATCCGCTCTTCTGCGCGGTCTGTCTGCTGAAGCTGGGTGAGGTGGACGGGTGCGTCGCGGGCGCCTCGCACACCACCGCCGACACCGTCCGCCCCCTGCTGCAGATCGTGAAGACGATGCCCGGCGTCCGCACCGCCTCGAGCTACTTCATCATGGCGACCCCGAACGAGGACCTGGGCGTGGGCGGGTGCTTCATCTACGCCGATGCCGGCCTGCTGCCCCAGCCGAGCACCGAGGAGCTGGCCGACATCGCCGTGGCGAGCGCCGAGAGTTGTCGGCTCTACCTGGAGGCCGAGCCCTACGTGGCCATGCTCTCCTTCTCCACCTACGGCAGCGCCGAGCACCCGGACGTGGACAAGGTGCGCGAGGCGACGCGCCTGGCAAAGCAGATGCGGCCCGACCTGCACATAGACGGGGAGCTGCAGGGCGATGCCGCGGTCTGCCCGGAGGTGGCCGCCCGCAAGTGCCCGGACAGCGACGTGGCCGGCAGGGCCAACGTCCTCATCTTCCCCGACCTCGACGCCGGCAACATCGCCTACAAGCTGACCCAGTACCTGGGCGGAGCCGGGGCCTACGGGCCGCTTCTCCAGGGCCTGGCCAAGGCGGGCATGGACCTCTCGCGCGGAGCCACGCCCGACGACATCGTCAACGTCATGGCCGTCGCCGCCGTCCGCGCCGAGTGGCTCGAAGCCTCCGCCGGGGTCTGACGGAGCCGAGGGTAGCCGATGGGCGGGCTCGCGCAGGTCGCCAGGGCCTTCCAGGATGCCATCGCCGCCGGGGAGTGCCCCGGCGGCGTGTTGTGCGTCGGACGAGGGGACGAGACGCTTCTGCTGGATGCCGCCGGCTTCCGTCGCCTGGTGCCCTCGCCTCAGCCGATGGAGCAGGACACCCTCTTCGACCTTGCCTCGCTCACCAAGCCCATCGTCACCGCCACTCTCGCGGTTGAGCTAGTGGAGCAGGGCGTGGTGGCTCTCGCGGAGCCGGTCTGCGCCTACGTTCCCGGCTTCAGCGGCGACGGGCGCGAGCGTGCCCTCCTGCGCGATCTGCTGACCCATTCCACGGGCCTGCCGCCCTGGAAGAACTACCTGGCCGAGCCCCCCACCGACCGGGACGACCGAGAGGGGCGCCTGGCCGCGGTCGTGGACGACATCTGCAGGACTCCCCTGCAGGCGCCTCCCGGTGATTCCTTCATCTACTCGGACCTGGGGTACATCCTCCTGGGGAGCATCCTCGAAAGCCTCACCGCCAGCAGCCTGGCCGACCTGGCCGCAGAGGCCATCTTCACGTCCTGCGGCATGGCGTCGGCCTGCTTCAACCCGCCTGCGGAGCTTGCCGACGCCTGCGCCGCCACCGAGGTGGTGGACGGGCACACCCTCCAGGGCGTGGTTCACGACGAGAACGCCCGCTACCTCGGCGGCATCGCGGGTCACGCCGGCCTCTTCGCCACCGGCGATGACCTGTGCCGCTTCTGCGCCATGCTGCTCCGCGGCGGGATGGGGGAGAAGGGCCGAGTCCTGAGCCCCGCCTCGGTTCGTGCCATGACCTCGCCCCAGTCTCGCCATCCCGGCCAGGCTCGCGGGCTGGGGTGGGACGTCTTCTCAGACTACAGCCCGGTGGTCCGCGGCGACCTGTTCCCTGCGGGGGGCTTCGGGCACAGCGGCTTCACCGGCACCTCGGTATGGGTAGACCCCCCCAGCGGCGCCTGGCTCGTGCTGCTGACCAACCGCGTGCACCCCTCGCGCGAGGGGAGCGTGATGGACCTGCGCCGCCGCTTGGCCAACACCGTCGCCGCGGCGCTGGTGGACCGCCCGATCCTCCATCGCGTGCGCCGCGGGCGTGCCGAGGTGCGCAGCGGGCTGGAGGTCGAGCGTGCCTCGGGCTGGGCGTCCCTGCGCGACAGGCGCCTGGGGCTGATCGTCAACCACACGGCGATTGATCGCCGGCGCGACCACCTGCTGGACCTGCTCGCCTCGGCCGATGGCGTGCGCCTCGAGCGCCTCTTCGCGCCCGAGCACGGCCTGCGCGGCCTGCTGGACGAGACCTTCACGGACGGCCGCGACGACGCCACGGGGCTGCCAGTCGTGTCGCTGTACGGCGAGCGCAAGGCGCCCGAGGCCGAGCATCTCGCCGACCTGGACGCCCTGGTCTTCGACATCCAGGACGCCGGCGAGCGCTTCTATACCTACACGGCGACGATGTGCCTGTGCATGAAGGCGGCGGCCGAGGCCGGCGTGGGCTTCATCGTGCTGGACCGCCCGGACCTGTTGCGCCCGGACATCGTGGCCGGTCCCATGCTGGACAGACCCTTCGCCAACCTGGCGGAGTATCACCCACTGCCGATGGTGCACGGCCTCACGGCGGGCGAGCTGGCCCGCTTCGCGAGGGCCGAGTACCCCTTCGACGTGGACCTGACCGTCGTCCCCTGCGAGGGTTACCGACGGGAGCTGTGGTTCGACGAGACGGGCCTGCCCTGGGTCAACCCGTCGCCCAACCTGCGCACCATGAAGGCCGCGATCCTCTACCCGGCCGTCGGCCTGCTGGAGCGCTGTAACCTGTCCGTCGGCCGGGGGACGGACGCTCCCTTCGAGTACCTCGGCGCGCCGTGGATGGACGGGGGGCTGGTGGCCCGGCGCCTGAACGAGCTGGACCTGCCCGGCCTCAGCTTCCTGCCCGCCGAGTTCACGCCCACGACCCGCGAGTTCGCGGGCGAGCGCTGCAGCGGCTGCCACCTCTGCCTGCTCGACCGTGAGGCCCTAGATCCTGTTGCCTCCGGCCTGCACATCGCCCGGACTCTCCGGCTGCTGTATGGCGAGACCTTCCAGGCCGAGAAGGTGGCCGGCCTGCTCGGCAGTCGGGCCGCGACCCAGCGCCTCCTCGAGCTGGCCGAGGTGGACGAGATCTGCGCCGCCTGGCAGCCGGAGCTGGACGGGTACCTCGGGCGCCGCGAGCCTCATCTCCTCTACTGAGGCCGCGACCCTGCCGTTCGCCTAGGGTTGCGCGAGCGCCCTCGCGACCATGAAGAACAGGGCGCGCTTGAAGGACACCTGCTCCTTGTTCGTACCCGCGTGGCGGTAGGGGCACCGCACGTCCCACGACAGGGTCCGTTCGTTCACCGCGTCGGCAGCCCGGTAGGTGAAGGGCACGGTCCGGCGGCCCCTGGCGGGCAGGACGAGGGTCGTCCTCTGCTCGCGCTGGCCCCACGGCCCCGGCACGGCAAGCTCCACCTCGACCGGGCAGTCGAAGTCGCTGGTCACCCCGCAGGTCCACGAGCAGTCGCGCCCGGGCACGAAGGGCACGGTCGTGGGCGAGAGGGCCATGCGCACCTGCGGCTCGACGGGCGGCGTCACGTCTCGGCAGAAGCCCTCACACACCGCCGGGCCCAGCAGCGTCGCCATCGCGCGATAGGCGTTGCAGGCCGACTTGGGGCTGCCGTACCAGTCCACGAGCCCGAAGTTGTGCTCGGGGTTCGCGCGGTCCGTGCCCTCGTCCTGGAAGGCGTACCACCACATCCGCCGCACGCCGAAGGCCAGCGCCAGCAGGTGGCTGCGCATGCAGCGCAGCGCCTGCTGGTCGTAGGCCGTGGCCGGGCTCCCGGCTCTTCCTGCATGGCCGCTTGCCGGCAGAGAGATGGGCCGTCCTCGCCCAACAGGTTCGCGAGCCCGGTGGACAGGTGCGCCGGGCCCCGCGCGGAACTCCCCGCGCGAGGAGGGACAGCCATGATTGACTGCCATCTGCACATCGGTCACTGCGACCGCACGCCCGCCCAGACCCTCGACCATATCACGGGCCTCGGGTGCGCTTCTGCGGTACTGCTGCCTCTGGAGAGCGAGGACCGCCCGGACGGCTACATGATGCCCACCGAGGCCGTCCTCGACCTGTACCGGCAGGCCCCGGACCTCGTGATTCCCTTCTGCTGCGTGGACCCCCGCGACGAGAAGGCTCTGGCGCGGATCGAGGCGTACGCGGCCGCGGGGTGCCTGGGCTTCGGCGAGGTGAAGGTGCGCCTTCCCGTGGACGACGACCGCTCGCGCGCGATCTACCGTCTGTGTGGCGACCTGGGGCTCCCGGTGACCCTCCATCTCGAGGAGCACAACTACAGCACCGGCGTGCTGAACTTCGAGCGCGTGCTGGAGGAGTTCCCGGCAACGACCTTCATCGGCCATGCCCAGAGCTTCTGGGCCTACCTGGAGCCGTCGCCCGAGCCCGTCAACGGCTATCCCGGCGGGCCGATCCCCGAGCCCGGCCCGACCTTCCGCTGGCTGCGAGACTACCCCAACCTTTACGGGGACCTATCCGCCGGCTCGGGCCTCAACGGCCTGACCCGCGACGAGGACTTCACCCGCGAGTGCCTGCTCGGCCAGACGTGGCACAAGCTGCTGTGGGCCACCGACTGCCCCTGCACCGACGGCAGGGGCGCCAACTGGGGCGACGACTGCTTCGGGCGCCGCTCCGCGCCGGTCATCGAGCGCCTCGCTCCCTCGCGCGAGGCGGCTCTGGCGGTGCTGCACAACAACGCCGCGCGTCTCTTCGGCCGCGCGGCAATCGCGTGAACCTTCCTCCGTCGCGCGCGTCTATCCCCGTAGCGCGGTCGGAGGTGAATCCGATGCGTGTTCTGACCAGCCTTCTGGTCGCCGGAATGGTCGCGACCACCTTCTGCCGGGCCGCCGAGCAGTGCGGCGCTCAGGCGCAGGTGACGGGCGATGGCGTGGCCGCTCAGCCGGCCCCTCAGCCCGACAACCTGGCCGCCGTCGTCACCGGCGAGGCCCTCAAGCAGCGCTTCGGGCCCATCGAAGCCTGGGGTTTCAGCCAGGAGGACATGAGGCTGATCTTCTGGTACAAGCTCCAGATGCACCGCCTCCAAGCACAGCTCCAGGACCAGCTCCAGACGCTGGCGGTCGCGATGTACTCGGAATACGCCGACCCCGCGGACCAGCAGCAGGCGGCCCGTGACGCTCTCGACAAGTACCGCCAGGTCGAGGAGCAGGACCGTCAGCTTCAGGAGCAGCTCCTCCAGCGCCTCGACGCGGCGGACGACCCGGTGAAGCTGAGCGGCCTCATACTGCTGGGCGTCTACGGCAACGGCAGGCGCAGCCTGTGTGAGGTCAAGCCCGGCGTCTCGGGTGGCGCTCAGGGAGTGGGGCTCGGCCTACAGGGCCTCGGCCTGCGCGGTTCGATGGGCCGCCGCGGGTTCCTCGGCACCAACGGCCCGCCCCCAGGGCCCGCCTTGATGCAGGCCCGACCGGGGCCCCTCCTGCGGCCGGGCGGCCCGGCCTCAGCCCAGTGAGAGCGCCTTGGCCCGCGGCGAGACGACCTGCACGCGCGACGCTTGTGGTGTAGAATCGCCACGGCTGAGTCCCGCGGCGTCGGGGAGCGCCCACAGTACCGCTCAGAGGTGAACGCTGTGAGTTGGCTGGACCGTGCCAGGCAGGCCATCGGCGACGTTGCGCACAGCGCCAGCGTCGAGGCGGAGATCATCAAGATCCAGACGCAGCTCGGCGGCCTCGAGACCGAGCGCGAGCGCCAGTACGCCGAGGCCGGCAAGCGCGCTCGCGAGCTCTACCGCGCGCGGCAGGTGCTGGACGAGGAGCTTGGGGTCATCCTCCAGCGCGTGGACGACATCGAGGCCCAGCTCGAGGAGCTGCGCGGCCGCGTCGAGGAGCTGCGAGGCTCGCAGCGCCCTCCGTCGCCCGGCCAGGCGCCCGAGGGGTAGTCGGACACCGGCACGGGCGGCAGCGACAGTCCCACCCGAGCAGGCCGGCCGGGTCGCGCGGCGGCCTTATTCCCGCACGACGATCCGGCCGAAGCGCCGCCGTCCCACCTTCAAGACGTCTCCGGTGGCCACCGTCACGCTGGCCGTCTCGTCCTCAACGGGCTCGTCGTTGATCCGCACGCCCCCCTGCCGCACCAGCCGCCGCGCCTCCGAGTTCGACGGCGCGAAGCCGGCCAGCACCACCAGCTTCACGATCCACAGGGCCCCTTCCGTCAGGTCCTCTGACCTCACCGCTATGTCCGGCATCTCCGACGGCAACTGCCGGTCCGAGAACACACGCCGGAACTCCTCCGACGCCGCTCGGGCCGCTTCCTCGTCGTGGTAGGTCGCCACGATCCGCTGGGCCATCTCGTCCTTCACATCCCGCGGATTGGCGTCTCCCGACGCCATGGCCCGCCTGACCTCCTCCACGCGTGCGGCGGGGTAGTCCAGCAGCAGCGCCAGGTACTGGGGCAGCAGGTCGTCGGGGATGGACATGAGCTTGCCGAACATCTCGCCCGGCGGCTCAGCGATCCCCACGCAGTTCCCCAGCGACTTGCTCATCTTCTCCGCGCCGTCCGTGCCGACCAGCAGGGGCCAGGTGAGCACGACCTGAGGCCCCAGGCCATAGGCGCGCATTATGTCGCGTCCCACCAGCAGGTTGAAAAGCTGATCCGTCCCGCCCACCTCCACGTCGGCCCTGACGGCCACGGAGTCATACCCCTGCACCAGCGGGTACAGCAGCTCCAGCACTGCGATGGGCGTCTCGGCGGCGATCCGCTTGGCGAAATCGTCGCGCTCCAGCATCCGCGCCACCGTGTAGTGCGACGCCAGCCGCAACAGGTCCGCCGCGTCCATCTCGCCGAACCACTCGCTGTTGTACACGACCTCACACTTCAAGACGTCCAGGATCTTCCCGACCTGGCGCGCGTAGGTCTCGGCGTTGGCCCTGATCTGCTCCTCGGACAGCATCGGCCGCGTCTTCGACCGCCCCGAGGGGTCCCCGATCCTGCCCGTGAAGTCCCCGATGATGAACACGATCTGGTGCCCCAGGTCCTGGAACTTACGCAGCCGCCGCAGGGGCACGCTGTGGCCCAGGTGAAGGTCGGGCGCGCTGGGGTCCGCGCCGTACTTGATGCGCAGCGGCTTGCCGCGCTTCAGCTTCTCGATCAGCTCCTCGCGCGATACGACGTCCACCGCGTCGCCGGCCAGAAGCTCTAGCTGCTTTTCCGGGGTCATGGCTCTTTCTCCGACACAAGGACTGGAACCGCAAACAGGAAACCCGACGCGGCGCTTCCACCTCACGCCGCGCCGGGTCTTATCCCCTGCCCAAGGCGGGGCGACAGGGCCCCCGGGAGAGGGCCGTCGGTCCGCTCTACTCGCCGATATGCTCTACGGTCATGGCCTCGGCGGTGATGATGATCTTTATCAGTGACCCGCACTTGGGGCAGCGCACCGTGAAGACGAGCACGTCGCGCCCGATGATCGGGCCGCTCACCACGGTGGGCCCGACTTGCGGTGCCGGGGTGACCACGGGGGCCTCGGGTGTCGGGGCCGACGGTGCGGGCGCCTCTGGCGTTGGCGCGGTAGGCGTCGGCGCAGTGGGCGCCTCCGGCGTTGGCGCGGTAGGCGTCGGCGCAGTGGGCGCCTCGGGCGTTGGGGCAACCGGTGCCTCGGGTGTGGGAGCCACGGGCGCTGCCCCTGCGGCGAGCTGGATCTTGGCGATCAGATCATCCGGCGAGAAGGGCTCGCCGCCGAAGGGGAAGACATGCACCTTGATCGGCTTGTTGTCCGCCCCGATGACCCACGCGTTGGTCGCGTGCAGCAGCCAGTCCGGCGCGCCCTCGACGGTCGAGCCGTCCCTCTTGGCGACCACCATCTTCTTGATTTCCCACCGGGGCTCCGCCTCGGTCCCGGCGTTGACCCACTCGATGTCCACACTGGCGATGTCGTCGGCCGGTATGCGCTCCGTCTTGTCGCCGACCTTGAGCACGAAGGCCCCATGCCCCGTCAGCGTGTTGCCGATGCCGGCGCCCTCGACCACGCCCAGCTCGGCCAATTGGATCTTCCCGGCCAGGCTCTGGCCGCCGCGCAGCACGATGTTGCCTTCCAGGTCTGCCTGCTGCCCCCATGCAGCGACAGCCATCAAAAGAAGAAGTCCGGTGACCATAGCGCCCGCCTTGCGCATTCGTCTCACCTCGGTACAGTGGATTCCTCTGGCAGTGCCCCTATTCTACCACAACCGCGCCGCTAAAGCCGCGGGCGCTCGGCCCGCGCGGCCGCCTGGGCCTTTTCGTAGGCCTCAGCCCGGCTCAGGCCGCACAACCGCGTGAGCGCCGCGGCGATCCGGCCTGGAGGCAGTCCCTCGCGGGCAAGCCAGGCCGCCAGCGCGCTCGCCTCGGCCGCGCCCGCCTCAGCCGCGGCCTGTTGCCCCGGCGCGATGACCACCGTCACCTCGCCGCGCGCCGTCGCGTCCTCCCACGCCGCCGCCACGTCGCCCACCTTCCCCCGAAGCATCTCCTCGTGCAGCTTGGTCAGTTCGCGGCCCACCAGCACCTGTCGGTCGGGCTGCGCGAGCAGGGCCAAGTCCGCCAGGAGCGTCGCCACGCGGCCGGGCGCCTCGTACAGGACCACCGGCCAGGGCTGCCGCAGCATCCCCGCCAGGAACTCCCGCCGCTGCGAGGCGTGCCGGGGCACGTAGCCCGCGAAGAGGAACCTCCCCGCCGGGAATCCGCTCGCCGCCAGCGCCGCCACCGCCGCGCAGGGGCCGGGCACGGGTACCACAGGCGCCCCGATCTCCCACGCCGCCGCCACCAGCTCCGCTCCCGGGTCCGAGATGCACGGCGTGCCCGCGTCGCTGACCAGGGCCACCTTCTGGCCCCGTGCGAGCCGCTCCACCAGTCCCCGCAGCTTGTCCTCCGAGCTGTAGGAGTGGAAGCTGGTCGTCGGTCTGTTTACCTTGAGGTGCGCCAGCAGCCGCGCGACGCGACGGGTGTCCTCCGCCGCGATCAGGTCCACGGCCCGCAGCACGTCGGCGGCTCGGGGGGACAAATCGCCAAGGTTGCCCAGGGGGGTCGCCACCACGTACAGCGTGCCGATGCCGGCTGCGTTACCCTCGCCGGACGGCGTCGCGCCCACCTCCGAGTCAGTAGCCCCAGTCGCGGGGGTACCGGAAGTCGCGGTCCACCGTGCGCGAGGACAGCTTGCACACCAGCGGCAAGCGCCGTTTGTACTGGCTCCGCCTCATCCTCTCGGCCACGGCGTCAACAAACTCGGCGGCGAAGCCCTCACTGATGCACCTCTGCCGCGACCACCGCAGGTCCACTATCCGGTACAGCAGCCGGTCCGCGTCGGCGTAGGTGAACCCCAGCTCCCCCTCGTCCGTCTGCCCCGTCCACAGGTCCGCGCTCGGCGGCTTGGCTACTATGCGATCCGGCACCCCCAGATACCGCGCGAACTGCCGAACCTGTGTCTTGTACAGGTCGCCGAGCGGCATGACCGCGCACGCCATGTCGCCCCACAGGGTCGTGTACCCCAGCAGAGTCTCGGTCTTGTTGCTCGTCCCGACCACCAGGGCCTTGCGGGCCTCCGACAGATCGTACAGGATCGTCATCCGCTCTCGCGCCATCTTGTTCCCGCGCCGTCGCTCGTTGGCGTCGGGGAAGCGCTCGAAGTACGCGTCCACCTGCGGCGTGATGTCCACCACGATCGTCTCCAGGCCCACCTGCGCCGCCAGGGCCTCCGCGTCGCTGAGGCTGTCCGGCCTGGAAGTCCTGTAGGGCATCAGCACAGCCAGGCAGTTCTCGGCGCCCAGCGCCCGCGCGGTCACCACCGCCGCCACCGACGAGTCGATCCCGCCCGACAGACCCACCACCGCGCGGGGGAACCCGACCTTCCCCAGCTCATCGCGCAGGAACCCGCAGATGATCTTCTCCACCAGTTCGCAGTTGACCTCAAGCTCGCTCACGCGTGACCCGCTCCATCTCCCGCAGAGTGAGCTCATCCCTCTCGTTGGCCAGCAGGGGCGACGACGCGCGCACCTGGTACAGGTCCCTCAGGTCCACCTCGCAGTCCACCGTCGCGGCGTCGAGCACCGGCGCGCGGGCCAGCGCCCGACCCTCGGGGCCCCAGACGCCGGACCCGCCCCAGAAGCACACGCCGTCCTCGTAGCCCACGCGGTTGCAGAAGACCACGAACTGCTGCAGCAGCCGGGCATAGGTGGGGAGCATGTCCTCCCATGCGGCCTGGCTCGAGAGGCCCTGGCCGGCCACGCCGCGGGCCGGACTGCAGGAGAGGGCGATCAGCAGGTCGGTCCCCTGTCCGGCCAGCAGCAGTAGGGGAGAGAGGTGCCAGAGGTCCTCGCAGACCAGGAGCCCGCCCCGCCAACCGTCGCCCTCGAAAGCCCGCACCTCGTCGCCGGGCGTCAGGTAGCGACCCTCGTCGAACATGCCGTAGGTGGGCAGGTAAACCTTGCGGTGGACGTGAGCGACCTTGCCTCCGGCGAGACACCCCGCCGAGCAGAAGACCCGGCCGCGCCGGTCGCGCTCCACGAAGCCGAGCACCACCGTCACCGGCCCAGCCAGAGCCGCCAGCCCGAGGAGGGCCTCGTCGTCCGCCCTGATGGCCACCTCGGACGCCAGGTCCCGCAGGTAGTAGCCCGTCAGTGACAGCTCGGGGAACACCAGCAGACCGACACCGTCTTGCCCGGCGCGCTCGATGACCTCGCGGTGGGTCTGCAGGTTCCGCTGGATGTCGCCAAGGCGAGGCGCGATCTGGGCCAGTCGGATCTTCAGCTTGACGCACTCGGTATCCATGGTGCCACCTGCGGAACCGGTACCCCCCACGCCCGTCTACTGGCCGAAGTTCATGGTCGGCATCGAGCTCTGCTGGTTCTTGTCGAACTCGTCCATCCAGGCCTGCTCAACCTTCACCAGGTCCTTCCGCCCGAGCTTCCCGAACTTCTCCCGGAGCTTGCTGTGGATCATGTAGTTGGCGAAATCGTACCCGACGGCCCACTCGCTGGCGGCCCTGTACTGCTCGATGGCCTCCGTCCTCTTGCCCATCTCGTCGAGGAGGTCGCCCAGGTCAACCCGCGCCTCGGGCATCTGCGCGCCCTGCTCGGTCGTCACCACTTCCTGCAGCAGCTCCGCCGCCCGCTGCTTCTCGTTCTTGTCGCGGTACATGGTGGCCAGCCGGTAGCGGGCGTCCACGTTCTGCGGGTCGTTGGCCACGGCCTCCTCAAGCGCGGCCATGGCCTCCTGCTCCTTGCCTTCCGACGCCAGCTTGTACCCCCGCAGCTCTGCGTCCACCATCTCCACCGGCACCTGCTCCTCGAGCTTCATCATGTACTCGGACCAGGCCCGCTGCTTGCGGTTGCCAAGCTCCGTCTGCCTGTACTGCTCCTTGTTCTTGTCGAAGTCGTCGGGCACCTTGGACCTCTCGCCCTCGAGCTTGATGATGTGGTAGCCGAAGCTCGACTTCACCAACCCGGAGATCTCGCCCGGCTTGAGGCCGAAGGCCGCCTGCTCGAACTCGGGCACCATCTGGCCCCGCGCGAACCATCCCAGATCGCCGCCCTGCTCCCCGCTGCCCTTGTCGTCCGAGTACTCCTTCGCCAGTGCCGCGAAGTCCTCCCCCTTCCTGGCCCTCGCCAGCAGGTCCTCGGCCTTCTTCTTGGCCAGGGCGTCGGCGTCGAGCTCGCCGGCCGGCTTGCCGGCCTTCTTCGCGGCCTCCTCGGCCCTCTTCAGCTCCTCGCCAGGCCTGATGAGGATGTGCCCCGCCTTGACCTCCTCGAAGGACCTCTTCAGCTCCTCGTCGCTCACCCTGACCCGGCCCTCCACCGTCTGGCGAAGCTTCTCGACCAGTAGCTGGCGCTCGATCGCCTTCTCGTCGCCGAAGCTTTCCCGGAGCACCTTGTCCTTGTACTGCGCGTAGGTCATCTGCTTCTTGCGCAGGTACTTCACCAGTTCCCTGCGCTCGGGGAACATGCTGTTGATGGACTCCGCCACCAGCTCCTGCTGCTTCTGGCGCACCTCGGCCGCCGAGACCTTGATGCCCTCCTGCCGCGCGCCCTGCAGTTGCAGCACCTCGTCAGTCATTTGCTGGACGAGCTGCAGCTTCATGTACGGGCGGCTCGAAGCCGGCATGCGGTCGTAGCCCGACATCATCAGCGCAAGCTGGTAGCGCTCGCGCGAGATCGTCTGCTTGCCCACCTTGGCGACGACGCGGGAGAGCTTCGGGCCCCCGCTCCGCTCGCCCTGAGACCTCGCGCCCGACGGCCCGAAGGAATAGTAGGCGCCTACCACGAAGATGATGACGATGCCCCAGAAGATGATCTGCACCGGCGTTCCGAAGTGGAAGGCCTTGGGCCCAAGGCGCACCCGCAGGGAGCGCCGGAAGAACTTGCGCATACGCACGATCGACATGCCGCCAGCTTCACCTGCCCCGGGCTGCCGGCCCTGCACGGGCCGACCTTGTCCCTAAGTAAGTAGCCCCCGCGGTGCCGTGTGTCCTGAAGCTCGCGACCCTAGCGAGCAGGTGGGTGCCCTCCCGCAAGCTTCCGGTGCCGTACGAGACGGCGCCTGCCACTTGCGGAGACCAGGCTCCCTCTAGGCCATGTTTGGCCCGCAGCTTTGTAAGGACTTCACGTACACCGCAGGGCGCCACCGCTATCATATCACAGCCCTCCCCGGGGGGCAACGGCCGCCGCTCCGCACGCCGCGTCGCCCGGCGGCGCGCACGCAAGAGGCCGCAGCCGAACCGCCCGTCGGCGGTATTGACACCGGCCCGGAAAGGGTGGTATATTGCAGCCCGCGAAAATTAGCAGACAGTACGCTGGACTGCTAATATTCCCATGGAAGGTGGTGTAGGTCCTATGTTGCAGCCTCTGAGAGACCGGGTGATCGTCAAGCCCCTCGACGCCGAGAGCAAGACCGAGGGCGGCATCATCCTCCCCGAGTCCGCTCGGGAACGCCCCCGCGAGGGCGAGGTCATCGCGGTCGGCCCTGGACGCCCCGGGCCCGACGGGGAACTCATCCCCGTCTCGGTGCAGGTCGGCGATATCGTCATCTACACCGAGTATGCCGGCACCGAGGTCAAGCTGGCCGGCGAGAAGTACCTGATCGTCGAGGAGTCTTCGTTGCTGGCGGCCCGACTGCCCGAAGAGAAGAAGGAAAAGAAGAGCAGCAGGCGCCGCCGCAGGAAGTCTGACTAGCCAAGGAGGATGAGCCCTATGCCCGCAAAGCAGCTTGCCTTTGGAGAGGAAGCGCGCCGGGCCCTCGAGCGCGGTGTTGACGCCGTCGCCAGCGCCGTGAAGGTCACGCTCGGGCCCAAGGGGCGCAATGTCGTTCTCGAGAAGAAGTGGGGCGGCCCCAACATCACCAAGGACGGCGTCACCGTGGCCAAGGAGGTCGAGCTCGAGGAGCCCTATGAGAACATGGGCGCCAAGCTCTGCCGCGAGGTCGCCTCCAAGACCAACGACGACACCGGCGATGGCACCACCACCGCCACCGTGCTCGCCCAGGCCATCGTGCAGCAGGGCATGCGCATCGTCGCCGCCGGCGCCAACCCGATGCTCGTCAAGCGCGGCATCGAGATCGCCACCCGCGCCGTCGTCGAGGACATGCAGAAGCACTCCACGCCCGTGGAGGGCCGCGACGCCATCGCTCACGTGGCGGGCATCGCCGGCAACGACCTCGCGATCGGTGAAGTCATCGCCGACGCCATGGAGCAGGTCGGCAAGGACGGGGTCATCACCGTCGAGGAGAGCAAGGTCGGCCGCACCGAGGTCGAGGTCGTCGAGGGCATGCAGTTCAACAAGGGCTACATC
>CAZSOQ010000051.1:11064-26064 GCA_964608495.1 uncultured Armatimonadia bacterium | reverse complement strand
ACACACCGCGCCAGCCCTCCCACTGAGGACACACCGCGCCAGCCCTCCCACTGAGGACACACCGCGCCAGCCCTCCCACTGAGCACACACCGCGCCAGCCCTCCCACTGAGGACACACCGCGCCAGCCGCGGTGTCCCTCACCGCGCGGCGATCCCCCCCACCGCCAGCTCGTAGGGCCGGCCCTCGGCATAAGGCGCCCAGAACTCCAGCTCCCACCGCGCCACCGCCTTCCTGTCGAATCCCTCGCCCTCCCAGTCGCGCAGGGGTGTCTCGAACAGTGTCCAGGTCGGCCCGACCAGCAGATCGGCCTCGTAGCGGAGCCTGTGGCTGGCGCTGTCGAACAGGTCCATGCGCGAGATGCACAGGCCGGTCCCGTCGGCCTTGACGCCGCGCAGGCGCAGCGACAGGACTCGGGCCGCGGACAGGTCCCTGAGGCCGCTCTGCACGCTCGGCGCATCGAGTCTCGCGACCAGCCGCGCACCGTGCCCCGTCGTGTCCATCCGCGCCAGCACGTATCCCCTGCCCCACCAGAACCCCTTGTCGTGGGCGGTGATCTCCGCGAGCCTGTCGGCCGTGCAGCTCCAGGCCCCGGCGCTGGTGCAGAGGGGGTCCGGCGGGCGAGGGTTCGCCGGCGGCTCGGGCAGGGGCTTGGCCTCGGGTCTCGGCCCCCATCGGTAGAAGCCGTTGCCGCCCGTGCCCGCGTACAGCCGGTCCGGGTCGTTGGGGTCCACGAGCAGGTCGTGGCAGTTCAGGTTCGCTAGCCCGTCGTTCATCGCCCGCCACGATCTCCCGCCGTCGGGGCTCACGAACACGCCCTTGCCGCGGTTCGCGTCGTAGGCCTCGTCCACCGACGCGACGTAGACCGTCTCGGCGTCGCGGGGGTCCACGGCGAGTGCGGCGATGTAGGTCCGCGCCGTGTTGCCCAGCCCCTTGTCCAGGCGCTCGGCCATCATCTGCCAGGTGTCGCCGCCGTCGCCGCTGCGGTAGACGCCGCCGCGCCCCAGGCTCGAGTAGTCGCGCTCGGCGGCGTAGATCACTCGCGGGTCGGACCCCGCCAGGGCCACCCGCGGGCGCTCCGGTAGGTCGCCGACGAGGGTCCACGTCGCCCCACGGTCGTTGCTGCGCCAGACCCCGCCGCGCAGGGTCTTGCCTCCCGCATCGCGCCCGAAGGCCACGCCGAGGAAAAGCCGTGCCGGGTCGCGCGGGTCCACGACGAGGTTCGTGAACCTCTGGCCCCTCCAGTCCTGGGCGTCAATCCGTCGCCACGTCTCACCACCATCCCCGGACCCGAAGACGCCCTGGCCGTCCACGGGCGCATAGAGGACGCGGCCCTCGGGCGGGCTGGTGGGATCGAGGGCGAGGCTGAAGACGGCGCCCGCGGCCAGGCCGGTGTCCTCGTAGCCCACCAGCCGCCAGTCGCGGCCATAGTCGTCCGTGCGCCACAGCCGATGCGGCCCGTAGTTCGGGCCATAGGACAGCCACGCTCGCCAGGGCCGCTCGGGGTCCACGACCACCGCCGCGGCCTTGCCGTAGCCCTTCGACTGGGTCACCCAGGCGAAGGTCTCACCCCCGTCGGTCGTGCGCCACAGGCCCGTGTCCCAGTAGCCCAGGTAGATCAGGTTCGGGTATCTGGGCGCCACGCCCACCGCCGAGCTGCAGGTGGTCTCGATGCCCCGGCCGCGCCAGAGTGCGGGCTCCTCGGCCGTGGCCTCGCGTACGGCGTCGGTGCAGAGCTGCTCCCAGGTCGCGCCGCCGTCGGCCGTGCCGTAGATCTCCATGTCGTTGGCGTAATACAGGCGCCGCGGGTCGCGCGGGTCCAGCGCCAGGGCCGTGCACCCCAGCCCTACGTAGAACCACGCGGACCTCACGTTGTCGTCGCGCGTGAGGCGCTCCCAGCTCTCGCCACCGTCGGTGGACCTGTGGATGCCGCTGCCCGAGCGCAACGCCGCGTAGACCGTGCCCGGCCTGGACGGATCGGCGACGATGCGCCAGTAGTCCCACTCGCTACCCTGCGCGGTGCGCACGACGCGCCAGGACCTGCCGCCGCTATCGCTGCGGGCCACGCCGCCGGTCTTGGCCTCGGGGTCGGCGAAGGTGGCATAGAAGACACCCGGACGCGCGTCGGCGGCCAGCTCCAGCGCCCGGGGGCAGGGCAAGCCGTCCGCGGAAGCGGCCCAGGTCTCGCCCGAATCGTCGCTGCGGAAGACACCGGCGTCGGTGGCGGCCAGGACCGTGGCGGGCGCTGCCGGGGCGAAGACGACCGAGAACACCTGGGCCGCGGCAAGCTCGGCCGGTGTCTCGATGAACCGCCAGCTCTCGGCGCCGTCGTGGGACACGGCCAGCCCGCCGCGTGAGCCCTTCCCCAGCCGGCCGGTACGCGGCTCGCCGATGCCCGCCAGCACACGGGAGGTATCCGAGGGGTCAATCGCCACGGCTGCCAGGGGGGCCGTGATGCCCCAGGTCTCGGTCGCCGGGAAGCCCGTGCGCTTGAGGGTCCAGTGATCGCCCCGGTCGGTGCTCTTGCAGACGCCGCCGCGCGTGCCCGCGTAGACGACGGCCGGGTCCGTGGGGTCCACGGCGACGGCCTGCACGTAGCGGTTGCTCAGGCTGCCGCCGAGCATGTCCCACGTCTTGCCATGGTCGGCGCTGCGGTAGATGCCGCCGACGTCACAGCCCAGGTAGATGGTCCCCGAATCGTCGGGCGCGACGGCCAGCGACCACAGCCATCCGCCTCCGCCGGGACCCAGCGACTCCCAGGCCGCACCGGCGCCCGTGGCAGTCCCAACCGAGACGAGCAGGCCGGTCACGACAAGCAGGGCTGTGCGCATACCGTCACCCCCCGAGGGTGTTGGCCGCCTGCTTCCACGCCGGGGAGACCCTCCCTCGCGTCGCGCCTCAGCCGGGCACGGGACTCCGGCGGGCCAGGGGGGCGCGCGGGTCAGGCCTCGGGCCCCAGATGTTCCTCGAACCACTGGATGATCCGGCTGCCGAAGTCCGGTGTGATGTCGTGCTGGGTCACGCGCGCCTGCGCCTCGAAGCGGTCCTCCACACCCAGCGTGCGGTACACGGCGCCCACTTCCTCCACTACCTTGTGATAGCCCGACAGCGGGAACCACGTATCGTTGACATTGCTCTGGATCAGCAGCGGCCGCGGTGCGATGCAGGCGATGATGTCCTGCGTGTCGCCGTGGCGCAGCCAGTCCCAGATGTAGGTGCCGTAGCAGGTGTGCCCGCCGCTGAAGGCGATGTATTCCTTCACCAGCGCCTCGTAGGTGGACACCGAACACACCGGACAGGCGACCTTCACGCGCTCGTCCACCGCCGCCAGCGTCCAGGCCTGCATCCCGCCCCAACATAGTCCCACCACGGCCAGACGCTCGGGGTCCACGTCCGGCCGCGCGGCCAGGATATCCAGCGCCCGCATGTTGTCCCAGGTGTTCATGCCCATGAAGGTCAGCCCGAACAGCGCCGCGACGGGCAGCAGGTTCGACTGCTCGGCTTGGCCGGTCGGCTGACGGCGCCGCTCGCCGCTGAAGCGATTGTCCGGGAAGAGGACGACATGCCCGGCCTCGGCAAGCTTGACCTTGAATTCAGGCATGGAGTGCTTGTCCAGGTCCCAGCCCTGAATCAGCACCACGCCGGGCAGGCGCTCGTGCCCCGGATCGGCGGGTCGGTAGACATGGGCGGGCACCCACACGTCCTCCTCGGTGCGGTAGACGACGCGCTCCTGGACGGCGGTCGTGCCGGCCAGGGGCACGCTGGCCTCGACCCGCACCTGCGGGTCCACGACCCGATCCGGCATCGTCCCGAGGCACTCGACCAGTTGGGCCCGCGTGCGGCTCAGGCGCTCACGCAGCGCGGCGGGGTCGGTGGGGAAGGGCTGGCGCCGGGCCAGGCAGTCCGCCAATCTGCGCTGCAGCATGTTCAGGATCGAGTAGTCGGCCATGCCTCTGCCTCCTTACGCCCGGGGATCGTCGGGCAGGGGAGGTTTCGTCCCGCTGAGGCACCGTCCTTGTGCCCCAGAGGCGCAAGGTCTCAACCTGCGGAGGTGCCTTGTAGGGCGGGGCTCTAGCGCCGCCTCGCCCACTCCCAGGCCTTGACCTGCAAGGCTTTCGGGTGTAAAGGAAAGGGCGTGCCCGGGCTGAAGGACATACGCGGAGCGGGTGCGACCAGCGACGGGCGATGGCCGGGGACAGAGGGGACCTGCCGCGGGAAGGAAGAGAGGCCGACCTGGGAGAATAAAGCGCCGGCTGTATATCGGCGCGCCGTGACAACCAGGAGTCGGTAGAGCCGGCGGAGAAAGAGTAATCGCATCTGCAAAATGGGGGGTGCCTGACATGCGCAGAGGATTCACACTTATAGAGCTGCTGGTCGTGATTGCGATCATCGCAATCCTCGCCGCCATTCTCTTCCCGGTCTTCGCCAAGGCCCGAGAGAAGGCGCGGCAGGCGAGCTGCCAAAGCAACCTGAAGCAGATCGCCCTGGCGACGCTGATGTACAGTGAGGACTACGACGGGACCATGCCGACCGAGACCAACTACACCTACTCAGGGGTAATGTGGCGCGTACACGCGAAGGTTCTGCCCTATGTGAAGAACTACCAGCTCTGGCGGTGTCCTTCGACGACCCTGTCCACCTACGCGATGAGCCCCACGCCGCCCGGGGGCACCACCTGGTGGATCCCCAGCGACTGGCCCAGCACCGGCAGAATATCCTATGCCTACAATAAGGGCTTCTGCGGGTACGCCAGTTCCCCCACGAGCTTCACGCTGCGGAAGATAGGGGCCCGGGGTGGGATAGAGTACCCGGCGGAGACCCTGATGTGGGCGGATAGCTGCCACCTGGCCGAGTGCTCCCCCTGGCGCCTCGCGCTGGCGCAGGTATGCAGCAGGGAAACCTGCAACCAGACCCTGCGAGACTGGGACGACGCCCGCCACAACGGCGGCTCCAACATCGCCTACTGCGACGGTCACGTGAAGTGGATGAGCGGCCAGGCCATCATTGACCAGTGGGGCAAGCTCTACGACGGTCAGTGATCTGACCTAGTCCCGTGACGTCGGGGATCCGGGCAGAGGCCTGCAGGGCTTCGTGGCCTGGCTCGCTGGGACTGTGACCATGTACAAACAAGAGCCCGCGCTGGGGCCCCTCACGGCGCGGGCTGTACTTCGTGTCACTGTGGTCGAGAGCGGCCGTGCCGCCCTCAGCGAGGAGAGACCCAATGATGGACCCCAAGGCCGGCAGACCTCCCGTGGACCTCGGCTGGTTCAGGGACCATTTGCTCACCGACATCCTGCCCCACTGGCTTGAGGGCGCCGTCACCGAGGAGGGACTGTTCCTGCCTCACCTGGACCGGCAGTGGCGGCGCCTGCCCGGCTCCCACGGCACGCTGGTCTCCCAGGGTCGTCTGCTTTACGACTTCGCCGTGGGGTATGAGCTGACCGGCGACGAGGCCTACCTGCGGGCCCTGCGAGGCGGCGCGCGATTCCTTCTCGACGCCTTCCGCGACCAGGAGCTCGGCGGCTGGTTCTTCTCCTGCGGCCCGGGCGGGGCCGTGCTCGACACGATGAAGGACAGCTACGGCCACGCCTTCGTCATCTTCGGCCTGTCCCACGCCTGTCGCGTCACCGGCGACCAGGAGTACCTGGACGCCGCGCTCCAGGCCTGGGACGTGGTGGCCCACCACCTGACCGACAGCCACGGCGGGCTGCTGCTTCGCACCGACCGCGACTTTATCAGCGGCCGGGTACCGGGTGGGCCCGGGCATGCTGCGTCGCAGAATCCCGTGATGCACCTCTTCGAGGCCCTGCTGGCGCTGGGCGATCTCCCCGGCGCCGAGCACATCAGGGACGACGCCCGCCGCGTGGCCGACTTCGTGCTCACGCGCCTCGTGCGCAAGCAGGACGGCGCCTTGCCCGAGTACTTCACGGCCGACTGGCGAGACTTGCCCTTCGCCCGCGGGGGCAAGACCAACGTGGGCCACCAATTCGAGTGGGCCTACCTGCTCTCCAGCGCCGTCGAGCGCGGCTTCCCGCTGCACTACCTTCCCGCCGCGACGGCTCTGCTCGAGGCCGGGGTGCGCTCGGGCTACGACCCCGAGGCCGGCGGCGTGATGACCTGGGCCACCCCCGACGGCCAGCCCCTCCTGTCGAGCAAGGGATGGTGGGAGCAGTGCGAGGCCACCCGCGCCCTCATGCACTTCGCCGTGCTGCGCGGCAGGCCGGACTTCTGGGAGCCCTGCGACAAGACCGTGCGCTTCTTCCAGCGGGAGCTGGTAGACCCCGACTACGGCGGATGGTACGCGGACGACAGCGGGCACAAGGGCAATCCGTGGAAGGTGGACTATCACATCGTCGGCATGTGTGTCGAGGCGATGAGGCTTGAGCCTTTCGCGCAGGAGGGCTAAAGTCTAGACGGAGTGCGGGGGTGTGGACAGCAGCAACAGACGCAGCCGAGGTGACTCCCGTGAGGAGCCTGCGCCCCATCGGATTGCTCCTGGCCTTCGCCCCACTGCTTGCCGCCCCGGCCCCCTGTGACGAGAGCACCCCGACGCTCCAGGACTTCGCTGACTTCAGCGCCGCGTGGTCGGCGGCCCATGCGCCGGGGGGAGGCTGGGACGGCTCCTGGGACCTCACCGACGACGGCGTGCTGGACCACGAGGACGCCGCTGCCTTCCTCGCGGCCCTGCTGGTCGGCCCCCAGGAAGAGCCTTACCCCCTGCTCCTGGCCGAGGCCGCCGGCCGCTACTGCGAGGCCCTGGTCGCGGACGATCGGGCCGCCGCGCTGCAGGACTTCCTGGACTGGCTGGGCCGGCAGGACGAGGTCGCCTTCTGCGCCCTGTCGTCCAACGGCACCACGGTCTCCGTCGAGACCCCCACGGGCGAGCTCTACGTCTACCTGCTGGGCTTCCAGTTGCCTGTGGGCGGAAGCACGGCCCTGCCCGCGCGCCGAGTCGCGCCGGCCCAGGCGAGCCTCACCACTCTGATGCCCGAGCTGGGCAAGGCGGGTTGCTTCTCCAGCCTTGGGCCGGGCTTCTGGGGCATCACGGAGCTCGTGGCGGGATACCTGGAGGACGCGGGCTTTGACGTCGCGCCCAACCAGGACCTGACGCTGGCCGTGCTAGAGGACCTGGCGGACTATGACGTGCTGCTGCTGACGACCCACGGGAGCTGGGCGAAGAACCTCGCTGGGAACGACACCTTCACGCTGGCGACGGTGCATCGGGCGAACGACCCCGCCATCCTCTCGGCCTACGCGGCGGACATCGCCGCCCAGCTCCTCGTCAAGGCCACGGTCGTCTGCGACATCACCGACCCCCACAACGTCCTACGCGATTCCGTCATCGCCGCGACCACGGGGTTCATCCAGAAATACAACGACCGGCTTGCCCCGAACAACATCACGGTCGCCTGCGCCTGCGAGTCCACGGAGAAGCCCGAGATCGGCGAGGCCTTCGTGGCGATGGGCTCCGCGGCCTTCCTCGGGTGGAACCGGTCAGTGAAGACCGAGTTCGCCGCCGACGCCGTGCCCTACTTCTTCGAGCGTCTCATCGAGAAGAACAACACCCGGCCGACGGAGCCGCTGATCCGGCCGCTCAACGTGAGCGAGGCCCTGACCCTGATGGATACCGTGGGCCTGCGCGAGGACCCCTTCCTGGGCGCCCAGTTCACCTGGGTCGGCCGGGCCTACACCACCGCCGCGCTGCGTCCGGGCGTCCTGTGCTCCTGCCGCGCGGGCGAGGTCCTGCACCTGGATGGTTCCTTCGGCGTCGAAGAGGGGCGGCTGCTGATGGGCGGCACCCCGCTGGCGGCCTCGAAATGGACCAATTCGGTCGTCGAGGCCCCCTGCCCCGAGGGCTACCAGGCCGGAGTCGTCGTGGTCGAGGCCGCCAACGGCGGCTTGAGCAACCAGGCCATCTTCGGCAAGTACGAGGGTACGGTGGACCTCAGCGTCGAGAACTCCCACTTCGGCTACTCCGGCGACGTCGTGGTGACCACCCGCACCCGCCAATTCGCCGGCGCCTATACCGACCTGCTCACTCTCGACATCCTCCGCCCCGTGGCCCGTGCCTTCAACCTCATCCAGGACGGCGGCCACGTGCGCTGCGAGCTGGAGGGCATGAAGGAAACGGGCAAATACCGCTACGTCACCGCCTTCGACGAGGAGCGGGACACCCGCTTCGGCGACCTGCTCTCCTTCACGACCCTGGGCGACGGCATCACGAACGCCACCGTGCTCTTCAGCTTCACCGTGCCCGTGCAGGTGACCGACCTGGACACGGGCGACTCGTGGTTCCGCGACGATCTGCTGACGCTCAGCAAGAGCCACATCGGCGACCCGCTGGCGACTTATGACGAGGACACGGGCGTGATCGGCGCGGGCCTGTGGGACTGGGAGTTGACCGGCGACAACGACGTGATCATGAGCTGGACCGAGCTGGCGCCCAGCCCGGCCGTGGACCCCTCGGCGCCGCGCTAGCGCCTGGTCCTCGGCCCGCTAGTCGCCGATCCCCAGCGCCTCGGCCACGTTCCCCCACAGCACCCGGCGCTTCACGTCCTCGCTCACGCCCGCTTCCTCCAGCAGGGCCTGGTAGTCGCGCAGCAGCGGCGCGAAGCCCTCGGGCCCGCCCTCGCTGCCGAAGACCAGCTTCCCCCAGTGCTCCTCGCCGCCGTAGAACATCTCGCCGAAGCTGCAGATGGTCGTCCACTTCCTGCCGCTTGTGTCAATCCCGCACAGGTCGAAGTAGACGCGCGGGTGGACCCTCATCAGCATCGCCGCATGCCACGTGTCCGGCACTCCCAGGTGCGCGCCCCAGATCGTCAGACCCGGGAAGCAGCGCGCGATCCGGTCCAGCGTCATGGGCATCATATACCGCGAGGAGGTATCCCACCGGTCGTGCTCCGCAAAGCGGGCGCTGATGCCGGTATGGAACAGGATCGGCATCCCCAGCTCCTCGGCGGCTGCGTAGATTGGGAAGAAGGCGTCGTCGTCGTACATGGCCGTGGGGTACTGGGTCTTCAGGCCACGGAATCCGCCACGGTGCCAGGCGCGCACGTCCTCGGCCGAATCCTCCCCCAGGAACACGAAGGCGAAGGGGATGACCGCATCGGGGTACCTCTCGGCAGCGGCCATCACCCCGTCGTTGTCATGCTGCCGCCATCTCGGCCCGCCGCCGTTCAGGCACAGCTTCTCGATCCCGGCCTCGCCCGCGGCCTCGATCATCCGCTCCAGGTATCCGTCCCGCTTCTGGTAGTGACAGTGGTTGTCAATGACGCGGTGGGTCATGTTCTCACCTTCCGGCTGGGGCTTCCCGACGGGTGTAGTCCTCCCTTCACGCTCCTTCTCGACCCTGTAGTCGCGGGTTGCGCGAAGCGCACGCCCGCGGGGGTGGTTTGGGGGTGGTCGTTCCCTGCAGGTGACGGTCTTCAGCCCGCGGGCCTGGCCCCGGCGCCGGTCCCCCTTCCCGCCTACCATGAGACCGTCGCCAAGTTTGCAGGATAGCCGCCGGAGGCGTACCATTGGCGCGGGCAAGCCCTGAAGCCGGGGACTGCGGGCCGCCGAAGAGCCGCCGCAAGAGCGCCCTCGTCATGGCGCCGGTTGCCTGGGGCCTTGCCTCGCCCTGCCGCGCAGGGCGCAGGATTGCCCGCGCGGTAGATGCCGGACTGAACCCTTTCGCGGTCTCAGGTGTCTTGATTCGAGAACGCCAGGCCGTCCTCGCGAGGCTGGGCCACCCGAACCGTGGCTTCCCGAGCGACCGCCTGTATCTTGGGGAGCGGGCTGGCCCATGAGGCTACTTGTCGTAGGCGCGATCATCTGTCTTGTCATCCTTGTCTCTCTATCCGCCGCTTGGGCCCAGGCGGGCGGCGCTGATGCGGTCGAGACGATCGGGGCGCCGGACGCCCCGGCGGCCCAGGTGCAGCCCGGCGCGCCCGTCCAGATTGCCCAGCGGCCCGAGCGCGGCGCGCCCGAGGCCAAGGCCGCCGCCGACGGGGAGAAGAAGGACGAGAAGAAGGACGACAAGGCCGAGGAGAAACCGGAAGAGCCCCCGCTGACGCTGACCATCACCCCGGCGCCCAAGGGCTGGAACCTCCACGCTGTCAACGTGGACGCCCACGAGCTGCTGACGTCCTTTGCCCGCGAGGCGAAGCTTCGGCTCATCGTGGACGACACCGTCAAGCGCAAGCTCACGATCCACATCCTGGACAAGCCCGCCGCGGAAGTCATCGAGCTGATCGTGGACGCTTACGGCCTTTCCTCCGCCCAGGTGGACGGCATCCAGATCATCAGCGAGGGCATGCCCAAGAACCCCTCCTCCTATCTCCTGTCCGAGATCGAGTCCGTGACCACCAAGTACGTCGCGCCGGCCCAGGCGCAGAAGCTCCTGCCCGTCTTTCTGCAGGGCCACGTGCGAGTCAACACCGACCGCAACGCCGTGGTGCTCTCGGGCCCCGCGTCCGTGGTCGAGAAGTTCCGCCAGGACATCCAGCAGTTCGACGTGCCCGCCCAGCAGGTGATGCTGGACGTGCTGGTGGTCGAGTTCACGGACCTGGACGCTGACTCCTTCACGGCCACGCTGGGCCTGAGCAACGCCAACTTCGGCGTGCAGACCGACTCGCTCACGGGTACCCTGGTCCTCTCGGCCGTCGCCAAGTTGCCCACGGACTTCTTCGCCAACCTCAGCGCCCTGGTCACGAACCGCAAGGGCCGGGTGCGGGCCAATCCCCGCGTGGCCACCATCTCGGGCCGTCAGGCCTCGATCTTCATCGGCGTGCAGCAGTACCTGAGCATCCCGGTGAACCTGCGGGGCAGCTCGAACTACATAGACGCCGGCGTCCGCCTCGAGATGACCCCGCTTACCGGCGGCGGCGGTGAGATCATCCTAGACCTCGACCAGGAGATCAGCACCCTGAGCACCCCCGACGCCATCACCGGCTTGCCCACCAAGACCACCCGGTCCAGCACCACCACCGTCCGCGTCCAGGACGGCGAGACCGTCATCATCGGCGGCCTGCGCCAGCAGGAGCAGCGCGCCACCCGCAGGGCCATACCGATCCTGAGCCAGATCCCGATCATCGGCCGCTTCTTCACCTCCAAGAGCATCGAACGCACCGACGTGGACCTGGCGATCTTCATCACCGCCCGCATCCTCTCCCCGACCGGCCACTTGCCCGCCGAGGACGAGGCCACCATCAGGGACGAATTCGACCTGGAGGCACCGATGCAGTGACGCTGTCCACGAGGTCGCTCCGCAACCTGGGGGCTTTGGCAGCCGCGCTTGCCGTGCTGGCCGGCCTCGGCTGGGGTCAGTTGCTCGAGTTCTGCGAGCTGACCGACGTACAGGTCGAGCCCTTGCCTAACGGCGTGCGCATTCGCCTGAAGGCGGACGGCGTCATCAAGACTAGCTGGGACTACGGTCCCTACTGGCACCAGGACGAGGACGGAAACTGGCGCCGCACGCAGACGCGGCGCTTCACCTTCCTGCTGAGGAACGTGCGCGGAGCGCCGGCGCCCATGATCAGCGTCGGCCGCCATCCCGTCAGCCACCTCGAGTTCGAGGTCCCGCCCGGCGCGCGAGAGAGCATCGGGCTCCTCTGCTCCGTCGTCCTCTACAGGTCGGGAGTCTTCGGCATGTGGCGTAGCCAGAGCGACGACGAGGCGCGGGGCCGCGCCGACGACATCCCCTACGAGGACGGCCCCATCCGCGTGGACATGGAGCCCACCCGCGACCGCAGCCAGCTACTCATCTTCGTCACCAGCGACAGGCCCGGCGAGCCCGAGCCCCAGCGGCAGGACAAGATCCTGGCGAAGGAACGGCTGCACGTGACCGAGAGGGACGGCCTGCTGACCGTGGATGCGGTCAACGCCGACCTGCACGAGCTGGTGCGGCAGGCCTCCGCCCTGAGTGCAGTGACCGTCTACGTGGACGACTACGTGCAGCGGCGGGCCAGCGTCCATCTGATGGACGTTACCTTCGACGAGCTGCTCGAGGCCCTGGCCAACGGCTACGGGCTGTCCCTGAGCAAGCCCCGCCCGGTCCGCGGCGGCGACGGCCCCGTCCGCGCCGTCGAGGCCTACTACCTCAGCAGCGGCGTCCCCGACACCGCCTCGGCCTACTGGGCCTCCAGCGCCCAGTCTATCCCGCTGCACCACATCACGGCCGAGAGCGCCTTCCAGTCCCTGCCCGATTGCCTGCTCACCTATGTCCACTCGGACCCGGGCACGAACACCTTGATCGTCACTGGGCCTCAGCGCCTGATAGACAAGGTGGCCCGCGACGTGGCCGAGCTCGACAAGCCCCTCTGGTACGCCAACCTCCGCGGATGGGTCCTGGAGATCGCCACCAGCGAGGACGAGAGGCACGAGGCCAGTATCAGCCTGTCCGGGGGCACCACCTACGGCCGCCTCGGCAGCGAGGGCACGATCTCCGTGGAGGTCACCGACCGACAGCCCAGGGAGATCCTGGCCGGCCTCCGCGACCTGCGCAGGCGTGGCCTGGTCAAGGTCAAAGCCTTTCCCTCAATATCGGTGCTCAACGGTGAGACAGGCCAGCTCTTCGTCGGCGAGCAGCAGTACTTCTGGCGCCTCGTCGGGTACGAGCAGGAGGTCGCCCTGACCTCCGTCTCCGCCGGCACGCGCCTGAGCTGCCAGCCCTTCACCTCGGGCGATGTAATCAACATCAACGCCCTCATCGAGAGCGACAGCATCATCGGCGGAGGCACCGAGCCCGCCGTGTCTCGCCGCCGGGTCCGCACCTCTCTGTGCCTGCGCTCGGGCCAGACCGTCGTGGCGGGCGGCGTGATCCTGGGCGAGACGAGCAGGGAGACGCGCCGGCCCTGGCCCCACGGCGACTGGGCCACCTTCGGAAGCCTGCTTCGCGGGAGGACCTCCTCCGACGTCGCGCGAGAAGTCTGGGTGCTCGTCCAGCCCAGGGCTCGTGAGGGCGCCCCGCCGGACGAGCCGTCCCTCCACCATCTAGAATCGGGAGACCTTGGCCTTGGCTAAGCGCAACCCATGCAATCCGCTGCCGATCCTCTTCGCGGTCTGCTTCCTGGCCGCGTCGGCCGACCTGGTTCTCGGAGCCGACGGCGTGGGCCAGGAGGCCTACTGCTATATCCGCGACGCGAAGATCACCCGTCTGAGCAACGGCGTCCAGATCCAGGTGAAGGCCGACGGCATCCTCGTATGGGAGCCCGAGGACGGCTCCGAGGGCGCCCTGTACAACAGGCGCCGGTCCACCGAAGTGCAACTTCGCTTCCCCCAGGCCCGCCTGGCCCTCGAGAAGACTCTCTACCAGGTGGACCAAGAGCCTGTCAGCACGGTGAGCTTCCTGGTGCCCCAGAACGCCCCTCAGGGCCTGGGCGTGGTCATGCAGGTCACCATGACCGAGCCCTCCCGCGTCGAGGCCGTGCTCAGCGAGGACCGCCAGACCTTCATGCTCACCGTGATGGGCGAGCGCACCGTCGAGACCGGCGCCCAGACGGCCGAAGGCGAGACCGAGAAGGAAGGGTCCCTGGAGGTTCTTCGGCACGACGACATGCTCTCGGTCCGCGCCGTCAAGGCCGACCTCCACAAGGTGGTGGCCGAGATCGCCGACAAGGGCGGCCTGAGCGTCGCCGTGGACGATGCCGTCCAGCACAAGGTGAGCCTCAACGTCGTTGATATGCCCGCCCTCGACATCATCAACGGCATCGCCGCAGGCTATGGCCTCGCCCTGTCCCCGGTCAGGGACGTCTACATGCTCAGCGAAGGCGTGCCCGCCGACCTGACCACCTATCGCCGCAGCGGCACCAGCTCCTTCCCCGTGCGCTACCTCAAGGCCAGCGACGCCGTGTCCCTCCTGCCCACCTTCCTGTTCAAGTACGTGCACGACAACCCCGAGCAGAACGCCGTCGTGGTCACGGCTCCCACCCAGATGCTCGAGAAGATCCGCCATGACCTCGAGGCCACGGATGCCCCGCCGCCCATGATCATGATCGAGGCCATGGCCGTCGAGCTGACCGAAGAGGGCGCCAAGGCAGCCGGCCTGGACTGGCTGTACCAGAGCCCCGGCCACGGCGCCTCCGTGGACACCTCCACCGGCGACGTCTCCTTCCGCCGCCTCGAGGGCGACGGTCTGGACGCCGTCATCGCGGACACCGCCGTTCTGCAGGCCCGTCTGCAGGCCGTCATCACCAGCGGCTCCGCCGTGATCCGCGCCCATCCGCGCATGGCCGCCGCCAATGGCAAGTACGCCAGGATCTTCATCGGCCAGCAGCGCTTCATCAAGGTCACCTACCTGCAGTGGGGGCAGCAGCAGGAGCGCATAGAGACCGTGCCCGTCGGGGTCCAGCTTCAGGTCCGGCCCTGGACGGGTGGCGATCGCGAGATCACCACCTGGCTGAGCATCGAGGTCTCGAACATCGTCGAGCTGGACGCCGAGACAGGCCTGCCGCGGCTGAGCACCCGCAACGCGAGCACCACCTTGCGCACGAAGGACGGCGAGACGATCGTCATCGGCGGGCTCATCCAATGGCAGACCGAGACGACCTACCGCAGGATTCCCTTGCTGGCGGACCTCCCGATCATCGGCCCTCTGTTCCGCCGCGAGTCCACGAACGAGGTGTGCAGCCGGCTGGTGATCCTGGTCCGTCCGCGCCTGCTGGACGAGCGGGGCCGCCTGCCCGACTCGGAGGAGGACGCTGAGATCCGGCGCCGCTTCCTGCGCCCCGGCGACCTGGGCTGCATCGAGGAGGGGGTACCCGGGGACAAGACCGCCCCTGGGCCATAGCTGGGCCATAGCCGTAGTCGCAGCCTTCAGCCTGCGGCAGTGCGGGGACGATGGCCAATAGTAGTCGCAGGCTTTAGCCTGCGGTGGTGGTGGTGTGGTGGTCTGGACAGGCCGGGGTCCTCCGCGGCCTGCGGCGGTGGTGGTGTGGTGGTCTGGACAGGCCGGGGTCCTCCGCGGCCTGCGGTGGTGGTGTGGTGGTCTGGACAGGCCGGGGTCCTCCGCGGCCTGCGGCGGT